>JBAVRE010000208.1:0-33477 GCA_049694695.1 Steroidobacteraceae bacterium | reverse complement strand
GTTGACGCTTAGGGGGTCGCTGGCTGTCGGGTGCCTGGCGACCCGTGCTGTTTCGCCGGATGGGTATGCACGGGCACACCCTTCAACCAGAGCCGCAAGGCCTGCCAGTGGATGGCAAAGACGACCTGCAACGTCATCAGCGGAAAGCGGGCCAGCATCCCCGCCAGCCGCAGGCCGCTGATGTCAGCGCGCTCCAGCTGCAGCTTGGCAGCAAAAATACTCTCATTGCTACCGTCCGCTGGCGCGAGCGCCATGTGAATGTCCAACTCCCCGGCCGGCTTGCCCAGATCCCAGTCGTAAACCAATGCCATTGGCATGAAGGGCGAGACGTGCAGCGCCTTGTCGCTGCGGTATCGCTGGTGTCTTCCTCCAGCCACCCGCTGGGCAGCACCCAGAACGTAGCAATGCTGTTCGCCCCACGGCGTGTTATTGACTTCGGCAACTACAGTCTCGACTTGCGTATCGTCGGCGTCAAAGCAGTAGTAGAAACTCACCGGGTTGAAGCAATGGCCGAAATACCGCAGGTGCGTGAGCAGGCGGATCGGTCCGCCCGGCCGGCGCCCGCTGCGCTCCTCGACCAGATCACGCACCGCCTGGTCAAGCGGCAGGCGTGCATCGCCCAGATGATCACGGCGACTGAAGTGCGCGAGCGCCCGCCGCCGCGTCGACCATAGCCAGCGGCCGCGAAACACGCTATCGATCTCCGCCAGATCGAGGTACATGAAAAACAGGCGATAGCGGAACGCGTGCGCGCGCGGCACACGCCGCCGGTGGCTAAGCCACCCGTGATAGATCGCGCTGTGCATGGTCGGCTGCTCCGAAATGCTCGAGAGCGTTGAGGGCGCTCACCACCCCATCTTCATGGAAGCCGAACCGCCAGTAGGCGCCGCAGTAGTAGCTGCGCTGCACACCGTTTATTTCGCGCTGGCGCTGCTGCGCCGCGACGCCGGCGGGCGTATACAACGGATGCTGGCAACTGAGCCGCTTGATGATCTTGGCAGGGGCAATGTGTTCACTGTGATTGAGGGTAACGCACACGGTGGTGCGCGTCTGCAGGCTCTGCAGGATGTTCATGTTGTAGGTCAGGGCGGCGCGCTCCTGCTGCCCGCTCACCACATGATAGTTCCATGCTGCCCAGGCACGTCGTGCACGCGGCAGCAGTGCCGTATCGGTATGCAGTACCACCTCGTTTTCCTGGTAAGGAATCGCGCCGAGAATTTCGCGCTCGAGCGGCGTCGCATCGGCCAGCAGATTCAGAGCCTGATCCGAATGACACGCGAAGAAAACCTGATCGAAGCGCTCGGCCTCCGTGCCGCGTGCCTTGACGAGCACCCGATCCTGCAGGCGCCGCACCGCTTCAACCGGCGTATTCAGGCGTATGCGCTGGCGAAACGGGGCCACCAGCTTATCGACGTAGCGGGCCGAACCGCCGCGAATCGCGCGCCACTGCGGCCGCGCATTCACCGACAGCATGCCGTGGTTGTGGAAGAAGCGCACAAAGAAGCGGGCTGGAAACGCCAGCATGCGCGTCGGGTCGGTGGACCAGATGGCCGCCCCCATCGGCATCAGATAGTCGCCGATGAATTCTCGGGAATAGCCCTGCGCAGCCAGGTATTCGCCGAGTCCAACGTCGCTCGTCGACTCAAGCAGCGCAGGCGCTTCCCGATTGAAACGCATGATGTCGCGCAGCATGCGATGAAACGAGGGCCTGAGCAGGTTGCTTCGTTGGGCGAACAGTGTGTTGAGCGTCGTGCCGTTATATTCCAGGCCACTCGCTTCGTTGCGCACACTGAAGCTCATCGCGCTGGCCTGGGACTCGACCCCCAGCTCGTCCAGCAAGGCGATGAAGTTCGGGTAGGTCCAGTCATTGAAAACGATGAATCCGGTGTCGATGGCGAGCCGCTCGCCATCCAGGTCGATCTCGTGGGTATGCGTATGGCCGCCGATATGAGCGGCCGCCTCGAATACCGTGATCTCGTGTTCGCGCTGCAGACGGTGGGCAACGACGTTGCCGGCGATGCCGCTGCCGATGATCGCAATCTTCATGCCGCTGCTCATTGCCATTGCTGGGGCATCTTCTGGAGCCGGCTGAGGTCGTACCCCCGCTGGCCCGCGTAGTCGACCATGCGTTGATAGTCCGCAGCGCTGATCTGCGGCGTACGCGCCATGATCCACAGGTAGTCGCGCTGCTGGCGACCGATGATCGTCTGCCCATACGCCGCGTCCAGGTAGATGATTCGGTAGTCGGCTTTTATCGGCCACATGAACTGCATGCCCCAGATAGCGTTCGAGTTGCGATCGATCACGAAGCCGCGCGGCTTATAGCGCTTGGCTTTGCCGTCAAAGCCGCCGGCGCGGAATGTGAAGGTAGTCGCGATCGTGCCATCGGCCTCCAGGCGGTACGATTCGACTGGGTTGTGCGCGCCCTTCTCGATGTAGGTCGGAATGCAGGCAATCACGTACCAGTCGCCCATGAAGCGCTCAAGATCGACATGCGGCACCGTCGGCAGTGGCGCAGCCGTTCCCTGGCAGCCGCCGAGCAGTGACAGCGAAGCCAGACCGGCAAACAGTGTCGAAATTTTCAAGACCCTCTCCTCTTTAATTGAGCAGGTAGCGCAGGCGGCGGCCGCCAGCCACGGTGGATTCGAGCGCCAACCATTCGTCGCCCAACGAATACCACAGATCGATTGGCTTGCCGCTGCCGGTAAGGCGAAAGCGCTTCGCCTCGACCGGCACGCCGCGCACCGTGATGTTTTCCACACCCAGTGTCGTGACCTTGATGGCTTCATATTCGCCGGTCTGCGGGTTGAGGAGGCGCGCCTGGCGCAGGATCTGCGGATTCCAGTAGGCGAAGCTCATGACGCAGCCGGCAATGGATTCGCGGCCCTTGCCGGTAGCGACCGCGAGGCGCTCGCCATCGCTTCGTGCATCCACTGTTGGCCGGCCACCATTGTCGTTGGTGCGCGCCGTGAGACTCTCCAGGCAGTCGCCGCGCCACAGTTCGGTCGCGTCATGCTCATATCGGTAAGCGGTGAACAGCAGTACTTTCACCGCGAAGCGCGACTCACTGCGCAGTTCGCGCCGCTCGCCCTGCTCGTCCAGTGTGAACTGGTGATAGCCGATTGGCGCATCGCCGAGAAATACCTGGAAATCCCAGCTGCGTGAGCGTGCCTCGACCTGCAGGCTGGCCGCGAGCAATAGCGCCGCGCCCAGCAGCCGCGTACTGATACCAGCGGGCCACATCAGCCGACGCCTCGCGGCCGACCAGGGAAGAAGGCGCTGGTGCGCGCGATATAGGCCCGGTACGCCGGACGGCGTTCCCCGATATCCTTTTCAAGCAGCGATACGCCCGACACTTTGAGCAACAGCAGCGACATCAACAGCGGTCCGATTACGCTCCACCAACCGCCAGCCGCGAGCGCGATCAGATAGAAGCCCCACCACACACAGAACTCACCAAAGTAATTCGGATGACGCGTGTAGCGCCACAGACCGGTATCCAGCACGCGGCCGTGGCTCGCCGCACTGGCCTTGAAGCGCGCCAGCTGCCAGTCACCCAGGGTCTCGAAAACCAGGCCGAACACCACTGCTGCGGCACCCAGCGCATCCAGCCAGTTGGGCTGGCGGGAACTGGCGAGCGCGGCCAGTAGCGGCAACGACACGATTGTGGCGAGCACCCCCTGCAGACCGAATACCAGGTACAGGCTCTTCGCTGCAAAATCAGGCTGGTTGCGGGCACGGATCTCCTGGTAGCGGTGATCTTCGGGCTCGCCCCAGTTGCGCCAGCTGATGTAGCCTGTCAGACGCAGCGCCCACAGCGCGACCAGCGCCAGAACCCATGCCGCGCGCACCCCGCGGACCGGCAGTGTGGCCGCGTAGACCATGCCAGCCAGCAGGATCAGCAGCGACCAGACGCTGTCCACGATGCTGACATCGCGCTTGACCAGACTGACGAGCCAGGTGGCGAACGCCAGCAGCAGTATCGCCCCGCCGCCGCACAGCACTGAATACCCGAGGATATGAAGATCTGGCATGGTGGCGGCTAAGCGCTGGCGTGCATGCCATCGCAGCGGCTGGCGACGATCACCAACACCGGCGTCATGAGGGCCCAGCCAATACTGAGCGCGATCAGTGCCGGCCACGGCGCGACGAGCTGCACCGCGCCCAGGCGCGCGCCGGCCCAGTAGGAAAGTGGCCCGGCCACTGCGCCCAGCAGCGCGGCCAGCAGCCAGCGCTGCCTGAGCCATCTGAGCGACAGGTTGAGCGTGGTTGAAAACAAGGCCCAGAGCGCGAGAATCCACGGCGGCGCCAGCCCCACCAGCAGCGTTCCGGAAGTGAAATCCGTCAAGCCGAACGCAATCAGCGCACTGTCCCACAGCACTCCAATCAGCAGTGCAACGCCAATCAACTTCAATTCTTCTCGCGGACGTGCGGCACGCACGATGTGCCAGGCAACGATCACCGCGCCGATCGCGGTGCCAGTCAGGGGCCAGCCGCGAGCGGCTCCCATGACGCAGGCAAACCAGCCGAACTGGAAGGCAATGAAGTTGAACAGCAGACCAGCCGTTCGTGGACTCATGAGCGCTGTCCGCTGCGGCAGCGTGGCATTCATGTGCGCTTCTCGAACAGATAGTGACTGACCCACCATTGCTGACCACGCTCATAGCCGAACAGTTCTGCGCACGACATGAAGAAGACACGCCAGCGCATCCACCATTGCGCTGCCTGCTCTTGGCCGTAGGTAGCGGCGAGTATCGGCCACACTGCAGCGCGGCGCGCGTCCATGTTTTCGAGCCAGGCGTTGGCGGTACGCTGATAGTGGGTCCCGTCCCAGCGCCAGCGCCGCACGATCCGCAGCTGCTCCTGAAAGTGCAGCGCCAGATCGTCGCTCGGCATCATGCCACCGGAAAAAAAGTGGCGGCTCATCCAGTCACTGGCATCGCGCTCGACGAACAGATAGGGGCTCGAGCGGTGCACGAATACATGCATGAAAAAGCGCCCGCGCGGCTTGAGCCAGCCACTCAGGCGCCCGAACAGCTGCGGCCAGTTGCGCATGTGCTCAAACATCTCGACCGAGACAATGCGATCAAAACGTTCTTCGCACTCGAAACTGTTCATGTCGCGCGTCAGGACGCGCACATTGGCGAGTTTACGGCGCACGGCCTCGGCCTCGATATAGGCGCGCTGGGAGTGCGAATTGGAAACCGCAGTAATACGGCTGCGCGGAAAATGCTCCGCCATCCACAGCGTCAGCGAACCCCAGCCGCAACCCAGCTCGAGTATGTCCTGATCATCGGCAAGTTCGGCCCGTTGACAGGTTGCGGCCAGCGCGGCAGCTTCAGCCTGGTCGAGCGTTTCGATGCCGCCCGGCCACCAGCACGAGCTGTATTTGCGGTGCTGCCCAAGCACTTCGGCGAAGAATGCCGCCGGCACTTCGTAGTGCTGCGCATTGGCCTGCTCCGGCAGCAGCGCGATCGGCGCCGTGCTGATCTCATCGGCAAAAGCCGCGCACAGTTCTGCCGCGCCAGCCGCGTCGCCGGCGCTGATTTCGGCCAGGCGGGTTTTCAGCAAACGTCGGATGCCGGCGCGGATCACCGAGTCGGGCACCAGACCCTGCTCGACCCACCCGAGCGCCAGTTGAGTTGTCGTTGTCATATCTTCCTGATCGCAAGCCGAGGCGAGTTCCTTATATTGTCCTAGTCACAAACGGTAAATTAGCGTATACTTCGTCAATAATCAATACGTAGAGTTATTTTTGTCCAGGTCAAATACTCAAGAAGTGGACACCGAGGCCCATGCCGGCATTGGTGCAGTTGAGCGCGACACGGGCCTCAGCAAGGACACCCTGCGCATCTGGGAGCGCCGCTACGGGTTTCCTCAACCCGTACGCGACACTCATGGCGAACGTGTCTACCCGCGCAGCCAGGTCGCGCGGCTGACCCTGATCAAGCGGCTGATCGACGCCGGCCATCGACCCGGAAAAATAGTCGCGATCGATCTGGACGAACTCGAGCGACTGGCGCTCCTGGGCTCACCCGCCGTGCACGCCGACCCGGCGGGCATTGCAGATTTCATGGCGCTACTGAGATCTCACGACGGTGAACGTCTGAGGCAATGGCTGGCGCAGGCACTGGTGCGCCAGGGTCTCGAACGCTTTGTCACCGAAACCGTCAACGATCTCAATATCAAAGTCGGCGAAGCGTGGTCGCGCGGTGAACTGGCCATCCACGAAGAGCACCTCTATTCCCAGCAGATCGAAAACACGCTACGTCACGCGATATTCCTGGCATCGCATGATGGCGGCCCACCGCGGGTACTGCTCACCTCCATGCCAGGCGAGTCACATCGCATCGGACTGCTGATGGCCGAGGCCCTGCTCACCGCGGCAGGTGCCCGCTGCATTGCGCTGGGAACCCAGACGCCCGCCGGCGACATTGCGCAGGCGGCCCTCGCGCATCAGGCCGACGTCGTGGCGCTCTCATTCAGCGGCATGTTTCAATCGGGACCAGCGCAGCGCAGCCTGGGCGATCTGCGCGCGCTGCTGCCGGATTCGGTCGCGATCTGGGCCGGCGGCGAAGGAATGCAGCGGCTGCGCCCGCTGACCGGAGTCGAGCTGGTGCGCGATTTCGCCCAGTTGCGGCGAACCTTATCCGAGTGGCGCGCCCGACCAATGCGCTGAAAAGCCATTCGATGCTAGAGTGCTGGCTATCTGCCCGGCACGGAATACGCACTCGCATGAATACACATCAGCCACGCCGCGAAGTGGGCACTTTTGCACTGATGCTCACCGGCCTCGGCTCCATCATTGGCTCCGGGTGGTTATTCGGCGCCTGGCGGGCGGCCGGACTTGCCGGGCCCAACGCGGTCTGGGCCTGGGTTCTGGGCGCCGTGATCATCACCACCATCGCGCTTACCTATGCCGAGCTCGGCGCGATGTTCCCCGAATCCGGCGGCATGGTGCGCTACAGCCATTATTCGCACGGCACGCTGGTGGGTTTCCTCGGCGCCTGGGCAAACTGGATCGCGGTAGTGTCTGTTATTCCGGTCGAGGCTGAAGCATCGGTGCAATACATGGCCTCGTGGAGCTACCCCTGGGCACAGAACCTCTTCGTTCATCTGCCCAGCGGCCACGGCGAACTGACGCCGCCAGGACTTGCCATCGCCGCCGCCCTGGTAATCGTCTACTTCCTGCTCAACTTCTGGAGCGTAAAACTGTTCGCACGCTCGAACACCGCGATTACGCTGTTCAAGCTGGTCGTACCGGCCGCCACCGCCGTGGCGCTGATCGCCAGCGGCTTTCATCCCGGAAACTTTGACGTCGGTATACATGGTGGCGTGCAGGTCACGGATTTCGCGGCGGTGCTCACCGCGGTGGCCACGGCCGGCATTGTCTTCAGCTTCAACGGCTTTCAGAGCCCGGTGAACCTCGCCGGCGAAGCCCACAATCCGGCGCGCAGCATTCCGATCGCCGTACTCGGCTCGATTGCCATCGCCACGGTGATTTATGTGCTGTTGCAGGTGGCTTTTCTGGGCGCGGTACCGCCCGAGATGCTCGCCAAGGCCGGCTGGCAGGGGATCAATTTTCGCTCGCCGTTCGCCGAGCTTGCGCTGATTGTCAACCTGCACTGGCTCGCCATACTGCTCTACGCCGATGCTTTCGTCAGCCCCAGCGGCACCGGCATCACCTACACGGCGACCACCGCCCGCATGATCTACGGCATGAGTCGCAACGGCACGCTGCCGGCCACGTTCGCCAATCTGCATCCGCACTATCGGGTGCCCCGTCCGGCGATGTGGCTCAACCTCATCGTCTCGTTCCTGTTTCTGTTCTTCTTTCGCGGCTGGAGCACGCTGGCCGCGGTGATTTCCGTAGCCACGATCATTTCCTATCTGACCGGACCGGTGAGTGCCATGGCGCTGCGGCGTACCGCGCAGAAGATGCACCGCCCGCTGCATCTCAAGGGTTTGCCAGTCATCGCCGCACTGGCCTTTATATTTGCCACCGAGCTGCTGTACTGGGCGAAGTGGCCGCTGACCGGCGAGGTGCTGCTGCTCATGCTCGCCGCCCTGCCTGTCTACGCCTACTATCGCGTGAAACACGGCGGCCAGCATCTCACGCAGGAGTTGCGCGGGGCCATCTGGCTGATCGTGTATCTGCCCGCAATCGCACTGGTCTCCTGGGCCGGCAGCGCGCGCTTCGGCGGTCACGGCTATCTGCAGTGGGGCTGGGATCTGCTGCTCGTCGCCGCGCTCGGTCTCGTCTTTTTCATCTGGGGCGTGAAATCCGGATGGGACACGCCGGCGTCGCGGCAGGCGCAGCTCGACCACGCCGCCCCGTCGGTGTGAATTTCCCGGATTCAATCATTGGTCTTGCTTGAGGGCGTCATCATGAGTTCAGCGCGTATTGCACGTGCCGGTCTGATCCTTGCCGTCTGGGTTGCCGGCGTATTCACTGCGTCCACCGCACTCGCCAGCGAGCTGCTGCTGGTGAACGGCAAGGTCTTCACGGCCAACCCGCAAAGTCCCTATGCCGAATCGGTCGCCATCCGCGACGGCCGGATCGTTGCAGTGGGCAACCGCCTGGCTGTCAAGGCGAGCGTCGGCGCCGGCGCGCAGGTCATCGACCTGGGCGGCAAGACCCTGTTGCCGGGCCTGATCGACAGCCACGTACACGCGGTGTATGGGGGCATCGGCCTGCTTTCGGCCGATGCACAGGACCAGATTCATACAATCGATGCTCTCGAGAGTTTCGTCGCCGAAGCCAGGAGCAGCGGCCGCGGCATGAGTGGCGATATTCTGATGGTGACCGGCGTGTCACTGGAGATCTGGTCGCACATCCCCGAGCTGAACGCGCGCTTCAATTCGGGCGCCTACGCCAGGCAACCGGTGTTTCTGGGCGGCATGGACGGCCACACCGGTTGGTCGAATGCAGCCCTGCGCAAACGCGCCGGATTGAATAAGTCCTACATTTCCAAACTGAGTGAAGCCAAGCGCAAGTACTACGGCCTGGAGCCCGACCTCACTCCCAACGGCTTCGGAGTGGACGAAGGCCTGGAGATCGTCCAGCAGCAGATCCCGCCAGCCGACGCGGCCAAGCAACTGGCCGGCGCGGAAGCGGCCGTGAAGTACCTGCATGGCCTGGGCATCACCTCCTGGCTGGATCCGGCGGTCGACGACGCACAACTCACGGCCTACCGCGATCTGGCGGCAGCCAACAAACTCAGTGCGCACGTCGCCGCCTTCGTGGTGGTGAAAGCCGACGCCACAAACCCGTTGCAGGACGCGCTGGCGCTGCGTACGAAGTTTGCCAGCGTGCCGAATCTCACCATACCGGGCGTGAAGGTCTTTGCCGACGGTGTGGTGGAGTACCCCTCGCAAAGCGCCGCCATGACCGCGCCATACAGGAATACCGGCAAACTGGGCGACCTGCTGTTCGAGCCCAAGAACTTCGCACGGCTGTGCATCGACGCCGACCGACAAGGTCTGATCGTACACACGCATGCCATTGGTGATCTGGCCGTACACCAGGCGCTGAACGGCTATGAGGCAGCGCGCACGGCCAACGGCAACAGCGGCCTGCCGCACACCATCACGCATCTGCAGTTCGTACGTGCCGAGGATGTGCCGCGCTTCAAGCCGCTGGGCGTCATCGCCTCCTACCAGCTGCTGTGGGCGGCCGCCGGTATCGACACCATCGACCTGGTGCAGCCCTATGTGACGCCGGAAATCTACCAATGGCAGTATCCGGCGCGCGCCATGCTTGATGCCGGCGCGGTGATCGCCGGCGCCAGCGATTGGTCGGTATCCACTCCCAATGTCTTCAATGCCATCTATGTGGCCGAAACCCGCGCCGGCCCGAAGGGCGTGCTGGATGCGCGCCAGGACATGCCGCGCGAGGCGATGCTCTATGCCTACACGATCAACGCGGCGCGCGCGATGAACCAGCAGGACAAGCTCGGATCCATCGAGCCCGGTAAAGTTGCCGACCTGACGCTGGTGGATCGCGATGTACTGACAGTGCCAGCTGAAAGCATGCGCGACACCCAGGTCGTGTGGACCATGGTCGGTGGCGAATGGGTCTACCGGGCGAACTAGCCCGGTGCCAGTGTCGGTAGCTTCATTTAGTGCCAGAACATGCTGACAGCAATCACGCGCGCCGTGAGCCCGGCCTTCGCTAAATGCGAATTGAGCTTCATTGAACGCGAACCGATTGACCTGGCGAAGGCTCGCGCCGAGCACCATAGCTACGACGTCTTGCTGGGGAAGCTTGGCGCCAGGGTGATTGCCCTGCCCGAAGAAGCGCAGCTGCCGGACTCCATGTTCGTCGAGGACCCAGCCATCGTGCTGGACGAGGTTGCGATCATTTGTTCCCCCGGCGCCGAAACACGACGCCAGGAAGTGCCGAGCATCGCTGCGGCCCTCGAGCCGTTTCGAAAACTGGCGTACATCACATTGCCGGGGACGCTGGAAGGCGGCGACCTGCTGCGCGTCGGCAGGAAGCTGTTCGTTGGTGTAACGCGGCGCTCCAATCCTGAAGGCATACGCCAGCTGGCGAACATCGTGGGCGCTTATGGCTATGAATTGACAGCGGTGCCGGTGAGCGGCTGCCTGCACCTGAAATCCGCCGTCACTCTGCTGGGCGCCAACACACTGCTGGGGAACCGCGCCTGGTTTGACTGGACAACAATGGCCGGCTTCGGGTGGCTGGACGTTGATCCCGCGGAACCGCACGCCGGCAATGCACTGCAGATTGGCGACACTGTGGTGTTTCCGGCCGCTTTCCCTCGCACAGCAAAGCAGATCAGGGACCAGGGCTTCAGGGTTGAGCTGCTGGATATCTCTGAATTGCAGAAAGCGGAATCAGGATTGACCTGTTCGAGCCTGTTGTTCGAGACCCGCGACTGATGACAGGTCTCGCCGCCTGCGGCGGCGTCAGCTGATCGCTTAGCCGCGCGACGCGATCCGCACCTCGTACTCTTCGAGCTCGCGCTGACAGCGCCGCTGCTCCTGTTCGAGCCGGGGCAGTGAATCCTGCAGGTGCTGATGTCGCTTGGCCAGCTGCGTGGTCTCGAGCAGCGCCTGCGCGCGTGCCTCGCTGGTGGTCTCGGTAGCGAGAACTACGGAACTATTGCTGACCATCTGATGCTCGATGCTGTCAATTTCGCTGCGCGCTTGCGCGAGCTGGGCGCTGGCCTCATCGAGGCGGTGCCTGCGTGCGTGCAGCTCCTGGCCGGATTCGTACGCCTCCGTGAACGCAGCTGCCAGGTCCGACGGGCAGAAGCCGCCGTAGTAGGCGCCATTCGCTCCGGCCCGGAATCCGTTTTGTGGTTGGCAGTACTCGCGCAGGCCTTCGGCGCGGCCCGCCCGGTAGGCATCAAGATCGGGAGTGACGCCTGCGCTGGCGCAGGCCTTGCGATACCGCCCGATGGTGTCGCTGGCCCGGCCCGCCGCGCCATCCTCGTAGCCGACGGTGCGCCAGTCGACTACCCGGCACTCATCCTTGCTCATGGAGGCGCAGCCAGCCAGGTTCAACGCTACGCTTGCCAACGCAATCGTAATTGCTTTCATGAATTCACCTACCTGACGGCACGTCCGCGCACAGCCCAGCAGGGGCATGCCCTGGCACCATAGGCGCACAGTCAGGAACGGCGCGTGAAGCGGCTCACAATTGCGCAACAAAGCACCGCGCGCCGCCCCTAAACCTTATGGGTCGAGAGCAGCAGGCTGGTTTCAGTATCGGAGATGCCTTCGATCAGCCGGATCCGGCGCAGAACCTGGTCGAATGCCGGCAGGCTCTCGGTGCGCAGTTCGGCGACGATATCCCAGCGGCCATTGGTCGAATGGAGCGAGGCGACGGCCGGATCGGTGCGCAGCGCCTTGATGACCGATTCGGCGCGATTGCCCTCAACGGCAATGCTCATCCAGCCCCTGATACGGTGCTCTTCGGTCAGCGGCCGCAGGCGCACGGTAAAGCCGATGATGGTGCCGCTCTTTTCAAGTCGCGCCAGACGGTTCTGCACGGTGCCGCGCGCCACGCGCAGCTTCTTGGCGAGCGAGGCCAGCGTGGCGCGCCCGTCGTCGGACAGCAGGGAAATCAACTCACGGTCCAGATCATCCACCGTGGCTTGCTCCAGCAGGCATCCTCAGAAGCTTGCTCATAGTGACACTTATTGTTGCCGTTTCGATCAGTATTATCGTCAATTTGAGCATCTTGGCCTCTTCTCGCTGGCAGTCAAGGGGGCAATACTGGCGCAATAGCCGATTCCGGTAAAGCCTCCAGGGGTTCCCAAATGGTCGATTTCATCTCTGTCTCACGGGTTCGCGAACTGGTCAGCCAGGTAGGCGCGGCGCCCTTCATGGAACTGCTGGCCGATGAGATCGCAGCAGATTACCTGCGCTGGCAGGAATTCGACAAATCGCCACGCCACGCGGTCCATTCGCCGGTGGGCGTGATAGAGCTCATGCCCACCAGCGACGGACGCCAATACGCGTTCAAGTACGTCAACGGGCATCCCAAGAACACGGCCGCCGGACTGCTCACAGTGACCGCTTTCGGCATCCTCGCTGATGTCGACACCGGCTATCCGCTGCTGCTCTCGGAGCTGACGGTCACCACGGCGCTGCGCACCGCTGCGATGTCGGCGCTCGCGGCACGCTGGCTGGCGCGCAGCAACTGCCGCGTCATGGCATTGATCGGCAACGGCGCGCAGAGCGAGTTTCAGGCCATCGCGTTTCACCACATGTGCGGGATCCGGGTGCTGCGGCTGTACGACGTCGATCCGGACGCAACCGACAAGCTCGAGGCCAACCTTGCGGCGCTCAACCTGCCCGGACTGGAAATCGTGCGCTGCAAGTCAGTAGCCGAGGCGGTCAAAGGCGCTGATATCGTGACGACCATAACGGCGGACAAGTGCAATGCGACCATACTGCTTCCCGAAATGATCGAACCCGGCATGCACCTGAACGCGGTCGGCGGCGATTGTCCCGGCAAGACCGAGCTGCACGCCGACATCCTGCGCCGCGAGGACGCGCGCGTGGTGGTCGAGTACGAAGCGCAGTCGCGCATTGAAGGCGAGATCCAGCAGCTCGAAGCGACTTTTGCGGTTACCGAATTTGCCGACGTGGTCAACGGACGGGCACTGGTGCGTACTGATGATGCCCAGGTCACTATTTTCGACTCGGTCGGATTCGCGCTCGAAGATTTCTCTGCCTTACGGTTCCTGCACCGGCTCAATGCCCGGTTCCCGGGCAACAGCCCGCCGATCGATCTGGTGCCTGAGCTTGCTGACCCCAAAGATCTGTACGCGGCGCTCACGCAGCCAGTGAAGCGCACCCGACCGGCCACGAAGCCAGAGCGCGCCGGCGAGCTGATGCCGGCATGATTCTGCCGACGGCACGCGCGGTCACCCTGATCGGCGCGCCGACCGACATCGGCGCTGCCGATCTCGGCGCCTCGATGGGTCCGGCAGCACTGCGGGTGGCAGGGCTGGCCGAGGCGCTCACGCGCCGTGGCTGCGCGGTCACTGACCGCGGCGATCTGGCGGGTCCTGCGAATCCGTCATTGCCGCCGGTACAGGGTTACCGTCACCTGGCGGAAGTGGTCGCCTGGAACCGCGCCATCTACGACGCCTTTCGCGCTGAATTGTCGCGCGAGCAGCTGCCGGTGCTATTGGGCGGCGATCACTCGCTCAGCATCGGCTCGATCAGCGCGGTGGCGAGGCATTGCCGCGAGCGCGATCTGGCGCTGCGCGTGCTGTGGTTCGATGCCCATGCGGATTTCAATACCAGCAGCCTGTCGCCTTCTGGAAACCTGCATGGCATGCCGGTTGCCTGCCTGTGCGGGTTCGGCCCGGCAGAGCTGGTCGACATCGGCGGCCAGGGCAGCATCGTGAGCCCCAGTGTGATTCGCCAGATCGGCATACGCAGCGTCGATGAGGGCGAGAAGCGCTTTGTCCACGAGCAGCAGCTGGAAGTGTTCGACATGCGCTTCATCGACGAAATGGGCGTACGCCTGACGATGCAGCGCGCGCTCGAGGGCGTGGACGCGAACACCCATCTGCACGTCAGCTTTGACGTGGATTTCCTCGACCCGGACATTGCGCCGGGAGTGGGCACGACCGTGCCGGGCGGGCCCAGCTATCGCGAGGCGCAGCTGTGCATGGAAATGGTCGCGGATACCGGGCGCCTCGGCTCGCTCGACATCATGGAACTCAACCCGGCGCTCGATGTGCGCAATCAGACCGCCAGGCTGGCTGTGGATCTGCTGGAGTCGATGTTTGGCAAGAGCACGCTGATGCGGCAACGCCCCTGACGGAACTGCACCGATGGCCGAGCCCCGCGCGTCGATAGCGCTGAATTTCACCGAACTCACCGTGGAACGGATGCGGCGCCGCGCCCGCGACTTTGCTGCCGAACTGCAGCGACGGCGCAGTGTGCGCGAATTTGATGCTCGAGCGGTACCGCGTGACATCATCGAGCAGTGCATCGCTGCCGCCTGCTCGGCGCCCTCCGGCGCAAACCAGCAACCCTGGCGTTTCGTTGCAGTCGCCGATCCGGTCATCAAACAACAGATCCGCGTGGCGGCCGAGGCCGAGGAACGCGAGTTCTACGGCCATCGCGCCAGCGCCGAGTGGCTCGCGGCCTTGGGGCCGCTTGGCACCGACGAACACAAAGCCTTTCTCGAGATTGCGCCCTGGCTGATCGCAGTTTTCGTCGAACGGTTTGGCGTTGATGCACAGGGTGCGAAGCACAAGCGTTACTACCCGGACGAGTCCGTGGGCATAGCGACCGGCATGCTGATCGCAGCGCTGCACCATGCTGGCCTAGCGGTTTTGACGCACACGCCAAGCCCGATGAAGTTTCTCAACCAGATTCTCGGACGACCCAGGGAGCTCGAGCGACCCTTCCTGCTGCTGGTAGTGGGTTTTCCAGCGCAGGATTGCCGCGTACCGGACATCCAGCGGCTACCCTTCGCGAGCGTCGCGAAGTTCCTCTGACAGCTCAGACACGCTCGAGCAGCAGCGCGACACCCTGGCCGACGCCGACGCACATCGTGCACAGCGCCAGGCGTCCGCCACTGCGCTCGAGCTGCCGCGTCGCAGTCAGCGCCAGTCGGGCGCCGCTCATGCCGAGCGGGTGACCGAGCGCGATTGCGCCACCTTCGGGGTTTACATGGGCGGCATCATCCGGGAGCCCGAGTTCCCGCAGTACGGCCAGGGCCTGCGCGGCAAACGCCTCGTTGAGTTCGATGAGATCGATCTGACTGATCTTCAGATCATGGCGCAACAACAGCTTGCGCGTCGCCGGCACCGGGCCGAGGCCCATGAGGCGCGGTTCCAGGCCCGCCGCAGCCGAACCCAGCACCCGTGCGCGCGGACGCAGACCGTAGCGACGGATCGCCTCCTGCCCGGCGATGATCAGCGCACAGGCGCCATCATTGATGCCCGAAGCATTGCCCGCAGTCACCGTGCCGTTGACGCGAAACGGCGTGCCGAGGCGGCCGAGAGCCTCGAGTGATGTCTCGCGTGGGTGCTCATCCTGTGTTACCAGCCGCGGCTCGCCCTTGCGCTGCGGAATTGCGACCGGCACGAGCTCCTCGGCGAGGCGGCCTGAAAGCTGCGCTGCGAGTGCGCGTTGCTGGCTGCGCAGTGCGAACGCATCCTGATGGGCCCGTGAAATCCTGCACAGCTCGGCCACGTTCTCAGCCGTCTCGGGCATCGAGTCGACGCCGTACTGTTGCTTCAACAAGGGATTGATGAAGCGCCAGCCGATGCTGGTGTCGAACATCTGCTGCTCGCGCCCGAACGCTAAGTCTGCTTTGGACAGCACATAGGGCGCGCGACTCATGCTCTCGACGCCGCCAGCAATTGCGAGCGCAGCCTCGCCGCTCCTGACCAGGCGCGCCGCCATGGCCAGCGCATCGAGCCCCGAGCCACACAGGCGATTGACCGTCGTGCCGGGCACGCACTGCGGCAGACCGGCGATGAGCAGCGCCATCCGCGCCACGTTGCGATTGTCTTCACCGGCCTGATTCGCGCAACCGAGAACCACTTCATCGACCGCCTCCCAGTCGATGCCCGGATTGCGACGCATCAGTTCGCGCAGTGGAATCGCCGCCAGGTCATCGGTACGTACCCCAGCGAGCGCCCCGCCGTGACGGCCAATGGGCGTACGCACCGCATCACAGATGAAGGCCTCATTCATTACAGATTTCATGCTCAAGTGTGCTGTTGGGCATGCTCAGCGCGATTTGCCGAGCATGGCGTTGACCCCAGTCGCCAGGTGGGCGCGTGCTGCCCGGGTGCTCAGCAGTCCGGCGAGCCAGCGGGAGCTGAGCCCCTCGGCCAGCGCACTGAAGCAGATTCCGGCCGCCTCGGGATCGACAACCGGGCTGATCGAACCGTCCAGGTGTCCGCGGCGCACCAGCTCGGCGATGTTGCGCACCCACTTGCGGGTGAGCGCGGTGAGCGTTGGTCGCAGCGCGGCATCAAAGATTGCCGTGTCACGCAACTCACCCCAGGCAGCGGAATTGGTGCGCACGGTGCGATCATCCTGGAACTCGCTGGCCAGGAGTCCGAGCAGCATCGCGCGCCCAGAGCCCGCGACCGGCCTGGTGTAGGTGTCGGCTCGCTCGCCAACGTACTGCAGCGCCTGCCGGAGCAGTCTGGAGCGGTTGCCGAAATGATGGTAGATCAGGGCAGGCGACACGCCGGCCGCCCTGGCCACCTTGCCAATGCGCATCCCGCGCGTGCCGTTGCTGGCGATCTGCTCGATCGCCGCGTTGAGCAGCGCAGTCCGCCGGTCCGCCATAGAGTCTTGACCAAATATTCAGTTAGGAAGAGTATACAAGGCCTATGAACGACTTCAAGCTGATTACCCGTATCGACACACCACTGCCCTCGCCGTTTCGGACCCTCAAGGCCGAGCGGCCGCTGCTGCGCGTGGGCGCCGTGCAGTGCGCCTGGCACCCCAACCCGGCCGAGCAGCGCTCGACACTCGAACGCGGCGTGCAACTCGCCGCCGCGCAGGGCGCGCAGGTCGTGCTGCTCCAGGAACTGACCCTGTCGCCCTACTTCTGCGTTGCCGCTGACGTGCACAACGCACTCGAGCGCTACGGCGAGGATCTCGAATCCGGCCCCACCCTGACGCTGGCGCGTGAACTGGCAACCCGCCACGGCATTGCCGTGCACGCCTCGCTCTATGAGCGCACGGCGGACCAGCGGGGATTCAACACCGCGATCTGCGTGGACGCCTCCGGCAGGCTGCTCACACGCACACGCAAGACTCACATCCCGGAATTCCCCTACTACCACGAGAATCTTTACTTCGAGCCGAGCGACGCCGACTGCCCGGTGGTGGCGGTGGGCGCCGTGAAATTCGCGTTCCCGACCTGCTGGGATCAATGGTTTCCGGAGCTGGCCCGATCAGTGTCGCTCGATGGCGCCGAGGTCATTGTCTACCCGACCGCGATCGGCACCGAGCCCCACATCCCGGGGGCCGATTCCCAGCCGCTGTGGCGGCAGATGATCGCCGCCAATGGCCTGGCCAATGCCACGTTCATGATCGCCATCAATCGCATCGGCACGGAAGGCGCCCTGACCTTCTACGGATCATCATTCATCTCTGACCCGTATGGTCGTATCGTCGTCGAGGCACCGCGCGATCAACCGGCAGTACTGGTGGCCGATCTCGACCTCGACCAGCGGCGCGACTGGCTCGGCTTCGGGCTGCTGTACACCCGCCGCCCCAATCGTTACGGACGACTGATGTCGCCATCCGACCTGGGCAGACCCACGGTTGCCTAAGCCGATCGTTCTGTTGTTGGCCCTGGCATTTGTCGCTGCGGGGTGCTCTGACAGAAATTCGAATGCGCGCAACCATGCCACCGCAGTCCGCACCCTGCACGTCTATCGCAGCGAGTCGTTCGACGGCTGGATACTCGACTCCGCCGCGGCCTACTCGAGCTACCAGACGCACGCCGCGGTCATGGAACCGCTGGTGCGGTTCGCGGCGGATGGCATCCATGTCGAGCCTGGCCTGGCCGAGTCCTGGGCCTACAACGCCGACACCCGCACCTGGACCTTCATCCTGCGTGCCAACGCGAAGTTCAGCAATGGCACACCCGTCAGCAGCCAGGACGTCCTGTTCTCTTTCGGCATCTGGTCGAAGGGCGTCAATTTTGGCCGCTCGTTCGAGCGGATCAGCGAGTTGGTCGCGATCGATGCCCGCACCGTCCGCTTCGTGATGAAGAGTCCTGACAGCACCCTGCCGGCGACCTTGAGTGGCTCGATCGCGGGAGTCATGCCGGCCAACTTCGGTGGCCTGACGAAGCAAAAGTACTACGCCGCTCCCATTGGTGCCGGCCCGTATACAGTCAGGAAATGGTCGGGCGGCGGGCGCATCGTGCTCAGTCGCAACCCGCATTACTACGCTACCGACCGACCGTTTTTCGATGAGATAGTCATCGATGTCGTCCCGGACGACAACGAACTCGCCATCCTGTTCGAGTCCGGGCAGGCGGACATCGTCGAGTATGTCTCGGCGATCATGGCCGGCCAGTACCGCAAGTCTGCACTGGTCATTACCCCGACCAGCCAGGTCAGCCACCTGTCGCTGAATGTGCGGACCCCTCCCTTCGATGACCTGAAAGTACGTCGTGCCGTGGCGCTGGCGCTGGATTACAACGCGATCGTCAATGGCCCATTCAAGGGCGTCGCCCGCTTCCCGAGCGGCTTCCTGACACCGAATATCGCCAACTGGGCCCCACCCTCGACGCGTTACCACGCAACCGACCTCACCGCCGCCAGGGCACTGCTGCGGGGTTCCAATTCAGGCACTCGGCGCCCGGTCGAACTCATCTACGATGCCGCCATCGGCGCCGATGCGCTGGTGGCGCAAATCGTCAGCGCGAACCTCGCCAGGATCGGCATCGACGTCAGGCTGACCGGCCTCGAAACGCTGGCGTTCCTTGACCGGGCCTACAGCCTCAGCGCCGATATGGTCGTGTGGTCCTATGGTGCGGTCTCCCCGGACATCGCCGATCCGCTTGCCTGGATTGACGGTACCGGGTATCTGTTCACCGGCTACGATCGCAGCCACTTCGACCAACAACACAAGGTCTATCTGAATACCAGCTCTGCGCCGCTGCAGCACGCTGCGGTCGTGGCGATGCAGGACGAAGCGTTGCAGCAGGCCGCAGTGATCGCGCTGGCGGAATACAGCACCATTCACGCCGTAGCCGCGACCGTGAGCGGCTTTGCACCGGCGCCCTGGGGTCTTTACTACTACGACACCGTTCGCCGCCGCGGGGGCAACTGAGGTGGGTCGATTCGGCTTCATCGCCAGGCGATTCCTGCAGGCGATCCCGATGCTGCTGAGCATCGTGTTCGTGGTATTCCTGCTGCTAAAGGTAACGCCTGGCGACCCGGCGCGAAATGTCGCGGGCCTGCGAGCATCGCCGCAGGAACTGGTCCAGGTCCGGTCCGAGCTCGGCATCGACCGGCCGATGCTGGTTCAATACTGGAGCTACCTCAGCCACGCCGTCCAGGGTGATCTCGGCTACTCGTACAAGTCGCGCGAGACCGTCACTGCGATGATCGGCGCTCGACTGGGAGCCACCACCTGGCTCGTGAGCGTCGCCATTGTGATGGTGCTGCTCATCACCATCCCGCTCGCCATCATCGCCGCCACGCGCCAGGGCCAGGCCATCGATCACGGGATCCGCATCGCCGGCCTGCTTGGCCTCAGCATGCCCGCGTTCTGGGTCGGCGTCATGCTACTGCTGGTGATCGCGTTGCCGACCGGTTGGTTTCCTGCCGGTGGCTTCGGCGAGACGCCGCGCGAGCACCTGCGCTCGGTGATCCTGCCGGCCCTCACGCTGGCCATCGGCATGGCGCCGGTGCCGATCCGCAGTCTGCGCGCCAGCATCATCGCGATCCTCAGCACCGACTACGTGGCCACTGCGCGCTCGCTTGGCATCCCCGCAGGCCGGATCATTCGACGCTTTGTACTGCGCAATGCAGCGGTGCCGTTCATCACCGTGTTCGCATTGGAAATCGGCTTCCTGCTGTTCGGAACGGCCGTGGTTGAAACCACTTTCGCACTTCCTGGCGTCGGCCAGGGCCTGGTGCTCGCGGCTCGCGGTCGCGACCTGCCCGCCATCCAGGGCTACACCCTGTTGTATGCGACGCTCGCCGTCGTTGTCTACCTGCTCGCGGATATCCTGACCGCGCTGCTGGACCCGCGCGTCGAGATCGACTCATGAGCGCCACCCTCAAGGCGCGAGCGCGAGCGCCTGCATTGCCGACGAAAGTTTGGGTCGGGGCCGGCATCGTCCTGCTGTTCATGCTCATCGCGCTGTGCGCGCCGCTGCTCGCGCCATTCGATCCGCTGGCGCTGGATCCGGTCAATCGGCTGCAGGCGCCATCGGGCCTACACTGGCTGGGCACCGATGAGCTCGGTCGCGACACTTTATCGCGCCTGATCTACGCCAGCCGCATCGATCTGCCGATCGGACTTGTCTGCGCACTGTTGCCCGCCGTAATCGGCACCTTGCTGGGCCTCATCGCCGGTTACTTCGGCAGCTGGGTCGATGCGCTCATCATGCGGCTCGCGGATATAGTCCAGGCGTTTCCGAGTTATATCCTGATCATTTCGCTGGTGGTCGCGTTCGGCCAGGGAGCTACCGCCATTGTGGCCGCCTTCACCCTGCTGGGCTGGGTGATCTACGCACGTCTGGTCCGCACTGAAGTCATTCGCATCCGCTCGCTGTCCTACATCCAGGCCGCTGAAACTGCCGGACTGCCCAGCGGCCAGATTCTCATGCACCACGTGGTACCCAATGTCATCGGCCAGACCATCGTCTATGTGCCCTCCGATATCGTCTTTGCGACGCTGGGGCTGGCGGCATTTTCATACCTTGGCCTGGGCATACCGGTGCCCACGGCCGAATGGGGCGGGATGATCGCCGCGGTCCAGCCCTATATCCGTACGCAATGGTGGCTGGCCGCCGCGCCCGGCCTGCTGATCGTCCTCTACGGATTTGGACTGTCGTTGCTCGGTGAAGGCCTCGAAGAGGCACAGCGCTAGCCATGCTATCGGTTCGCAACCTGCGGCTCGAGTTTCGCCACGGCCCGGACACTATCGTCCCGGTGGATGATGTCTCCTTCGAGCTCGGTCGCGGCGAGATCCTCGGGATCGCCGGCGAATCCGGGGCCGGAAAATCACTCACACTCAAATCGCTGATCGGACTGAATCCGCGCGGCGTGATACGCCGCGGCGAGTTGCTGCTCGACCTGCACGGCCAGGGCCTCGCCACCTACGACCCCAATGTCGTGCGCGGCCGCGGCGTATCGTTCGTGTTTCAGGATCCGATGAGCGCGTTAAACCCCACCATGCGCGTGGGTGATCTCATCGCCGAGGCGCCGCGGGTGCACGAGCGGCTCAGCAGGCGGGCCGCCCGGGCTCGCGCCATCCAATTGATGACTGACGTCGGGATCCCCGAGCCGCAGCGACGCGCCCGCATGTGGCCGCATCAGCTGTCTGGCGGTCTGCGGCAACGGGTGATGATCGCGGCGGCGCTGTCCACGAATCCGAAATTGCTGTTGTGCGACGAGCCGACCACGGCGCTTGATGTATCGGTACAGGATCAGATTCTTGCGTTGCTCATCGAGCTGCGGCAACGCGCGGGGATCTCCATCGTGTTTGTCTCCCACGATCTGGCCGTGCTCGGTGAGTTATGCGATCGCCTGGTCATCATGTACGCAGGACGTGTCATGGAATCAGGTCCGGTCAGCGAGCTGTTCACGACACCTCGCCATCCCTACACCCACGCTCTCATAAAGTCGGTGCCCTCGCTCGATGCCACGCTCGGCGCGCTGCCGACAATTCCGGGACAACCGCCTGATCCCACGGCCTTCAGCAGCGGCTGCCGCTTTGCGCCACGCTGCCAGTTCGCGCAGATCGATTGCAGCTCGGCGCCACATGCCATGAGCACCATCGGCCCGGGTCGTGCCACCGCCTGCATCCATCCCGAAGCACTCGACCCGGGCGGCTCATGAGCGCACTCCTCGAGATCGACAGGCTCTGCTGCGAGTTCTCAATGGGCTCCCGAATCTGGGCGCACGCGCGGCGGCAACCGGCGCCGGTGCTGCGGGCCGTGAGCGACGTGTCGTTCGGCATCGCAGCAGGCTGCTCGGTGGGCATCGTTGGCGAATCCGGCTGCGGCAAGAGCACCCTGGCCCGGGCCATCATCGGACTGGTGCCGCCGACGAGCGGAACCATCCGGCTAGGCGGCGCCGTGCTCACGGCCAAGCGTGACCGCGCCACGCGGCGGCGGATCCAGATGGTGTTCCAGGATCCGGCCTCGTCTCTCAATCCCAAGATGACCGTCGGCGATGCCATCAGCGAAGTGCTGCGGGCGCACGAGCTACGACCCGAGCATGCAATCGAGAGCCGCTGTCGTGAGCTGCTCGACCTGGTCGAGCTGCCCGGCTCGGCGTTGGCGCTACGCCCGACAGCTCTGTCCGGCGGACAGTGTCAGCGGGTTGCCATCGCGCGGGCGCTGGCGGTCGAACCAGACCTGCTGATCGCCGACGAAGCGGTCGCTGCGCTGGACGTGTCCGTGCAGGCCTCCATACTCAACCTGCTGAACGAACTGCGCCGTCGGCTTGGACTGACGATGCTGTTCATCTCACATGATCTCGGCGTGGTGCGCCAGGTCACCGACCGCGTGCTGGTGCTGTATCTCGGCCGCGTGGTCGAGGACCGGCCGACCAGCGACGCGTTCAATGATCCGCGTCACCCCTACGCCAGAGCACTGCTCGCCGCCGCTCCCAGGTTCGACTCGAAAAAACGTTCGGGGCAGGCGGCCTTGTCCGGCGAGGTTCCGAAGGCGATCAACCTGCAGGCCGGATGTGCGTTCCGGAGTCGCTGCCCCCAGGCCAGACCACGCTGTGAGAACGAGCTACCGATGTTATTGGGTCCTGACGCCAGTCACTCAGCCGCCTGCCACTACGCCTGGAGCCGACAACCATGACTCGGGATTTTTTCGCGCCGGCTGAAGACGCACCCCATGCCGGAACCTGGATGGCCTGGCCGAGCACGGCTGCGATCTATGGAGGCGGCAGCTATTACCAGAGCGTGCAGGAAACACTCGGTCGGCTCGCGCGGGCGATCGCGGAGCACGAGCCGGTGTGGATGGCGGCTGGCGCCGAGCATCACGCATTGGCGGCGCAGCTGTGTGGACCTGAGGTGCGCATGGTCGATATCGATACCGACGACATGTGGGCCCGTGACTCAGGCCCGGTGTTCCTGATCGGCTGCACGCGCGGCACGGCGCTGGCCGATTTCAATTTCAACGGCTGGGGCGGCAAACAACACCACGATCACGATGCCAGGCTCGCCGGGCGGATTGCGAAATATCTGGGCTGCGAGCGTCGCGCGGCGCCGGTCCGCGGCGAAGGCGGTGGCCTTGAATACGATGGTGAAGGCACGCTGATCCTGACCGAAAGCTGCTGGGTCAACGACAACCGGAATCCTGGTCTGAGCCGCGCCGGGATTGAAGCGGCGCTGAAGGCGCAACTGGGCGTCGAAGTCGTGATCTGGATTCCGGGCGTGCGCGGACGCGATATCACTGACGGTCACATCGATGGCTCGATTCGTATCGTGCGCCCTGGCCTGCTGCTCGCCAACGCCGACCCGGACCGCCACTCGGAATGGGCTCTGGCTCAGAAGGACGCACTGACTATTCTCCGCGCTGCCAGGGATGCGCGCGGGCGGTCATTTGAGATCGTCGAGGTAGCGAGCGCCGTTGAGGTACGCTCGTCGCGGGCAGACTTTTTCTCGTCCTATGCGAACTACTACGTTGGCAATGGCGCGGTCTACACGCCACAATTCGGCGACCGGGTAGCCGATGCCCGCGCGCAGCAGACACTGGCACGGCTGTTCCCCGATCGCAAAGTCGTCGCCCTCGACATGGATCGCATCTACGAGAACGGCGGCGGCATTCACTGCGTGACACAGCAGCAGCCGGCCGCGAAAACCTGAAGCGGATATTCAAGCATGACAATTGAAGCGCTATCAGCCAAACCGTCCGAGGCGCAGCTGGTACTTGATGTGATCTCGTCTGCCTTCAGCGCCGACCCAACCTGGTCGTGGGCTTTTCCCGACCTGGCAGCCAGACGGCGCTTCATGAATCTGTTCATTCACGGAGCGCTGCGGTTTCCCTGTGTCTTCAGAACCGCCGGCTTCGAATCGGTCGCGGTATGGATTCCCCCGGGGGAAAGCGAGTTTTCAAAGGAGCAGGAGGCCGGCATTCCAGCGCTGCTGGCCGAGCTTGTCGGTTCACGAGCCGCTGACGTTGCGGAACTATTGAGCCGCTTTGGCGAAGCACATCCTCACACCGAGCCGCACTACTACCTCAGCCTCCTCGGCGTCCATTCGGAACATCGAGGGCGCGGCCTGGGCATGGCTCTGCTCAAAGAGAATTTGACCCGTGTTGATGCGCAGCGAATGCCCGCCTACCTTGAATCAACCAATCCGGCCAATAATCAACGCTACCAATCCCTCGGCTTTAAACCAGCCTCCTCGTTTCGGGCACCTCGAAACGGACCCACTGTAACCGGCATGTGGCGTGACAGGCGATGATGCACGATCGCAGGCCACACTAGCCTTTGGGCTCCTGCTGGGTAATGCAGTGTATCCCGCCACCGCCGCGAAACAGGTCGTGCAGGGCAACCGGCACGACCTCGCGATCCGGATACGCGCGTTGCAGCGTGTCGAAGGCTTCGATGTCTTCAGCCACGCCATAGGCCGGAGCGATCACGGCGCCATTGGCCAGATAAAAATTGACGTAGGAACGGCAGTAGCCCTCCTCGCCGTCAGGCACGGCCGTCCGCGGGGCTTCGGGAATCGGCACCAGCTCGAAGCGCCGCCCACGCGCGTCGGTCGACATCTCCAGCACCTTGCGGTTTTCAACCATGATTGCGAAACGTGGATCGGCGGGGTCAGCGACCACTTCGCACAGCACGGCGCCTGGCTTGATATAGGCGATCAATCCGTCCACGTGACCGTCGGTCTCGGTGTCCGTCACATCGCCGGGTAACCATATGACCTTCTTGATGCCGAGCATGGCCCTGAGTTCGGCGTCGGCTTCTGCCTTGGTCCAGCCGGGATTGCGATTCGGGTTGAGTATGCAGGTCTCGGCTGTTATGAGTGTGCCCTCGCCGTCCGAGTAGAAGCCGCCACCCTCCGCGACCAGATCTGACTTGTAGACCGGCGTACCGACCTGCGTCGCGATGCGCGCGCCGATGGCCGCATCCTTATCATGCGGGTGATACTTGGCGCCCCAGGCATTGAAGGTGAACACGGCCGCGGCTCGCTTGCCGTTACCGTCGACGACGAAAGTCGGGCCCGTGTCACGCAACCATGAATCATCCATCGGCAAGGCGACAACCCGAACCGACGGACCGCAGCGCGACCGGGCATTCGCCACCTGCTCGGGTTCCGCAACCATGGTCAGAGCTTCGTAACGGGCGATAGTCTGGGCAACACGCGCATACTCGTCGCGAGCGGCCTCGAGATACTCCTGCCACAGCTCCACGCGCTTCGGCCAGCCCATCCAGCAGCCTGCATGCGGCGCCCACTCGGCCGGCATGGTGTATCCCATTTCGCCTGGTCTCATATCGCAATCACCGATGACTTATCAGCGCCTGCGCATCAAAGACCAGCTTGCCGCCGACAATGGTCTTGAGGACATGCGCCGTGCGGATCTTTTCTGGCGCAATGCTGAACAGATCGTCGCTCAGCAGCACCAGATCCGCCAGCTTGCCCGGTGTAATCGAGCCTTTTTCATTTTCCTGGAATTCTGCGTAGGCCGAACCCATGGTGTAGGCCTCGATGGTCTCCGGCACCGTGAGCTTCTGTTCCGGGAACCAGCCGCCGGGATTCTTCCCATCCAGCGTGGCCCGCGTCACTGCTGCATAGACGGTCTGCAGCGGGTCCAACGGCGCGACTTCCCAATCGGTGCCGAGAGCGAGGCGCACGCCATGGTCAAGAAAGCTGCGGAACGCATAGGTGCGGCTGGCGCGATCGCGGCCAATGCGCGCTTCGGCGAAGCGCCCGTCGTCGATCGCATGATAGGGTTGCACCGAGGCGATCACCTGCAGATCTGCAAAGCGCTGGAAGTCCCTGGCGGCCACGTGCTGGGCGTGCTCGATGCGCAGGCGCCGATCCGCCGCACCGTGCGCCGCCACGACTTCGGCATACAGGTCGAGAATGGTTGCTATGCCGTGATCGCCGATCGCATGCGTACACAGTTGCTGGCCGGTGGCATCGCCTTGCATCATGCGCTCGCGCATCAATGAGAGCGGCTGCATCTGGTCCGAGAGCAGGCCGCGATTCTCGCCCTGGCCGAGGAACGGCTCGTAGAAATATGCGGTTCCAGAACCCAGGGAACCATCGGCAAACGCTTTCAGCCCGCCGACCCGCAGGAACGGTCCGCCAAACGCACGGCGTACGCCGACCTTGACCTGGTCCTCGACCTGCGAAACAGGCATGACGGCGTACACCCGCACGCTCAGTTCGCCACGCTGGAGCAATTCCGCGTATGCAGAAATATCCGCGGCCTCGGCGCCCATGTGCTGCACACTGGTTACGCCGAGCGAAGCAGCATGGGCCATGGCGCGCCGGATCACCTTGAGGCGCGCATCGTGAGTCAGCGGCGGCATGATCCTGAACACGAGATCCGCGGCGGCGTCCTTCAGCGCGCCGGTCGGCTCGCCATTCCGGTCGCGTACGATCGTGCCGCCGGGCGGGTCCGGCGTCTGCGCGCTGATTCCCGCCAGCCGCAAGGTAACGGAGTTCGCGAGCCCCATGTGCCCGTCATAGCGGGTCACGAATACCGGGGTCTCCGGGGTCAGCGCGTCGATCAAGGCCTTGCTGGGAACTTCGGCCGGCTGCCATTTGGTCTCGTCCCAATTGCCGCCGGTGATCCATTCGCTCTTCGGGCGCGCCGCTGCGCGCGCGCCGATCTGCCGCGCGAACTCCTGGGCACTGGCGGCATCCTTCAGGTCCACGCTGTCGAGCTGAAGTCCGCCCGATACGAAATGCACGTGCGCGTCATTGAACCCGGGCAACAGCAGCTTGCCGCCCGCATCGATCACCTGCGTCTGCGCTCCGCGCCACGCTGACACTGTGGTATTTCCGCCCACGGCGACAATCCTGTCGCCGAGCACCGCCACGGCCTGGGCTTCAGGCTGCGTCCGATCGACGGTCCAGACCCTGGCGTTGACGATGATCAGGTCGGCGGCCGGTTTGCCCGCCGCAGAGCACGGACCGATCCACAGTGCGATGAGCAGCAGGGTCGGCGCGACGGACAGGCATTGCAATTTCATGTGCGTTTACCAGTGGGGTTGGGCAGATCCGTGCCGACTCGAGTACCGGCGCAGCGGCATATTAACCCGGCGTCGTGTTGCGACAACACGAGTGCCGATGCTAGACTCGAAAGCAAGATTGTATACAATCGCGCCGGAACGGCGACTGGCCTTTTAGGGGAACAATATGAGTAAGCTACGTTTACACCTGACGTGTGTGGCAGCTGCCATCGCCACCGTACTGGCCGCTGCTGCGACCCAAGCCGCAACTCCTGCCGCTGCCACCAAGCCTGCCGCCGACCAGCTCGAAGAGATCGTCGTCACCGCGCGGCAGCGCGAGGAAAAACTGATCGACGTCCCGGCGACGATCCAGGCCTTTACAGCGGCCGAAATCCAGAACGCAGGCATCGAACGGCCGCAGGACTTCATCGCCCTGACCTCGAGCGTCTCGCAGGTGCAGACCGCGGAGAGCGGCGACATGCAGGTGAGCATCCGCGGCCTCAACACCGGCCGTGACGCCGAGACCAATTTCGCGCTGGTCATCGACGGTGTGCTGCAGACCAACCCGAATGCGCTCAACCAGGAACTGAACAATGTCTCCCAGATCGAAGTTCTGAAAGGCCCGCAGGGCGCACTCTATGGTCGCAACGCACTCGCCGGCGCCATGATCATCACCACGCGCAAACCCACCGACAAGTTCGAAGTGGATCTGGGCCTGGGTGTCGAGAACTATTCGGGCTACAAGGGCCACGTCACTGTGAGCGGCCCCATGGGTGAGAACGCGCGCGGAAGCCTTGCGGCCTACACGCGCAGCACCGACGGGCAGTTCAAGAACACGCTGCTGAAGTGCGACAACTGCGTCGACTACTTCAAGGAATACGGCGCCCAGGGGCGGCTGCTGTTCGACGTGGGCGGCGGCACCATCGACGTGAAGGCCAAGTATTCCAAGATCAAGTCGGGCGCCATCAAGTTCAATGCCGCGGTGGCTTTCTTCGAGGTGGCCAAGGCATTCGGCGCGCCGCCCTTCGATGAAAATCCGAACGGGCACAACTTCTTTTATTCGAACAACATCAAGCCGATCAACGAGCAGGAAAACAAGGACATTTCGATCAAGGGTGACTGGGATGTGGGCGTGGGCACATTGACCGCAGTACTCGCGCACAACGATCAGACCAACTTCTTCCTCACCGACGGCGCCAGCGACGCCTTTTACCTGTACGCATTTACACCTTCCTGCGCCGCCTCGTTTGCCGCGCGGACGCTCGACACGCCGCTCCCGCCACCGTTCAATTACGGTAATCCGGCCGGCACGATCATCACGACAACGCCCTATGCCTCGTCGTTCCAGCCGCCCTACGGACCGACCACCTGCGGTGGCTACCAGTACCAGCAACGCGACCAGAAGGACACCAGCCTGGAGCTGCGCCTGAGCTCGCCGGGGAACCAGCAATTGCGCTGGCTCGCGGGCGTGTACTTCGCCGACATCGACCGGCACGTCGTGGTCTCGCAGGGTGCCGACAATACCGGCGCCTCGTTGCAGCAGAATTTCCAGGCGCAGGCTTTCGTGCCGGCCAGCGGCCCGAACCCGACCGACCTGCTCTATGACGACACCTTCAAGAGCAAGGTATACGCCGGTTTCGGCCAGCTTGCCTACGATGTGGCCCCTAGCACCGAACTGGCGCTCGCGCTGCGCTACGACTCCGAAAAGCGCGACGTCGACAACAACGTGCCCACGGGAGCCAATGCCTTTGCGCAGACCCCGGGGTTCGCAGCGCTGTGGAATGCCCCCGGCGTCACTCCGTACATCAACCCCGCCTATACGGTGAATCCGGCGTACGCCACGACAGGCATTCCAAGCCGATCAACGAGCTACAGTCAGCTGCAACCCAAGATCTCGCTGAACTGGAAGCCCTCCGATGAGCTCGCGCTGTACGCCTCCTATGGCTATGGGTTCCGCAGCGGCGGCTTTAACTCTTCCGGCAGTCAGGCCACGGTCGATGTGTTCTATCGCCAGCTCTTTGGCGGACTGTGTCTCGGAGCGAGCAACCCCTTCCAGGTAGCCCCGGGCTTCATTGTGCCGCTCGATCTGCCTACGTGCACGCCAACGTCGACTTTCAACCTCACGGGTGTGAGGGATGACTTCCGTAAGGAAGTATCGAAAGCAGCGGAGCTCGGCTTCAAGGCCAACCTGATGGACCGCGTACTGTCGATTAACGGCGCGATCTACTACACCAAGGTCGATGACATGCAGTTCTTCGACTTCTTCGCCGGTCCCTTCGGTCTGCTGCGCGTGGTGACGAACATCGACAAGGTCTCGATCAAGGGCGCCGAGCTCGACACCCGCTGGCGTGCAAACAGTAACCTCACGCTGTTTGCCGGCTTCGGCCTCACGGACGGGAAGATCGACAAGTACTCGATCCGGCCATACACCAACGGTAACAAGCTGCCCTACGCCCCGGCCTACACGGGTAACGCGGGCGCGGACCTGACGGTGCCCATGGGCGGATCGGGCCTCGATCTCGTAGCGCGCGTCGAAGCGAATTTTGTCGGCAAGACCTGGTTCCACCCGGTACAGAACAATACGGTGCCCGCGCTGTTCACGGCGTTCCATTTCGGCCAGACCAACTACGGCAAGATGAGCCGCGACCCTTACCAGGTGATCAACGCACGGCTAGGTCTGCGCAGTGACAAATGGAGCGCCACGCTGTGGAGCCGCAATCTTGCCGACAAGAAATATCTGCAGGAGATCATTGTCGCCCCCGAGTTCGGTGGTTCGTTCATCCACGACTCGCCGGGCCGCAGCTACGGCATCGAATTCGGGTATCGATTCGGGACCTAGCGTCGCAGTGAGCGCTTGGCCGCCAGGACATGCGTGCGCATGACCGAAGCGGCCCACGCGGCATCGCGTGCGGCCAGCGCCTGCACCAGCTCGAGGTGGTGTGCGGCGCTGCGCTCGAGATCAACGGGCGTGTAGTGGTGAAAGGTCTTCATGATCAGCGAGGCATCGAGCAGCGCCGCCAGCGCCCGGCTCAGGCGCGGGCTGGCGGCCGCCTCCACCAGCTGGTTGTGAAAACGGCGGTTGAGGCTGGCGATGCGTTCCAGATGCCCCTCGCGCCGCGCCAGCGCCTCGGCGCGCTGCTGCCTGGCGAGCGCTCCGAGTGCCTCGAGCTGAGCGTCCGTCGCATGCGTGGCCGAGCGCGCCGCGGCGTGGGACTCGAGCACCACGCGCAGATCGAAAATCTCGTCGGCATCGGCCGGCGTCCATTCAGCGACCACCGCGCCCTGGTTGGGCGTGAATTCGACCAGCCCTTCCGAGTGCAGCCGGCGCAGCGCCTCGCGCGCCGGAGTGCGGCTCACGCCCGCCAAGGCCGCGACCTCCTGCTCGGTAATCCGGCTCGCCGGCGCGAAGCGCCCACCGATGATGCCCGCGCGGATGGCCTGATAAGCTTTCTCGACTGCACGCACTGTGACACTCTCCGCTCACAACCCGCGGCGCAGGAGCGCCACCGGGTCGGATCAGCGCAATCATATCGGTAGGCTGAGCCCGCACCAATGCCGATCGCCCATATAAACGGCCACCAGATGTACTACGAGCTGCTCGGCCAGGGCGAACCACTGCTGTGCATGGGCGGCTGGGGCACTTTCTGCCATGAGAATCACGGCCAGCTCGCGCGCGGCCTGACGGATCGCTACCAGGTCATCGTCTTTGACTACCGCGGCATCCGCGACTCGAGCGACGATCCGGCGCTACCGGCGACCATGGACCTGCATGCGCGCGACGCGATCGGGCTGCTCGATCACCTCGGACTGCGGCGCGTACACCTGGTCGGCCTGGTGGGCATGGGCGCCTGCGTCTGCCAGGAGATCGCCATCACGCGGCCGGACCTGGCGCGCAGCATGCTCAACATGGGCGCCTGGTGCGCGGTGGATGATTTCCTGCGCGACCAGCTGGAGATGTTTCGCTGGATCCACCGCGACTGCGGCTTCCTGGCGTTCCAGCAGGCGGTAACACTGCTGTCCTTCACCCCGGAGTTCTACAACGCCAACAAAGCCCGCTTGCTCGGCCCGGCCGGCGGCTGGAAGGAACTCAACGGCCGCTACCTTACGCACTCGCGCCTGATCGATGCCTGCCTCGGGTTCGAATCGAAGCGTCGCTTGGGTGCGGTGCGTTGCCCCTCACTGATTGTCCACGCCGGCCGCGATGTTGTGACCAGCCCGAAGCACACGCAGGCGATCGAACAGGCAATACCGGGCGCGCGTGGCGTGATGCTGGACGGCGTTGCCCACGTGGTCGCCGGCCGAGAACAGAAACTGCGCTTCGCCGAGCTGCTGCTCGAGTTCCTGGCACTACACTAGGGCCTGTTAATGCTTAGGGGATCACTGCGACCCCCTAAGCATTAACAGGCCCTAGATGACTTTGGCGCGCCGCAGTTCGGCGTAACGCTCGGCCGACAGCTTGAGCAGCCTGAGGTAGATCTCCTCGTTGTGCTGGCCGAGCTCCGGCGCCGCGCCGCGGATCGTGCCGGGAGTCTGCGAGAGTTTGGGCGCCACGTTTTGCATCTTCAGCTCACCGAGCGTCGGGTGAGTGGTCGTGACGATCGCCTCGCGTGCCTTGAAATGCGCGTCGGCGAGCATGTCGGGCGCGCGATAGATGAGCCCCGAGGGCACCGCGGTCTCGGCCCGTGCGAGAATCTCCAGCACCGCCCTGGTGCTCAGGGTGGCGGTCCACTGGCCGATGTGCGCATCGAGTTCGGCCTGGCGCGCGCCGCGCGCCTGGTGGGTCGAATAACGCGGATCCTGCGCGAGGCCGGGCTCGCCCATGGCGATGCACAGGCGCGCGAAAACGCCGTCCTGATTCGCGGCAATCAGCACCAGGCCATCGGTGGTGGGATAGACATTGGAGGGCGCCACGTTCGGCAGGATCGCGCCGGTGCGCTCACGGATGAAACCGCGCTTGTCGTAATCGGTGATCAGCGATTCCATCATTGCCAGCACCGCTTCGTAGATGGCTGAATCGACCACCTGGCCGCGTCCGGTCTTTTCGCGATAGTGCAGCGCCGAGAGCGCACCGAGGCAGGCAAAAGTCGCGGCCAGCGAATCACCAATGCTGATGCCCAGCCTGGAGGGCGGGGTCGCCGGATCACCGACCACGTAGCGCATACCCCCCATCGCCTCGCCGATCGAGCCAAATCCGGGGTCGCGCGCGCGCGGCCCGGTCTGTCCGAAGCCCGAGACGCGGATCATGATGAGCCTGGGGTTGATCGCCGAGAGTTCCTCCCAGCCCAGCCCCCATTTCTCGAGCGTTCCGGGCCGGAAGTTCTCCAGCAGGAAGTCGGCGCCCGCCACCAGCTCACGCAGCAGTTGCTGGCCGGCGCTCTGGCGCAGATCGAGCGTGATGGCCTTCTTATTGCGGCCCACCACGGGCCACCAGAGCGAGGGTTCACCCGGCTGCTGCTGACCCCAGAAACGCATCGGGTCACCCTGGTTGGGCGGCTCGATCTTGATCACTTCGGCGCCCAGGTCTCCCATGAGCTGGCCGCAGAATGGGCCGGCGAGCAGGGTGCCGAGTTCGAGCAGGCGCAGGTCGCTGAGCGGGCCGTTCTTGAAACCGGGATCAGTCATGTTCATTTCCTGAAATTTGGCGAACGGCTCTTTTGGGGGGTCGCCGGGCGCCTATTTGTATACAATCGGCAGGTCCGGGGTCAAGGACTGAGGAGCATGTCTTGACTGTGCCACTGCCCAGGTCTGTCCAGGTCATCGAAGTCGGGCCACGTGATGGGCTGCAGAATGAACCGACGCTGCTGCCCTGCGCGACCAAAGTCGAGTTCATCAATCGGGCCATCGCGACCGGTATCCGCCGCATCGAGGTCGCCAGCTTCGTGAACCCCAAGCGCGTGCCACAAATGGCAGACGCGGAAGCAGTGCTCGCGGCCCTGCCCCGCCGTGAGGACGTCAGCTACATCGGCCTGGTGCTCAATCGCCGCGGTTTCGAGCGCGCCCAGGCGGCCGGCTGCAATGAGATCGGCATGGCCGTGGTGGTCAGCGAGACCTTCAACCAGCGCAACCAGGGCGCGAGCGTCGCCGAATCCGTGGCGGCCTGGCATGA
>JBAVRE010000207.1:0-5007 GCA_049694695.1 Steroidobacteraceae bacterium | reverse complement strand
GAATACCGCCGTGCATGGCATGGACACCAGGCGCACACGCCGGCCCCTGGCCTGCGCGGCCTTGACCGCCTCGATCGCCAGCGACACCTCCGAGCCGGTCGCTATGACAATGCACTCCGGGCTGCCGGCGCAGTCCAGCAGCACGTAACCGCCGCGCGCGACCTGCTCCGCCTGGGCAGCGCTCGCCAGCTGTGGCAGAGCCTGGCGCGTGAGCACCAGCGCGCTCGGTCCATCGTGGCGTTCGATGGCCTGCGCCCAGGACACCGCGGTCTCGAGCGCATCGGCCGGTCGCCACACGTGCAGATGCGGCATCACCCGCAGGCTGGCCAGATGCTCGATGGGTTGATGCGTCGGACCATCCTCGCCCAGGCCGATGGAATCGTGCGTGTACACCTGGATGACACGCAAGCGCATCAACGCCGCCATGCGTACCGCGTTGCGCGCGTAATCGGAAAAAGTCAGGAAGGTGCCGCCGAAAGGAATGAAGCCGCCGTGCAGGGCCAACCCGTTCATGATCGCGCTCATGCCAAATTCGCGCACGCCGTAGTGCAGATAGCTGCCGCTGGCGTCGGCGGGCGTTACTACCCGCGCGCCCTTGCGCAGCGTGTTGTTCGAACCGGTCAGGTCGGCGGAACCGCCGAGTAACTCGGGCACGCCCTCGCCCAACGTATCGAGCGCACCCTGGGATGAGACGCGCGTAGCCTGCGGCCCGGGCGTTGCGCTCGCGGCGTTGTACAGGGCCGCACGCTGCTGCGGCCAGCTGGCGGGCAGCTCGCCCTGCATGCGGCGCAGGAATTCTGCGGCCAGCTGCGGGTGCGCTGCCTGGTGGCGGCGGAACAATTCCTGCCAGAGCGCTTCCGCAGCGCGGCCTTTGGCCTGGCAATCCCAGGCGGCACGCAGCGGCGCCGGCACCTGGAATGGCGGTTCGGTCCAGCCGATGATCTTCCGCACTGCCGCGATTTCATCGGCGCCCAGCGGCTCGCCGTGCGCTTTGGCCGTGCCGCCGCGGGTCGGCGCCGGAAAACCTATGACCGTGCGGCAGCAGATCAGCGTCGGGCGCGCGCTATCGGCCTGCGCGGCCCGAATTGCGGCGGCCACCGCCTCGCCGTCCTGGCCGTCGACGGAGCGGATCACCTGCCAGCCGTAGGCCTCGAAGCGCCTGGGCGTATCGTCGGCAAACCAGCCGGCGACCTTGCCGTCGATGGAAATGCCGTTGTCGTCATACAGGCAGATCAGCTTGCCCAGGCCCAGCGTACCAGCCAGCGAGGCCGCCTCGTGCGAAATGCCTTCCATCAGGCAGCCATCGCCCAGAAACACCCAGGTGTGATGATCGACAATTTCCAGGCCGGGCTGATTGAACTGCGCCGCCAGCACGCGCTCGGCCAGCGCGAAACCCACGCCGTTGGCAAAGCCCTGCCCCAGCGGCCCGGTGGTCGTTTCAATACCCATCGCCAGATCGTGCTCGGGGTGACCGGCCGTACGGCTGCCCAGCTGCCGGAAGTTCTTGAGCTCGTCCATGCTCACCGGATACCCGGTCAGGTGCAGCAGCGCGTACAGCAGCATCGAGCCGTGGCCATTGGAGAGCACGAATCGATCGCGATTCCACCAGCGCGGGTTGGCCGGATTGTGCTTGAGAAAATCGCGCCACAGCACCTCGCCCATGTCGGCCATGCCCATCGGGGCACCCGGATGCCCGGAATTGGCCTGCTGGACGGCATCCATGGCCAGGACGCGGATGACGTTGGCGAGCTCGCGGCGTGTTGGCATGGGCTTCTCGGTGGGCTGGGCGCCTGGAACGGGCGCGCATTGTCCACCAGCGATTTTCCGCCGGCAAGCGCCCGCGGCTATACTGCGCCGCCCCTACCTGCCGCCATTGGGATTTCGCATGTCCAATAATTTCCTGTTTACTTCCGAGTCAGTCTCCGAAGGCCACCCGGACAAGGTCGCCGACCAGATTTCCGACGCCGTGCTCGACGCCATTCTGGCCGCCGATCCAGCCGGGCGCGTGGCCTGCGAAACGCTGATCAAGACCGGCGTGGTGATCGTGGCCGGCGAGGTCACGACTTCAGCGTGGATTGACCTGGAAAAACTGGTGCGTGAGACCCTGCTCGAGATCGGTTACGACAGTTCGGACATGGGCTTCGATGGCGCCAGCTGCGGCGTCATCAACATCATCGGCAAGCAATCGACCGATATCGCCATGGGCGTGGATCGCAAATCGGCCCGCAAACAGGGTGCCGGCGATCAGGGCCTGATGTTCGGCTATGCCACCAACGAAACCGAGGTGCTGATGCCCGCCCCCATCACGCTCGCGCACCGCCTGGTCAAGCGTCAGGCCGAGGTGCGCAAACGCGGCAAGTTGCCGTGGCTGCGCCCGGATGCCAAGAGCCAGGTGACCCTGCGTTACGAGAATGATCGGCCCGTGGGCATCGAAGCGGTGGTGCTCTCGACCCAGCACAGCGATGACATCTCGACGAAGAAGCTGCGCGAAGCGGTGATGGAGGAAATCATCAAGCCGGTGCTGCCGAAACGCTGGCTCGACAAGCGCACGCAGTATCACATCAACCCGACCGGCCGCTTCGTGGTCGGTGGCCCGGTGGGCGATTGCGGCCTCACCGGTCGCAAGATCATCGTCGACACCTACGGCGGCTACGCCCGCCACGGTGGCGGCGCGTTCTCGGGCAAGGACCCGTCCAAGGTGGATCGCTCGGCAGCCTATGCAGCCCGCTATGTGGCCAAGAACCTGGTGGCCGCGAAACTGGCTGATCGCTGCGAGGTGCAGGTGTCCTATGCGATCGGCGTGGCCGAGCCCACCTCGATCATGGTCGACACCTTTGGCACCAGCGCGCTCAATCGCGAGCAGCTCACCGACCTGGTGCGCCGCCATTTCGATCTCACGCCTTACGGACTGCGCAAAATGCTCGACCTGGCGCGGCCCATATACAAGCAGACAGCAGCCTACGGGCACTTTGGCCGCACCGAAGCCGATTTCACCTGGGAGCGCACCGATCGCGCCGCAGCGCTGGCGGCCGCGGGCCAGCGGCTGGCGCGTCGCGCGGGCCGCGTGGGTCGCAAAGCTTAAGCGCCGGTCCTGGCGGCCAAGCCTGTCGCGCGCAACTTGCGCGACGCTCAGCCGGTTTTTACGGCCAGTACACCATCGCCATTGAAGGCCGTGGTGAACCCGGCGTGCCGCAGGCGTTTGGCGACTTCGTTTGGCACATCGCGGCCGCTGGTGAGCTTGTTCGGCGCGCCGGTGTAGTGAAACAATTTGCCCCGGCGCACGAGCACCCGGGCCAGCTGGTCATAGAAGAGCTGCGAGTAGAGTTCACCGGCGATACCAAAACGCGGTGGGTCGTGAAGGATCGCTTCGAACGACGCTGCCGCCAGCGTGGCGATGCACTCGGCGATGTCTGCCACCGTCAACGTCAGGGCGCTGCAGGAATCGCCTGACCACGGACTATCGGGCGACCAGGGGTTGAGACTGCGCAACCACAATACGTCCGGATTTTTTTCGTAAGACTGCAGCTGCCGCGCACCGCCGCGCAGGCACCAGGCGGCGAAATAGCCCAGGCCGCCGCAGGTGTCGAGAATGGCTTTGCCACGCGGCTCAATCAACGCCACTTTGCGCTGCGCGTCGTCGTACGGTGAGACCCGCGCCGTCGGCAGCATCTTGATGCCATCGATCTCGAAGGTGGGCGGCCCCCATGGTGTGGGCACCAGCTTGATCAGGGAACTCGAGTAGCGCGACACCGGCTGGAAGCCGGCGCCGCTCCAGTGATAGACGGTGCGGTCCCTGCAAACCTCGAGGTAAGGGTAGTGCTCATCGTTCCAGCTCCAGGATTGCGGGCCGATCGCCGCGCTGGTCGTACTTCGCCCCAGATCGAGTGAGCAGCTCGCTTCAGCTGCGCCCGCTGCGCGCGCCGCGAGCAATTGCCGGTGTACCGGCAGAGTCAGGAGCGGCAGCAGTCTGGCGCTCACAACGATGCGATCTCCGGCTCGCCGAGCAGCCGCCATTTGCCCTTCGGCAGCTCGCCCAGTTTCAGCGTACCGATCGCAACGCGCACCAGGCGCAGCGCTGCGATATCGAAAGCCTGGAGTACGCGACGAATCTGGCGGTTGCGGCCCTCATCCAGAGTTATTTCCAGCCACGCGTTTTTGTTACCGGCCCGCAAAGTGCGCACCGATTTGAATTTCAGCAATACCTCGTCGTGCACAGCGCCCTGCCTGAGCGCCGCCAGTAACGCGGCATCGGGCACGCGGTCTATCTGCACATGATAGGTCTTGTCCGGCCCGGATCCGGGAGCCGTGATGCGCGCTGCCCAGAGCGGATCATTGCTGAACAGCAGCAGCCCCTCGCTGGCTTTGTCGAGCCGCCCCACTGGCGCCAGCCACGGCAACGCGGCGCCCTCGAAGCAGCGATACACCGTCTCGCGTCCCTGCTCGTCCTGGCGCGTGGTGACCAGGCCGCGCGGCTTGTTCAGCATCAGCACAACGCGCGCGGCAGGCTTGAGCTCCCGCTCATTCACCTCGACTCGATCCGTGCCCTGCCGCACTGGAAATTCAGCGTCGCGCACAACCTGGCCGTTGACGCGCACTCGCCCGGCTTGCACCCATTGCGCCGCCTGCGTGCGCGAGCCCAGGCCCAGTTTGGAAATCACCCGCGCCACGCCGTGACGTGCGGATCGTCGCGGATGGCTCTCGGCCTTGCTGATCATCGGCGCAGCATAGCGATACCGGCCGCTCGCCACAGGCCCCTTAGGGCCACGAGCCAAGGTTGCCGGGCCCCTCCAAATCCGCCATTGTCAAAGGCGCTGGGCGCGGGCGATCCTCATCAATGGCGGACCGCTGGAGCGGAAGCCGAGGGGTGCACGATGAACATACTGTTGTGGGGCTTGCAGGTCCTCGCCGCGCTCCTGTACGGATCGTCAGGCATCATGAAAGTCTTCATGTTCGACATGGTAAGCCACGACGTCGCTTCATTTGGTGCATTGCCGCGTGAAGCCTGGA
>JBAVRE010000206.1:0-21723 GCA_049694695.1 Steroidobacteraceae bacterium | reverse complement strand
GCAGCGGAAGTGTTGCGAGCCGAGCGCGGGCGTCGGCGCCGTCCAGTGCATCGCCACCCACTTCGTACGACCAAATTGGGCCAAGGCGCCAGCCCGCGCGAGGGTACGCTGAGCTAGTGGGCGCCCTGGCCCGCTGGCTCAGCGCGAGCAACCCTGAGCAGCCGGAGCGCACGCCCGCCGGCCACCTCCGCCCGAACGATGGCGCGCCTCACTCCCGTATGCCCACGCCCTTATTCATCAAAGCAAGCGCCACCGCAAACAGGCCCACCGCCAACCCCACCATGATGGCAAACGCCTGCGGCACGTTGACATCGCTGCTGCCCAGAAACCCGTAGCGAAAGGCATTGACCATGTGCAGGATCGGATTGAGGTGCGAGAGCGTCTGCGCCCACGGGGGCAACATCGAGATCGAGTAGAACACGCCACCAAAATAGGTGAGCGGCGTGAGTATGAAGGCGGGGATCCAGTTCACCTGGTCGAAATTCTTGGCAAACACGGCGTTGATGAAACCGCCGAGTGAAAAAATCATGGACGTTAGCACCACCGCCAGCATGATCAGACCCAGATGATGCACGGGCAGCCGGGCGAAGATCAGCGATACGACCGTGACCACTGCCCCGACCATCATGCCGCGCAGCATGCCGCCGGCCGCGTAGCCGGTGACGATGATCCAGTTGGGTTGCGGCGACACCAGCAGCTCTTCGATGTGCTTGCCAAACTTGGCGCCAAAGAACGAAGCCACCACATTGGCGTAGGAATTGGTGATCACGGACATCATGATCAGGCCGGGAGCGATGTACTGCATGTAATCGTAGCCACCCAGCTGACCGATGCGCCGGCCGATGAGGCTGCCAAAGATCACAAAATAAAGCACCGCGGTCACGGCCGAAGGCAGCAGCGTCTGACCCCAGATGCGGATGATGCGGCCATATTCGCGAATCAGGATGGTGCGCAGGCCAGTCCAGCGAATGGCGTTCACGGAACGCTCGGTGCTGACGGCAGGCTGACTCATGCCACCCCCCGGTTCTCGACCAGGCGCATGAACACTTCTTCAAGCCGATTGACCTTGTTGCGCATCGAGACCACTTCGATGCCGAGCGGTGTGAGCTGGGCGAAGAGCTCGTTGAGGCTCTGGCTCTTGGATACCTCGGCCTCGAGCGTGGTGTCATCGACGCGCGTCAGTGCAAAACCCGTGACCTGCGGCGCCGCCGCCAGCGGGCTACGCAGGTTCAGCACAAAGGTTTCGTCGTGGAGACGCCGCAGCAGATTGCCCATGCGATCGCGCTCGATTATCTGCCCTTTGTCGATGATGGCGATGTTGCGGCACAGACTCTCGGCTTCTTCCAGATAATGGGTGGTAAGAATGATGGTAGTGCCGTGGGCGTTGATGTCCTGCAGGAATTCCCACATGGAGCGACGATTTTCAATGTCGACGCCGGCGGTGGGCTCATCGAGCACCAACAGGCGCGGCTCGTGCATCAGCGCACGCGCGATCATCAGGCGACGCTTCATGCCACCCGAGAGCGCGCGCGCCTGACCGTTGCGGCGCTCCCAGAGCTGCAGCTGGCGCAGATATTTTTCAGCGCGGACGCGCGCCACGGAGCGCGGGATGCCGTAAAAGCCGGCCTGATTGACCACGATCGTCAGCGGCGTTTCGAACTGATTGAAATTGAGTTCCTGCGGTACCACACCGATGCAGGACTTGGCGCGCTCGAGGGCGCTATCCAGGTCGTGACCGAAAACACTGGCCGTGCCTGCGCTTTTGTTGACCAGCGAGGTAATGATGCCAATCAGCGTGGTCTTGCCGGCGCCGTTGGGGCCGAGCAGGGCGAAAAAATCGCCCTGCTCGACGTCCAGATCGATGCCCTTGAGTGCCTGTACGCCGTTAGCGTAGACCTTGGTCAGACCCCGTACCGAAAGCGCCTGCATGCGAACGCGGCAATCAGCGCGCGAGCTCGAACAGGCTCGAGGGCACCCAGCCTTCGTTGCCCAGCTCGTCGGTGACTTTCCACCAGATGCCTTCCTTGTCACCCGTCGGGTACATGGTCATGCCGACATCGAGATCGCGTACCACCGTGGCCTTGAGGTTGGGCTTTTCATAGAGCTTGCCGGGCTTGGCCATGGAAACCGACTGCCCGACATTGTCGGCCTTGGCATCGGGTTTGAGCTGCTTGACGTCATCCACCAGCTTGGTGAACGCCTGCAGATAAGCCATGGTCACCACCTGGCCGATTTCCGTGTTGGCGTAGCCGCTGGCGCCGCCGGCGGCAAAGCCGCCGAAAAAGCCCAGCCCGCCACCCGCACCCCAACCCAGGTCGGTCTTCTTGGCGTGCCCTTCCTGCAGGGAAACCTGCTCGGTTGAGCGCACGTCGGTCAGTGTGAGGACCACATCGGCGGTCTTGCTCTTGAGGCTGATGCCTCCGAGCAGTACACCACCCAGTCCCGGCACGAGACCACCGAGGATGCCGCCGATCTTGCGGCCACCGGAATTGCTGTTCTTGTTGATGATATCGGGCACCAGCACATAGTCGGCCGCCTTCATCTGGCCCTTGCCGATGTTGGAGCCGCCACGCATTTCGCCCGACCCGGCCAACGCCCGTTCCTTCTCTGCCGCCGCCAGGCCCTTGCCGCGATCGACCAGCGTAAAACACTTGGACTGGGACACGAACACCTTGATGAGCGCTTCGGGCGACTCAAGCTGCAGTTCCTGCCACCAGCGGTTTTCCGGCTCGGTGACCGCCAGCGTGCCGATTTTCCTGTCGCAGGTGGGTATGACCGGTTCCTTGGTGTCCTTTTCGGCGGCCTGGACGCCGCCCGTAAGTGCAGCGCCTGCCAGCGCAGCCGCTACCCAGAATCTTGTTCCATTGCGCAACATGAATGACTCCCGCAGGTTACCTGGCGCACGAGGTGCCAGACGGCCACGATATTAGCGCAGCCGGGCTCCGAGCGTCACAGCGGCGGCAGGTGAATTCAGGGTTTCGGCAGCCAGCATCTGCAGGCCCCAGCTCTGCAGGCGCTCCAGTTCGCGGGTTTGCTCGAGCGCCGCGGCGACCATCAGTGCGTGCCAGAGAGCCGGCCTGTGCTCCCAGCGCGGGCGAATGAAGGTCGGTCGCTGCTCGGCGTACCAATCGAGATCGGCCAGGCGGCAGCGCGCCAGCAGCTGCGCGCACTCGCCGCTCATGCCGAGCGCCAGGCGTGCCGTGAGCCGGTTGGCGCGCGCCAGATGCCAGGCCAGCAGCAACACCCGCCGGATCAGGGATGTGGGCATGGGTCGCGGACGGGCCGTGAATTCGCGCGCCGGCGACAGCTCGTGTACCGAGGCGCGCGGCAGTGCGGCCCACAATTGCGCCTGCGCGAAACCGGCATCGAGCAGCATGTAGGGGCAGCGCACCAGCCGCCGCCGCGCCGGTGCGCCCAGCGCCTGCCAGCGCCAGCGCAGGCCGCCAAGCGGCGGCCCGCCGGCGTCGCCTGCGCCGATCAGCGCCTCCACCACTTCTGCATTGATTTCGGCCAGCGGTTCCAGCACCGAACTGTCCCAGCGACCGGCCAGCGCAAGTTCGGCAAATTGCGGCTCACTCATGCATTCCTCCCTGTTCCCACGACATATTGCTGCCATCCGGGGCTGGAAAGCCAGTTGCAAATTTGGGATATTTCACACAAATTCACCAGGATGCCGGAAACACGGCAAATAACAGGAGCCCCCATGCGCATCTCCGACGACCGCTACAGCCGCGACCGGCTGCGACTCGACATCGCCATTCATTTCATCCGCCACGAGGCCCGCACCCACACCATTCGCCAGTGGACTGGCCTCACCGACGATCGCATCCGCAAGCTCTACCGCTCCTACCTGCACGGCGGCGGAGTACGGGTGACGCGCCATCGCGGCAAGTCGCCGCAGCAAGCGAGCTATTTCCTGCGCACCGCGCGCGTGCGCCAGGAGGCGGCGGTACTCGCTTCGGTCTGCTGCCTGCTCGGCATGCTCAAGGTCAGCGGCGGTACGCCGGCGCGACTGGCGCCGGGCATCAGCCGCGCGGCCTCGCTCTGCCAGGCCTACGAGGCCTATTGCGCCGTGCTCACCGAGCCGATCATCACCTTTGAGCACGCGGTACTGTTGGTCGTGGCACTGAGCCAGGGAACCGAACTGGCGCTGCAGGGCTGCCATGAGTGTGGCGCGCTGCTGGTCGCCGATGCACTGGCTCTGCAGCCGCCCCACTGCCTGGTTTGCGCCGGCGCGGGCCTGCGGGCCGTGGCCCGCCGGCCCGGCAATCACTGACGAGGTGCGGCCAGCTGTTAAGATCGGGCTCCACCATGAGCGAACCGATGACAGCAGCCGCCAGCGACAACCCGTTTTCAGGCGCCGGGCTCGACCGCCGCTCGGCGGCCCGCGCCGCCAGCGACTGGCTGCCCGAGGCGCTGGCCGACGCCAGCACGCGTTTCCTGCTCACCAGCGGCACGCAGCATCTGATGCGGCGCACACCTGAACCGACCATTGCCTTCCTCGACAGTACGTACCCGCTGCTGCGCGAGATCGAGCCGCACCGGCTGGTGCTGCTGGGTTGGTACCAGGGTGCCCGCTGTGTACTCATCGACGCGCCGCCCGGGGGCGCCGCGGCGCCGCCCGGCACGGCGCTGGAGGAGCTGCGCTCACTGCTCGGCATCTTGCCGGCCGATCAGGCCGCCATCCTCGCCTGCGCGCGGGCGCTGGTGATCTGGCGCTCGCGCCACCAGCATTGTGGCGCCTGCGGCGCGCCCACCACGCCGCGCAGTGCCGGCCACAGCCTGGCCTGCACCAGCAGTGAATGCGGCGCAGAGTTCTTTCCGCGCATCGACCCGGCCGTCATCGTCGTGGTGACCGACGCTGATCGCGTGCTGCTTGGGCGGCAGGCGGGCTGGCCGGCAGGCCGCTACTCGGCGCTGGCCGGGTTCGTCGAGCCCGGCGAGACGCTGGAAGATGCGGTGCTGCGTGAAGTGCACGAAGAGACCGGCGTGCACGCCAGCGCGCCGCGCTATTTTGCCTCGCAGTCCTGGCCGTTCCCCTCCTCGTTGATGCTCGGCTTTCACGCCGGCGCCACCGTCGGGCCGCTCGAGCTCGATGGTGAACTGGAAGCGGCGCAATGGTTCGAGGCCGGGCAGATCGCCGCGTCGGCCGGCATCCTCCTGCCGCCGCACCACACCATTGCGCGCCGGCTGATCGAATCCTGGTATCTGCGCGCCACTGGCTCGGCGCTCGAGGCCGGGTAAGTGGTGCGCAACCGGCGCGCACGGAACCTCGGGTCACGACCGGACTCCAGATATAGTGACTATCAGGTTTAAGTTTGCGCCACTGCTGGCGCTATTGGCCCTGCCACTGCTGCCGGCACGGCCGGTCGCGGCCGCCATTCGCATCGATATCAACGGCGTGGACGCCGAGCTGCGCCACAACGTCGAGGCACTGCTGAGCCTCGAGCGTTACAAAGAGCGCGAGCGCCTCGAAGCCGATGCGGTGCAGCGCCTGTACCGGCGAGTGCCTGGGGAAGTACGCGACGCGCTGCGGCCCTACGGCTACTACGCGCCCAGGGTAACCAGCAGCATTACTCCGGACGAGCGGCAGCGCAACTGGCGCGTACAGATCAGCATCGAAGTGGGCGAACCCGTGCTGCTCGAGTCGGTAAGCGTGGTGGTGCACGGTGCCGGCGCCAGCGATAGCTCGTTTGAACGCATCGCCACGGCGCCGGGCATGCGCCAGGGCGAGCGCCTGCAGCATGCCGCCTATGAGAAGCTGAAGACCGATCTGCAGGCCGTGGCCGATACCTACGGCTACCTCGATGCACGCATGCTGCGCAGTGAACTGCGCGTTGACCCGCGCGCCCTCAGAGCCAGCGTTTTTCTCGAGATCGAGACCGGCGAGCGCTATTCCTTTGGCGCGACCAGAATTACCCAGAGCGCGATACGCGAAACCCAGATCCGTCGCTACCTGCGCTATCGCGACGGTGAGGGCTACGATGCCGTCAAACTGCTGCGCACCCAGTTCGCGTTCGATGACAGTCAGTTCTTCTCCACGGTTGAAGTAACCACCGGCACCCGCGACCCGGCGACCCATCTGGTGCCGATCGAGATTCGCGCCACCCGCGCGCGCAACAGCTATTCGTTCGGCGCCGGCTACGGCACCGACACCGGCGTGCGCGGCACGGTAAGCTGGCTCAACCCACGCGTCAATGATCGCGGTCACCGCATGCGCGTGCAGCTGCAGGTCTCGGAAGCCAAGCAGAATCTGAACGCGCGCTACGACATTCCGTTCGGCGATCCGGTGCGTGAGAAATTTTCCATGCAGCTTCTGACCCAGGAGCAGGATCTCACCAGCACCCTGCACACGCGCGAACTGTCGTTTCGCCCGAGCATCACCCAGAGTCGCGGCAACTGGCAGCGGGTGTTGTCGGCAAGCTTCGCCCACAACATCACCACCGACAACATCAATGGCCGGCAGGAAGACAACCTCATTGTGCCCGGAATCACCTACTCGGCCGTGCCCGAGGGTTATCTGGGCGAAGACCTGTTCTCGCGCAAGCTGTACGCTGAACTGATCGGCTCACACAGCGTGCTCGGCGCCAACGCCAATTTCCTGCGCCTCAACCTGCTGTCCGAGCGGGTGCTGGATCTGAACCCGCGCTGGCACCTGCTGCTGCGTGGCGAGGTCGGCGCGAGCGCGGTCGGTGATTTCCAGGAACTGCCGGCAGCCTATCGTTTCTTTGCCGGCGGCGACCGCAGCGTGCGTGGTTTCGGTTTCAACTCGCTCTCACCCCGCCAACTCGATCCACTCACCAACGCCCTGGTCGGCACCGGTGGCCGGCATCTGCTGACCGGCACCTTTGAACTGGAGCGCGATTTGCCGCACAGCCTCGGCGTGGCGCTGTTTACCGACTTCGGCAACGCCTTCAATCGGTTGGGCGACCCGCTGGCCTACTCCGTGGGCCTCGGTTTCCGCTGGCGCCTGCCGGTCATCACGGTCGGAATCGACGTCGCCAAACCACTGCGGGCACCGGGGTTCGCGGAATTGCCAGGCCCACGGCTGCATCTGAATATCTCGCCAAAACTATGATGCGCCGGCTGTTGCACAGTTCGTGGATTTCCTTGCTGGCGCTGGTGCTGCTGACAGGTGTGCTGATCTGGTACGTTGGCTGGACGCAGGCGGGTCTGCAGCGACTGGTATCGATGGCCAGCCGGCGGCTCGGGCCAGTGAGCATGCAGATCCAGGGCGCGCGCGGCACCCTGTATCGTGGCCTGCACATCGATTCCTTCACGCTCGATCACCGCCGTGTGCACATCAGCGCCGCCGATCTCAACGGGCGCGTGGCGCTGCTGCCGTTGCTATGGCAATCGATCCAGGTGCGCGAGGCGCGAATCGGCAGCGTGCAGATTCATGTGCTCTCGCCCACCGACACCGGTGGTGCGCCATGGAAACCGCATTTTCTGGTCGGGCTGCTCAACCTGCATGCCGACCAGGTAACAATAGATCACATTGAACTGCTGACCGCGAGCGGACGCAGTTTCAGCTTCGATCAGCTGCACGGCACGGCCGGCCTCGATGTCCGCGACATTACGATCTATGACAGCTCGATGCTGTATTCGGGCTTCGTGGTGCAGAGCAAAGGCCGGCTGCGCGCCGCCGACCCGCTGCAGATCACTGGCACGACGCGCCTGACCTTTGAGACTGCCGACCAACCAGCGTGGCTCGCCAATGCGCAGCTCGATGGCGATCTGGAGCGCCTGAACATCACCGGCAATCTGCTCAGTCCCCTCAGCGCCGATTTTCGCGGCGCGGCGCTGGCGCTCACCGGCAATTGGCACTGGCAGGGCGATTCGCGGGTCCAATCCTTCGACCTGCGCGCCTGGAACGCTGGCGGTGCGCTGGGCGTGATCAGCGGCACCCTGCACCTGCAGGGCGATCGCGACGGCTTCAGCGCGCGCGGCGCGCTCACACCGCCCGGTCTCGACAGCGGACCGCTGGCCGTTGATTTTTCCGGCAGCTACGCCGAGCGCGTGCTCAGCGTGAATCACCTTGATCTTGAGCATCACGCTTCCGGCATGCAGTTGCACGCGGCGGGGACGGTCGGCATCGTCGCTGGCGGACCGCGCCTCGATCTGCACGGGCAGTGGAATTCATTTCGCTGGCCATTGAACGATAGCAGCGCACCGTTAGGCAGTACCGCCGGCGAGTATGCACTTGCCGGTCTGTGGCCCTACGCACTGCAGGCCAGCGGGCAACTCCGGGTGCTCGATCTGCCGCCCATGCCGTTTACGGCGCAGGGCCGTCTGCACCACGAGGGCATCGATCTCGCAGCGGCAACGCTGGGCGCCTTTGGTGGTCAGGCCCAGCTGCACGGCAACGCCACCTGGACGCCAGCTGAAAACTGGTCACTCGCCGGAAGCGTGTCGCATCTGGACGTCGCTGCGCTGCGCCCTGCGATCAGCGGCCGGCTCAGTTTCACGTTGCAGGCCAGCGGCGAGAATTTCGGCAAGCACGCCAGCCTGCAGGCCAGGCTGAGCGGACTCACCGGCAACATACGTGGTCAACCGGCCAGCGGCCATGGCGGCATTGCACTGGCCGGCGATGACTGGTTGCTGCAACAGCTGCACCTGCAGCTGGGCGCCACGCGACTCGATCTTGATGGACGCCTGGGCGAGCATGTCGATCTGCGCTTTGGCATCGACGCCACTGACCTGGGACTCCTGCACAGTGGTGCGCGTGGCACGCTGCGGGCCCAGGGGCATGTGCGCGGCGATGCGGCGCGCCCGCTATTGCAGGGCACGCTGCACGGCACCGGCATCCAGTGGGACGGCGTACGACTGCAGGAACTGGCAGCAAAGCTGGACTTTGATCCTCAGGGCAGCGGGCGCACCGACATCTCGGTGCAACTGAACCGGCTATTGCTCGGCGAGCGCCACTTCGAGACCGTACGCTTCAGCTCGATCGGGGCCGCGGCCGGCCATCGCTTCGAGTTCAGCTTGCAGGCGCCTTCGTTGCGGGTCCTGGCCGGCGGCTACGGGCTGTTCGCGGATCAACGCTGGCAGGCACAATTGAGTCAAGTCGAGGTCAGCGACGGCAGTGAGATCCAGCTGACCCTGGCCGAGCCTGCGGCACTGCTGGTGGCGTTATCCGGCAATGAGCTGAAACTGGAGCCACTGTGTCTGCATGATGCCCAGGCCCGTCTGTGTGCGAGCGGCGGGCACGACGCCGCGCACAATCACTTCAGCATCAGCGCTGCCAACGTACCGCTGCGCACGCTGACGGCTGGACTCACCACCGACACCGACTTCGAGGGTTCCCTGTCGCTGGAAGCGCACGGCGACGCCGCGGGCGCGAATCCCTGGAGCGGCGCCCTGTCCGCCACGCTGGACAAGGCCGGGCTGAAGCACCATCTGCTGGGCGGTCGGGTCGAGTCCTTCAGCCTCGGCAACGGGTCGGTGCGCGCGGACTTCAGCGCCACCGGCCTGCACTCGCAGATCGCGCTGGATGCCGGTGCACAGGGCAGTATCGGTGGCCGGATCGATGCTGGCAGCAATGGTGGCCCATGGCGCAGCTGGCCGCTTGTCGGCGAGCTGCACCTGCAGACCCAGGCGCTGGGCTTCATCGATTCCTATGTGGCACAGGTTGATCGCGTCAGCGGCCGACTCAATGCCGATCTGAAGCTCAGTGGCAATCTCACTGCGCCGGCCATCAATGGCGAACTCAAGGTCAGCGAGGCGCAGGTCGATGCCTACCAGATCAACCTGGCGCTGCGCGATCTGAACTTCGATGCCCTGCTGCGTGACAGTACTCTGCAACTTGACGGCAGCGTCACTGCCGGCGCCGAGGGCCACGCCCATTTCAACGGCACGCTCACCTGGCGTGATGCACTGCCTTACGGCCAGCTGCACCTGAGCGGCGACAATCTGCGCGTGGTCAACATTCCGGAAGCGCGTATCCTGGTCTCGCCCGACGTCAATATGAAATTCAGCGGCCGGCGCATTGACGTCACCGGCGTCATCGCGCTGCCGTACGCGCGCCTGGCACGCCCCGATCAGCTCACCAACGCGGTGCGCGCCTCGGGCGATGAAATCATCGTCACTAGCAAACAGAGCGCGCCGAGTGCCGGCTTTGCCGTGTTCAGTGACGTCACTTTGAAACTGGGTGAACGCGTCACCATCGACACGCTCGGTCTCGCCGGTCGCCTGAGCGGGAGTCTGCGCACCGTAACCGATGACACCGGCTTTGATCGCGGTACCGGCGAGCTGCAGGTGGAGGAAGGCAAATATACCGCCTATGGTCGCAAGCTCGATATCGAACGTGGTCGATTGCTTTTCAACAACGGTCCACTCTCCGACCCGGCGATCGATCTGCGCGCCATCAAGAAGTTCCCGGACATCACCGCTGGCGTCAATGTGCGCGGCACCCTGCGCAGTCCGCGCATGACATTCTTCTCCGACCCGGCGATAGCGCAGGCGCAGATCGTTTCGCTGCTACTGGCCGGCGGCTCGCTCGAAAGTGTGCAGAACGCCGGCGACGGCGCGACTCGCAGCAGCTCGGCGCGCGCCAATCTGCTGCTGCAGGGCAGCGCACTGCTGTTCCAGCAATTCGGTGGCAAGGTCGGGCTCGACGATGTCAGTGTCGAATCCAATCTCAACAACGACACCTCGCTGGTACTGGGGCGCTACCTGTCACCGCGACTCTATATCAGTTACGGCATCGGCCTGGCCGAGCAGATCAACACCATAAAGATGCGCTACACGATTGGTGATCACTGGACCATCAAGACCGAGGCGGGCACGGCGCAAAGCGCCGACCTGGTCTACACTATCGAACGCTAGCGGCGGCTAGCCGACGCGTGTCACCGGCACCACCCGTTCGATGCGCCGGTCGGGCAGCAGCCAGATGATCGCTACCGCGACATAGAGCGCAGCGGCCAGCCACGGGCTCACAAAGGCCAGCGGAATCGCCGCAACGTACATCGCCAGCGACACCTTGCCCTTGAAATCCGCGCCCAGCGCGCGCGCCAGCAGCGAATCGCCGGCGTGCAGACGCAGTAGCGCACGCGTCAGGATCGTGTAGGCAACACCTGCGCACAGCAGCACGACGCCGTAGGCAGCCACCGGCAGTTGTGCAAACCCGGTTTCGCCCACCCACCTGGTCACGAACGGCAGCAGCGACAGCCAGAACAGCAGGTGCAGATTGGCCCAAAGTACCGTGCCATTCACCTGCTCGACCACCTGCAAAAGATGGTGATGGTTGTTCCAGTAGATGCCCACATAGATGAAACTCACCAGATAACAGGCCAGCACCGGCCACAGCGGCTGCAGCGCCGCCAGCGTGGCGCCATGCGGCACCTTCAGTTCCAGCACCATGATGGTGATGATGATGGCGATCACGCCATCGCTGAACGCTTCAAGTCGCGATTTCTTCATGGCGGCTGCTACCCCAGATTATTTCGATTCACACGCCATTGCGCGCGCGTCTGACCCCAGATATCGGCGGGCTCCTGGTCGAGTGGCGCCGGCAGCCTGCCGGCGCCGCGATTGACCGAGCCGAGACGGCGCGCAACGGCCTGCGAGCCCACATTGTCCGGCGCAATGCAGTGTATGACATCGCTCCAGCCGAGATTGTCGAACGCCCAGTCGATCGTTGCACGCGCCGCTTCCAGGGCGAAACCCTGGCGCCAGTATTCTCGCCGTATGCTCCAGCCCACTTCGGTGCCAGGCCAGCCGGCCGGCTTGATCGGCCCCACCCGCCCGAGCCAGACGCCGCTGCGCCGCTCGAGCACGGAAAACATCCCGAAACCCTGCGCCGCCCAGCTGCCCACCGCGGTCATGAGGTGGCGCCACACCGCCATGCGCGCCTGGACACCGCCAATGAAGCGCATGCTCTCGGCGTCGAGCATGAAGTTGGCCCAGTCATCGAGCTCTTCGAGCCGCGGTTGGCGCAGCAGCAGGCGCTCGGTTTCAATTTTCAGACTGGTGTCGTACACAACGCTGCCCCTTGCGCCAGCATTCATTTGCAGCGCATCGTACCAGAGGCGATTATTGTGACCCAGCTAACACTGGGCACGACCGTGCCCTGCGAGACTGCCGCTGCATGAACGAACCCGTGGGCGAACAGAGCGTGCGAGCAGATGACTATCTGATCGTCACGCAGGATGAAGTGCTGTGCGCGCACTTGCACAGTTCGCTGGCGGTGTGCTGTTACGACGCCGTCGAGGAAACCGGCGCGCTGCTGCACATGCGGCTCGCAGTACCGGGCGGGGCGAGCGACCCGAACCTGACCGATGTCACGCTCTCCAACGACCTGGCCATGCTCGATCGCCTGCTGCGCAGCCTGCAGGCGGTCTGCCCACGCGCACAGCACTGGCAGGCCAAGCTGATCGCGCAACTGGAGGACGTAACCACCGCCCGCGAACGCTTCGACGGCCTGCAGGTGTTCCTGAATGCCTTCCTGCAGGACGGCGGCATTGCACTGATCAGCACTGAAGTGCACGTTGAGCCGCAGGTGCAGGTGCGTTTCCGGCCCGCCATGGGCCAGGTGCACACGCTGGTCGCGCGCTGACCGTGCTGTTTATGCGGCGATAGCCGCTTCGATGCGCAGCATGCGCATTTTGGTGTTGAGGCCACCGTGTGCTGAAAATCCACCAGGTCGCCCGCCGGCTGCCAGCACACGGTGACAGGGCACGATGATCGGAAAAAGATTACCGGCCATGACTGCACCGACCGCGCGCGCGGCCCCGGGTTTGCCCAGCTGCGCTGCCAGTTCGCCGTAGGTACGCGTCGTACCTGCCGGAATGGCGCGCGCGGCCTCGCAGACACGCCGGGAAAACTCACTGACGCCGTTGTAGTCGAGCGACAGCCGCGCCAGATCGCTCGCCTCGCCATTCAATAATTTCACCATTGCCGTGATCGCCCGACGCATGTCCGGCGGCGGCGTCCTGGCCAGCGCGTTGGGAAAACGCCGCTGCAGACGCGCGCGGCTGGCTGCCAGACTTGCTTCAGGCAGCTGCACCGCGCAGATGCCGCGCTCATTCCAGGCGATGGCGCACCGGCCGAGCGGCGTGGCAAACAGCGCGTAGGCGGTAGTGGCCCGGTGAGCGATCGCGTCCATGCCGTTAGCATCTCACAGGTCGGCGCCCGAGCGCAGCCGTACAAAATAGTACCCTGCCAATGCCAGTCCCAGCACGACCACCAGTCGACGCAGGCTTGCGGGTCGAACCCGCGTCGCCAGTCGGCCGCCAAGGAAGCCCCCCAGCGCGGCACACGCGGCCAGCAGCGCCACAACCGGCCAGTTGACGTTGGCGCGGGTCGCAAACAGCAGTACTGCACCGGCATTCGCTGCCAGCGCCAGAGCCTGTTTGAGTGCATTCAGCCGTACGAAAGAATCTGCAAAGGCGAAACCGAGAATGGCCAGCAGCACCACGCTCACGCCTGCGCCAAAGTAGCCGCCGTAGACCGCCGCCAGCGTCACGGGCAGGAGGATCGGCCAGCGAATCCCCGCGGGCGGGGTCGCCGCGCTTTGCGCGCTGCGCCGCAGCAGAGCGCGACTCAGCCGCTCTTGCAACCCGAGCGCCACGCTGGCCAGCAGAATCAACCACGGTACGGCCTGCTCAAAAGTGCGCTCACCCGCACGCAGCAACCACCAGGCGCCGAGCAGGCCACCGGTCGCGGCGAACGGGACCAGCATCAGCAATCGCGCCCGCTGCGATCGCAACTCCTGCCGCTGCGCCACGGCGGCGCCCAGGTACCCGGGGCAGAGCGCGATGCTGCATTGCAGATTGGCCGTGATCGCCGGGAAACCCAGCGCGATGAGTGCCGGATAGAGCAGCAACGTGCCGCCACCGGCCAGTGCATTGAGGGCGCCAGCGGCCAACGCGGCCGCGGCAGCGATCACCACCCGCCAAGTCCCTCGAGTTCATAGAGTCGGCGCCAGCTCGGGCGCGCGCGCACCAGATCGGCCAGGCGCTTGAGCGCCGGCCACTCGAGCGCGCTGCGCGGCATGTTCCGCGACCAGCGCATCAGCATGGTCGCCAGCAGATCGGCGCCGGAAAACTCCTTGCCAAGCAAGTAAGGACCGCGCGCCGCGAGCTGCGCGTCCAGCCGTGTCCACACCGCCTCGATGCGCGCCTGCAGGGCGACACGCACGGCGGGCGGATGCTCGGCTGCGCCCAGATCAGGCGGATAGAACCAGAAGCGATAGGTCGCCGCGAGCGAATTGCTGAGATTAACGACGCTCTGGTACCACTCGTTGCGCAGCGCGCTGCCAGGGAGCGGCGCCAGTTTCGCCTGCGGGTGCCGATCGGCCAGAATCAGCAGCAGCGCCGCCGATTCCATGTAGGCGTGGCCATCGATGATCAGGGTCGGCACCACGCCCTGCGGATTGAGGCGCAGATATTCGCTGCTGCGCTGCGCACCGCGCTCAAAATCGACCAACTCGAGTTTATAAGGCGCGCCGATTTCCAGCAGCGCCAGGTGCACCACCATGCTGGCGGTGCCGGGAGAATAGTAAAGGGTGTACATGAGCTTTCCTTGCCAGAAATCAGCAGCCAGCAGTGTACGAGCCGCGACGCGCCGCTTCACCTCAGCGGTGCTTTCAGGCTCCGGGTGACTTCCTCGATGGCATTTCCCAGCGTGTCGACGATGAAATCCGCCTCCGCGATTGTAAGGATGAGCGGTGGTGAGAGGATGTCCAGGTGACCCACCGGCCTGACCAGCAGACCATTGGCTTCGCAGACATCGGAAATCCGCTTTGAGATATTCAGGCTGTCAGGCAGGTGCGCCTTGCTGGCCTTGTCCGCTACGTACTCGACGCACATCATCATGCGTTTGCCGCGCACCTGACCGACCAGCGACAGGCTCTCCAGCTCCTTCAGGCGCGCTTCGAAGTGATCGCCCACCCTCCTGGCGTTTTCCAGCAGCTGGTCGCGCTCGATGAGCTCGATATTCGCGAGCGCAACGGCACAGCACACCGGATGCCCGCAATAAGTGAAGCCGTGCGCAAACCATGCATCCGGGTCGGGCGCACTGATGACCTCGTGAATCGCCTTCGAATAAATGGTGGCTGCCAGCGGCAAGTAGCCGGAGGTCAGGCCTTTGGCACAGTTGATGATGTCCGGTTCGATGCCGAATTCACTCTGCGACGCAAACCAGTGCCCGATCCGGCCAAACGCCGTCACGACTTCGTCCGCAATGAACAGGATTCCATGCCGGCGGGTGATCTCGCGCATGCGCTGCAGGTAGCCCGGTGGCGGCACGACCACGCCGCCAGAACCCTGGATCGGTTCGGCGACGAATGCGGCGATGTTGCTGGCCCCGAGTTCGGCGATCTTGGCCTCGAACTCATCGGCCAGGTAATCCGTGAACTGGCTTTCGCTCAGGCCAGCCGGCCGCCGATAGGGATAGGGGGCGGAGAGGTGATGAATGAAATCACTGAGGTAGTGGAAGTGCGGAGTTCGATCGCCGTCGCGCAAACCCACCGAGATCCCGAGGAACGTTGATCCGTGGTAGGAGTTGCGACGCGAGATGATGTGTCGCCGCTGCTTCTCACCGCGCCGCGAATGGTAGTAGTGCGCGAGCCGGATCGCGGTATCGATGGCGCTCGAGCCGGAGGTCGAGAACATCACGTGATCCAGGGACCCGGGCGCGAGCTCCGCCAGCTTGGCCGCCAGCCGCGTGGCGGGCACGTTCGTCATGTCCACAAAGGTATTGGAGAAGGAGAGCCGGCGCGCCTGATCGGTCATCGCGTCGATCAGCTCCTGCCGGCCATAGCCTACGTTTACGCACCACAGCCCGCCGATTCCGTCCAGATAGCGCTTGCCGTTGCTGTCGACGATATAGGCACCGCTCCCTTCCACCATGATGAGCGAACCGTGCTTGCCGAAGCTGTCGTGATGAGTCCACGGATGCAGGAAATGATCATGGTCCAGCTGCCAGAGCTGCTGCGCGTCGAGCCCGCCTGCGCCTGTATTGCTCACGGCTTCACCGGTCCCGGTCGCGACAGCTGTTCGCCGATCGGCAGCTCCCGGATGCGCCTGCCGGTAGCCGCAAAGATCGCATTGCAGAGCGCCGGCAGAATCGGCGGCACGCCCGGCTCGCCCACCCCGCCCAGCGGCTTGCTGTAATCGCCCGGCACGATATGTACGTGGATCTCGCGCGGCGCCGCCGGCATGCGCAGCACTTCGTACTGATGAAAATTATCCTGCTGCGCCCGGCCCGCCTTGAAGGTGATCGCGCCCGACAGGGCCGCGCTCAGGCCCATGATGCAGGCGCCTTCCAGTTGCGAGCGCACCCGCTCCGGATTGACGCTCGCCCCGCAGTCGATCGCGATATCGACGCGCGGAATGCCGAGCGCACCGCGCTCGTCAACTGCGACCTCCATGACTACCGCGACGTAGCTGACGAAGCTGTAGTGCGCGGCGATGCCGAGTCCGCTTCCTTTGGGGAGCGATCGGCCCCAGCTGGCTGCTTTCGCGGCGAGCTCCACCACGCTGCGCAGGCGCCCGGTATCCACGGGATAGCGCTCAGGCGATTCGCCCTCGTTGTAGGTATCGCTCAGCATCTGCGGCGTTACCAGGCGCGCAGGTCCGATCACCTCGAGCAGAAAATCCTTGGGGTCACGCCCCGCCGCCGCGGCCAGCTCGGCGACGAACGACTGCACCGCGAAGGCGTGGGGAATATTCGACACCGAACGGAACCAGCCGATGCGCGTGTGCGCGATCGCCGGCGGATTCTCGATGCGGATGCTGGGAATGGCGAACGGCACGTTGATGACGCCCATGCCCAGTTCATAGTTGGCCTGCTGCGTGGCGCTCGCATCGAAGGTTGAATCGATCGTCGGTGCGACGCTGCGGTGCAGCCAGGCTACCGGCAATCCCCGGGCATCGACGCCGGCTTCCAGGTGTTCGACCGATACGGTGTGGAAATAGTCATTGTGCAGATCGTCGTCGCGAGTCCAGACCACCTTGACCGGCCTGCCGTCCATCGCCCTGGACAGCACCGCCGCCTCGAGGCCGAAGTCACCCATGGACTTGCGGCCAAATCCGCCACCGAGCAGCGTGACGTGCACGGTGACGTTGTCGGCTGCCATGCCGAGCAATTTGGCGACCTGGTCGCGCACGCCCTGGGGTGACTGAAAGCCGCCCCAGACCTCGCACTTGCCGTGCGCAATCCGCGCCGTCGCGGTCGGGGGTTCCATCGACGCATGGGCCAGGTGCGGAAGATAATATTCCGCGCTGATGCGCTTTACAGCAGTGGCCGCAGCGGCGCTGTAGTCGCCGTCATTGCGCACCACCTTGCCAGGACTGCGTGCCGCCGCTTCGAGCGTTGCCCGGTAGGCGATTGAGTCATAGCTGGCATTTGGGCCGTCGTCCCACACGATCTTCAGGGCCGCGCGCCCCCGCATTGCCGCCCAGGTGCTGCGCGCGATCACGGCAATGCCGCCCAGCGGATTAGCCTGTGGCGGTGCTGGCGTGGCCTCGATTGGCACAACGCGCACTACGCCCGGGATCTTGAGTGCCGCAGCAGCGTCGAAGCTCCGCACTTTGCCACCGTACACCTGGGGCCGCGCCACCACCGCGTAGAGCATGTCGGGCAGGCGCGTGTCGATGGCGTATTGCGCCCGGCCGCTGACGATGTCCTGCGCATCGATGAGCTTGACCTTGCCAGTGCCGATGTAGCGAAACTGCGCCGGATCCTTGAGTCGAATCGTCCCGGCAGCAGGCAGCGGCAGGCTCGCCGCCGCTTTGGCGAGCGCTCCGAAGCCCAGTCGCCGACCCGTGGCGGCGTGCACGATCTCGCCGTTCTGCGCCCGCACTTCGCCAATGGGCACCTGCCAGCGCGCGGCGGCTGCGGCTTCCAGCATCTGCCGCGCGGCCGCACCGCAGCGACGCATGGGCATGAAGAAATGGCGCGTGGTGCGCGAGCCGTCGGTGTCCTGGTTGCCGTAGCGCACTTCATTGCCCGGAGCCTGCACCACGCGCACGCGCGCCCAGTCGGCTTCCAGCTCGTCGGCGATGATCATCGGCATGCTGGTGCGCACACCCTGGCCCATCTCGGATCGATGGCAGACGATGCTCACCGTGCCATCCTCGGCTATGGCCACGAATACCAATGGGTTGTCGATCCAGCCGTGCGGCATGGCATCGGCGCCATACACCGGCGGCTCTTCGGCGCGCACTGGACCTGCGAAGCCCACCGCGAGCACCAGGCCACTTAGCGCGGCGGCGCCCTGGACGAATTCCCTGCGGCTCACGTTGGCAATCGACATCTGCCTGGTCACTTTGATCACCTCCAGCGTTCGGCTCCTACGCGGCATTTGCTGATCGACGGGCACATGTATATTGTGACACGCGCCGCTGCACAAGAGCGCAATGGCAACTCGCAACTCCAGGGGACCCATGAGTTCAAAGCCCGGGAGCGCACACCTGGCACGCGCGCTTGGAGTCCGGGACGTCGCCCTGTTCATGGTGACCGCCGGCTGCAGCCTGCAATGGGCGGCGAGCGCGGCGGCGGCGGGCCCGAGCTCTCTGGTGGTGTGGGTACTGGGCGGCCTGATGATGTTCCTGCCCCTGTCCGTATGCGTCGTGTTCCTGTCCTCGCGTTATCCCGATGAGGGTGGCCTGTACATCTGGAGCAAGCGGGCCTTCGGGCCGTTCGCCGGATTCATGGCCGGCTGGACCTACTGGACCAGCAACCTGCCTTTCCTGCCCAGCATGCTGTACTTCGCCGCCGGCAGCAGCCTGTACTGGTCTGGCGGACACGGCGCCGCGGGTAAGGCATCGCCCGGGTATTTCATCGGCTTTTCAGTGGTTGCTCTCGGCATAGCCGTTGCGCTCAACCTGCGCGGACTCAAGGTCGCGAAATGGCTCAACAGCGGGGGCGCCGTCGCCCGTTGGGTGCTGACGATCCTGCTGGTAGTGCTGGCGTTTTCGATCTGGTGGCGCTTCGGGTCGGCCACGCCGATCAATCGCCAGACCATCGTCCCGAGTTTTCACCTCACGGACCTGATTTTCTGGGGAACAATCGCCTTTGCCTGGACGGGGCCGGAGGCCGCGTCATTCATGGGCGGGGAGATTCGCGATCCGCGGCGCACCGTACCCAGAGCGCTGGCGATTGCCGCGCCGATAATCGTCACGGTCTATCTGGTGGGCACTGCCAGCCTCCTGATCGCGGCGCCGCCGGAGCGAACGACTGCGCTCTACGGCCTGATGGAGGCCATCCGCAGCGCCGCTCTGCGCCTGGACATGTCATGGCTGATTCCTGTGGCGGTGGTCACCATGATCCTGGAAATTGTCGGGAGTGTTGGGGTATGGCTTGGTGCCGTGGCGCGCATTCCTTTTGTTGCCGGCATCGATCGTTACCTGCCGCGGAGTTTCGCGAAACTCCACCCTCGCTTCGGCGTACCCACCACCGCCATCTGGACCCAGGCGCTGATCATCGCGCTACTGGCCGTCATGGGGCAGGCTGGTACTACGGTGCGCGGCGCCTATTCCGTGCTGGTTGAAATGATGGTCATCGCCACGATGCTGCCGTTCGTGCCGCTGTTTGCGTCCGCGATCAAGCTGTCCGCTGGCGCTCCCGTGCCTGGGGAGGCGCGTATTCCCGGCGGGCGCCTGACGGTGGTCACGCTGGCACTGATCGGCCTGGCGACGACCGTCGGCGCGATGGTGCTGGCGTTTGTGCCGCCCGCGGATGAAGTGAACCCGGCGCTGGCGGCCTTCAAGATCGCGGGCATGACCACGGTGCTGTTGCTGGCCGGCGCAGCCATCTATTTCGCCGGCCGCGCCCGCGCGCAACGTCTCGATCATGATTCATAGAGTGGAGGACAAACGCATGTCGATGCTGATTAGAGGGATGACCCTGATCGCGGTTGGTATTGCCGGTAGTGCTGCAGGGGCCGGGTCCCTGCCGCCGCCAGGCGTTGAGTATTACCCGGAGACCGATGCAGTTACGATGAATCTGCCGTTTTCGGAAGCCGTACGGGTAGGCAACATGCTGTACCTGTCCGGTGCCATAGGTACCGACCAGTCAGGAAAGCTTGTTGCCGGCGGCATGGCGGCGGAAGCGAAGCAGACCATGGACAACATCGGCGCGGCGCTGAAGCGGCACGGCTCGAGCTTCGACCAGGTCGTGCAATGCACGGTGGCGCTCGCCGACATCAAGGACTGGCCGGTCTTAAACGACATCTATCGCCGCTACTTCACCCGGCATTTTCCGGCGCGCATGTCGTTTGCGACCGCGGGCCTGTCACTCGGCGCGCGCGTTGAAGTGCAGTGCAACGCGATGCTCCGGGCGAATTGAAGCGACTGACCCGTTGCGGTTGGTCGCGAATGCCCGCTTCCCGGGCAGGTCGACCCTCGGCTCAGAATTCGGCGGCAACAGGGCCGACGCACTCAGGGGCGCCAGCCTGCATTTGGTACGCAGGTGCTGCGTTAGCCAGTCAGCCCAGCACCGCCTCCAGCTTGTCGAAACTGCCTGTCCAGCCGCCTGTCATGCTGCCACGCTGCCTGGCAAACTCCGCGATATCAGCCGGCGTGGCTGCGTCTGCCGGTTGCCAGCGAACGGTCACGCGTGTGCGTTCCGGTTCCTCGGCGGCCAGTTCCACGACGGCATGCATGGTCTCTGGCCAGTCGGTGAAGAACGGAGGGCGCGTGACGCGTTCCTTGTCGTCGCAGAACTGCTGGGTGTAGACGATGCGGTGCGGCCTTTCTAGTGCGAGGAATTTCAGCACCCCATACATGGGCTCGCCCTCACCGAACGACATCGCATAGAAGGAGGAACCGCCGACTCGCGGCTCTGATCTGATAAAGCGCATCGTGGCTCCTGTCGGTGGCAGCCATTTCGCGAGCTGCGCAGGATCAGTCCACATGTCGTAGATGCGCTCGATGCTCGCGTCGAAGGAGCGGGCGATGAAAAACAGTTCCTTGCCCGTACGGCGCTTGCCGAGGTATTCAGCAAGCCGGTCCCAAGTGCCCTCGCCGCCAGCCTTCTTGATGAAGCCGCGCATTTCCGCGGCGACTTCGGGCGTCGCGAAGCTCATGCTCATGTCGAGCTGCGTGCGGCTATTCCGTTCGGTGAACAGAGCGGTCACGCGAAACAGTGGTGGACGATCCCGATGGCCGCCGTGGTCATAGACTAGGCGCTGCTTCGTCACCACTTCGAGGTATTGCGTCGTGTTTTCGTAATCGGTCCCGTCTGGTCCGTGCATGGTGTAGTGCCAATGGCCACCGGTGCGCAGGTCGCGGCTGTGATGGGTGATCGTGAATCCGCGTGGGCCCCACCAGTGCGCCACTTCTTCCGGAATGGTCCATGCATCCCACACGCTTTGCAGCGGCGCGTCGTAGACGCGGGTGAGCGTGATTTCACTGGACTGGTTTTTTGCGGCCATGGTGGGCTCCCTTGGTCTTCGCTTTCAAATAGGCGCCGAGCCGGTCGAGCTGCTCTTCCCAGGCTATTCGGTAGTGCTCCATCCAGTCGACCGCCTCGCGCAGCGGCGCACCGTTGATTCGGCAGGGGCGCCACTGTGCGTTGCGTCCCTTGCTGACAAGTCCGGCGTTTTCGAGCACCTTCAAGTGCTTGGTGACAGCGGGCAGGGTCATGTTTTTCAGAAAGGGCTGCGCCAGCTCCGACACATTCGCTTCGCCTGTCGACAGGCGGGCGAGCATTGCCCGTCGCGTGGGGTCGGCCAGGGCCGCAAACGTACGGCTGAGATGATCATGCATTAGGCTATAC
>JBAVRE010000205.1:0-2198 GCA_049694695.1 Steroidobacteraceae bacterium | reverse complement strand
AACCAGCGGCTCTACCAGGAGGCGGTAACGGTCTATGCGCAACAGAAGCAGCTGGACGGCGAGCCCGCGGCCGAGGTGGAGGCGATCAGGGACTCCTTTGCCAAGGGCTCGTGGCAGGAGTTTCTGCAACACCGAATCAGCGTACTTGAAGCGCGGGAGCAGACCGTCCCTGAGGAGATCGCCTCTTTCTACGCACGCCTCAGCGATGCGCGCCGGGCCATTGCCTGGTTGGAACGCGCTTTCGCGGGCCGCAGCCCGCGGTTGACGCAACTGAAGGTCGACGCACGCTACGACCAGCTGCGCGCCGAGACGGGCTTCACCGATCTGCTGCGCCGCGTGGGGCTCGCAGCCTGATGCCAGAAGGGCTCAGGCCGGCTTGCTGTCTGGCGCCGGGCCCAGCAGGTGTACGAAGATGCCGAACAGCACCATCACCCAGACGATGACCGGACTGGCGGGCAGATCGGTCACTGCCGAGAGTATCAACCCAACCAGGTAACTGGCCGATGCCAGCGCCAGGCCCAACGCCAGCTGGCGGCGCTGCGCAAACCGATACACCGCGACGGCCGGCACGATCAGGGTTGTGAAGACCAGGTAGACGCCCACCAGCTGCACGGAAGCCGTGACTACGAAGGCGAACAATACATAGAAACCGACGCGCCCGACGCGCTCGCGCGCGCCAAACCAGATGGCGAGGAACGCGGCCGTCAGCACGGCCGTGCGCCACAGCTGCGCACTCGATACCCAGAGTATCTGCCCGGCGAGCAGGTCCTTCAGGTCCTCGCCGCCGTGCGGATCGTTGGCGAGCAGCAGGATCTGCGCGGTCGAGGCCAGTACGAACAGGATGCCGATCAACGCCTCCTGCACTTCAGGACGCTTGCGCTCGGTGTAGGTGAGCAGCAGCGCGCCGACCAGTGCCGCACCCACGGCGGCCAGCTGCGTGGTCCAACCCTGCAATGCAAAACCCGCCCAGTGCGCGGCGATCACGCCGACGCCCGCGACCTGCGCGATGGCCAGATCGATGAAGACAATGCCGCGGCTCAGCACCTGCTGGCCGAGCGGCACATGCGATAGCAGCACCAGTATGCCGCCGAGCAGCGCCGGCCAGAGTATGCTGAAATTTTCCGCGAGTGCGTTCATTTGAGTGGCTCCAGCAGTCGGCTGAGCGTGTCGTCAAACAGCCCGAACAGATCCCTGGCCCCGGCAGTTCCGCCTACCGAAAACGGCAGCATCACCACCGGCGCGTGCACGCGCTCGGCCAGCCAATCGCACGCCTTTGAGTCGTTGTAGGCATTGCGCAGGATCATCTTCGGCGGATCCTGGGCGAGCTTGCTCACCAGGGCGGCCAGGAAACTGGAGCTCGGTGGCTCGCCCGGCTTGGGCTCCATGGCTGCGATCTCGCGCAGTCCCAGCCACTGGACCAGATACGACTGGTCGCGGTGCATGACCACCACGCCGACGCCCTTGAGCGGCGTGGCCATTTTTTCCCAGCGCAGCTGCGCCTGCTGCCAGCGTTGCTGGAAGTCGGCACCGCGCGCCGCATAGAACGCCGCGTTGGCGGCATCGAGCAGGGCGAGGCGCGCGCTCAGGGCCCGCGCGACCGTGGCGATGTTGCGTGGGTCAAGCTGCAGATGCGGATTGCCATCAGGATGTATGTCGCCCATGGAACGATCGACGCTTGATGGCACCTCCAGCAGGCGCAGCTGCCGGGCCGCCTCGAAATAGCCGTTGCCGCCCGGCTGCACGCGCGCGTTGCCCGACTCCTGCAGCAGCACCGGCAACCAACCCACCTCGAGCTCAGCGCCGGTGGCTACTATCAGATCGGCATTGCGTGCCCTGGCAACCAGGCTGGGCTTGGCATCCACGCGGTGCACATCCTGATACGCGGTCGTTGCGCCATAAACGTCCACCTTGTCGCCACCAAGCTCTTTCGCAAGCGCTGCCCAGTCGGCACTGGTAGCCAGCACCTTGAGGGCCGCCTCGGCTGGCGCGGCCACCAGCAGAATGGCCAGCGCCACTGTGCCAAGAATGGACTTCATCATAAGAGCTCCTAGAATTTGTGGGCGCCGTGCGCGCCCAGACTGTAGAGGTACTGCAGGAACAGCTGGTGGTCGGTGCCGTTCAGGCGCGCCTGATCCCAGGCGAACTGCGCGCGCAGGCGCGAGAATTCGCTCGGATTCCAATCGAGCATGACGCTGGTG
>JBAVRE010000204.1:0-2426 GCA_049694695.1 Steroidobacteraceae bacterium | reverse complement strand
CACTGTTAGAATCTGCCGACTGGGTGCCTCCGCTATACTGTCTGGCCGGCGGCGCGTGAGCGGCGTAGGGTTTGTTAAATTTCGGGGACTACTCATGCCACAGTCGAGCCCAGAACAAAACGCCGCGCTCAGCGCCATGCTGATCGAGCGTGGCATCGAGCACGTCAAGATCGGCGTCTTCGACGGCGATGCCATCCTGCGCGGCAAATACGTGCACCGCGAGAAGTTCCTGTCGGCGCTGGACAAGGGCCTGGCCTTTTGCGACGTCGTGCTGGGCTGGGACTCGAACGATCAGCTGATCGACAGGCTGAAGTTCACGGGCTGGCACACTGCTTTTCCTGATGCACCAGTGCGCATCCTGCCGGCGACCTGCCGCGATATTCCCTTCGAGCCGAAGACCGCGCTGGTGCTGTGTGAATTTGCCGGCCGGGCCGAGCTGGTCTGCCCGCGCGGCACACTGCGCCGGGTGCTGGCGCGCGCAGCAGCAATGGGCTATACGGTCAGCGCCGCGGCGGAGTTCGAGTTCTTCATGTTCGCCGAGACCCCCGATTCGGTGCGGGACAAGGGCTATCGCGATCTCAAGCCGATGACGCCCGGTTTCTTCGGTTATTCCGTGCTGCGAAACTCCGTGCACTCGGCCCTCTACCAGGAGCTGCTTGATCTGAGCGAGGCGATGCGCTTTCCGATCGAAGGCCTGCACACCGAGACGGGCCCCGGGGTCCTCGAGGCAGCGCTCTGTCACTGCGAGGCGCTCGAGGCCGCGGATCGCGCGGCTCTGTTCAAGACCTTCACCAAGGTGCTCGCCCAGCGGCACGGTCTGATGGCGACCTTCATGGCGAAGTGGTCCAGCAAATATCCGGGTCAGAGCGGGCATCTGCACATGTCGCTGCAGCAGCGCGCTGGCGGGAGCGTTTTCTACGACGCGGCCAAGCCGCACGACATGTCCGATGCCATGCGCTGGTTCGTCGGCGGACAGCAGGCGCTGATGCCGGAGCTGCTCGCCATGGTCGCCTCGACCGTCAACAGCTATTCGCGGCTGGTCCCGGGATTCTGGGCACCGACCTCGGCGACCTGGGGCGTGGAGAATCGCACCACGGCCCTGCGCGTGATCCGTGGTGGTCCTTCGAGCCAGCGGGTCGAGTACCGCATTGCCGCTGCCGACATCAATCCTTACCTGGCGCTGGCGGCCGCGATTGGTTCGGGGTTATGGGGCATTGAGCACCGCATTGAACCCGATGCGCCGATCGTGGCGAATGCCTATGATCGCGAGCACGCGCCGGAGCGGCGCCTGCCGGGCACGCTCCACGAGGCCGCCGAGCGTTTTGCCGCCTCGAAAGCCGCGCGTGAGCTGTTCGGCGACGAGTTCGTCGAGCACCACGCCACGACGCGCCAGTGGGAGGAACGCGAGTTTCGCAAGGCGATCACCGACTGGGAATTGGCGCGCTACTTTGAAATCATCTGACGAGGTCCCATGCCGTTAATGCAACAGACGATGAGTCCCGTGGATGGCCGCCTATACGTTGAGCGGCCGTTTGACGATGCTGCGGCGATCGATCGCGCGCTCGAGCGCGCGCGCGTGGCGCAGCGTGACTGGGCGCAACGGCCTTTGCCTGAGCGCTGTGCCTTGCTCAGCCGGGCGGTTGACGCTTTTGTCGCCAAGGGCGCTGAAATCGCCCCGGAGATCAGCTGGCAGATGGGCCGACCGGTGCGCCACGCGCCCGGAGAAGTGCGCGGCTTCGAGGAGCGTGCGCGCTACATGCTCTCGATCGCAGCGGCTGTCCTGGCGCCAGTCGACCCGGGCGAGAAGGCCGGGTTTGCGAGGCAGATCAAGCGCGTGCCGCTCGGCGTGGTCGCGGTCGTCGCGCCGTGGAACTTCCCGTACCTGACAGCCGTCAATGCGATCTGGCCGGCGCTGATCGCGGGCAATGCGGTTGTGCTCAAGCATTCGCACCAGACGCCGCTGTGCGCCGAGCGTTTTGCCGAGGCACTCGCCGCCGCCGGCATGCCGGCCCATGTGTTCCAGTATCTGTGCCTCTCGCACGGCGATACCTCGCGACTGATGGCCGATGCGCGCATTGCCAATGTCTGTTTTACCGGGTCGGTCGCGGGCGGGCACGCGGTGGTCGAGGCGATCGGCCGTGGTTTTGCGACGGCGGGACTCGAGCTCGGCGGCAAGGATCCGGCCTACGTCCGCGCCGATGCCAATCTGGCGCACGCGATCGATTCGCTCACCGATGGCGCATTCTTCAATGCCGGCCAGTCCTGCTGCGGCATCAAGCGCATCTACGTGGCCGCGCCCGTCTACCAGGCCTTTGTCGATGGCGTGGTCGAGCTCACTCATCGCTATCAGCTCGGATCGCCGCTCGATCCTGAGACCACACTCGGACCGGTCGTGCGAACCTCCGCCGCGGAGGCCGTGCGCGACC
>JBAVRE010000203.1:0-11797 GCA_049694695.1 Steroidobacteraceae bacterium | reverse complement strand
GGCGTTGACCGTGTCGTAGAAATCCGTCATGCGGTGATCTACCAGGCCGCTGACAATGGCCGTAACAAATGGCGCGAGCCTTACCACCAACAGCGCCAGTGCCGCCTGCAGGGCAACGAACAGCAGCGGCCGCGCGCGGTAGTTGGGAGTGCCGCGCCAGAAGGTCACGCGATATGCAATCACCGAGATCAAAAAGACCAGGAAATGCTGAAGCGCGCGCGCCGGAGAGGATATGTAGTAGTTTTCGCCGACTACCTTGCCGCTCATCGGTTGCATCCACAACACAGCGGTGGAAGTGACTATCAGCCACCCGGCGCCGGCAGCCAGCAGCAGCAGCGACCACGGCAACTCCGGCGATTCTTCCAAAGCCGGAAACGTTTCCTCGACTGGCACCATGGCCAATCCTGATCGCTATGCGCGACCAAAATCAAGCCAGGCTGCTGGTGGCGCGAATCAATCCGTTCGTGCCGCCAAAAGGCCCGCTCGCGCCAGGGGCAGCTGGCGATACAGGGTGGTGCGACTACCGAAACCCACATTCTCAGCCACTTCGGTCAGCGGCCAGCCTGAGTCCCGTATCAGGCGCACTGCTGCCTCAGTACGTTTGCGGTTGAGGTACACGGACGGAGTGACGCCGTATACAGCCCTGAAGGTTCTCAGAAAGTGAAACGACGACCTATGCGCGGCCGCATCTACCTGATCAGCACCGGCCTGCCAATCCCGGCCGCGCCACAAGCGCACGCGTACGAGAGACGAACCGCACACCCGGTCCGCTTCTCATACGCGTGCGCCTGCGGCTAGCTGGCCGCGCTTTCTTCCTCGACAATCGGCCCCGGCTCATCCGCATCCGCGACCGCGGCGCCAACGTCCATGAAGCCGCGCGCCTCAGTGCCGTCGTTCTTGCGGCGCCGGTGCGCATGCGCGGCAAAGCCCGTGCCCGCCGGAATCAGCCGACCGACGATGACGTTCTCCTTCAGGCCGCGCAGCTCGTCCTTGAGGCCACGCACCGAGGCTTCGGTCAGCACGCGCGTGGTCTCCTGGAACGAAGCCGCCGAGATGAACGACTCGGTGGCCAGCGACGCCTTGGTGATGCCCAGCAGCACCGGTTGCAGGCGCGCGGCTTCCTTGCCGGCCTTGACGGCGCGATCGTTGATCGCCATGGCGCGTGAACGATCGAGCTGCTCGCCACGCAGCAGCGTGGTGTCGCCGATCGAGAGGACTTCAGTCTTGCGCAGCATCTGGCGGATGATCACTTCAATGTGCTTGTCGTTGATCTTCACACCCTGCAGGCGGTAAACGTCCTGGATCTCGCGCACCAGGTAGTTGGCCAGCGCCTCGACGCCCTGCAGGCGCAGGATGTCGTGCGGGTTGGGCTCGCCGTCGGCGATGACCTCACCGCGCTCGACCTGCTCGCCCTCGAACACGTTGAGCTGGCGCCACTTGGGAATCAGCTCTTCGTACTTCTCGGTGTGCTCATCGGTGATGACCAGGCGGCGCTTGCCCTTGGTTTCCTTGCCAAAGCTCACGGTGCCGGTCTTCTCGGCGAGGATCGCCTGGTCCTTCGGCTTGCGGGCCTCGAACAGATCGGCAACGCGCGGCAGGCCGCCGGTGATGTCGCGGGTCTTCGAGGATTCCTGCGGAATGCGCGCGATGATATCGCCCACCGACACCTTGGCGCCGTCGGTGAGGTTCACCAATGCGCCCGGCGGCAGGTTGTAGACCGCCGGGATGATCGTGTTGGCGAAGGTCAGTTCCTTGCCCTTCGATGACAGCAGTCGAATCGTGGGTCGCAGATCCTTGCCGCCACGCTGCTTGGAGTCCATCACCACCGTGCTTGACAGGCCCGTGACTTCATCGACCTGCGTCGTGACCGTGAGGCCGTCGACGAAATCGGTGAAGCGGATATTGCCGGCCACTTCCGTGACCACCGGGTGGGTGTGGGGATCCCAGGTCGCCACGACCTGGCCGCCAACGACCTTGACGCCCTCGCGCCCCGTGATCGTGGCGCCGAAGGGAATCTTGTAGCGCTCACGCTCACGCCCGAACTCGTCGACCACACCGATTTCGCCCGAGCGCGAGACCGCGACCAGGTGGCCCTTCTCGTGCTGCACGGTCTTGAGATGATGGAAGCGCAGCGTGCCCTTGTTGCGGATTTCCACATTGTTGGCTGCCGCGGCCCGCGAGGCCGCGCCACCGATGTGGAAGGTGCGCATGGTCAGCTGAGTGCCCGGCTCACCGATCGACTGCGCGGCAATGACGCCGACCGCTTCGCCGATGTTGATCAGGCGTCCACGACCCAGGTCGCGGCCATAGCAGTTGCTGCACACGCCATAACGCAGCTGGCAGGTGATGGGCGAGCGCACGCTGATCTGATCGACGCCTTCCTGTTCGATCAGGCGCACCAGGCCCTCATCGAGCAGCACGTTGGTTGCCACCAGCACCTGCTCGGTACCGGGCTTGAGGATGTCGGCCGCCGTGACCCGCCCCAGAGCGCGTTCGCCCAGGGCCTCGACCACGTCGCCACCTTCGACCAGCGGCGACATGGAAACGCCGTTGCTGGTGCCGCAATCGACTTCCGTGACCACCAGATCCTGGGCGACGTCGACCAGACGGCGCGTCAGGTAACCGGAGTTTGCGGTCTTGAGTGCGGTGTCCGCCAGACCCTTGCGCGCGCCGTGCGTCGAGATGAAGTACTGCAGCACGTTCAGGCCTTCACGGAAGTTGGCCGTGATCGGCGTCTCGATGATCGAACCATCGGGCTTGGCCATCAGGCCGCGCATGCCGGCGAGCTGGCGAATCTGCGCCGCGCTGCCGCGCGCGCCGGAATCGGCCATCATGAAGATCGAGTTGAAGGACTTCTGGCGCTGCTTGACGCCGAGTGAATCGGTGGCATCTTCAGTGCCGAGCTTCTCCATCATCGCCTTGGCGACCTGGTCATTGGCGCGCGACCAGATGTCGACCACCTTGTTGTAACGCTCGCCGTTGGTCACGAGACCCGAGGAGTATTGATCCTGGATTTCCTTGACCTCGCGCTCGGCGGCGCTGACCAGCTTGACCTTCTGCTCCGGGATGACGATGTCGTCGATGCCGAAGGAGACCGCCGAGCGGGTCGCGTAGTGAAAGCCCATGTACATGAGCTGATCGGCGAACACGACCGTTTCCTTCAGACCGAGGATGCGATAACAGGCGTTGATGGTCGCCGAGATCGCCTTCTTGGTCATGTCGATGTTGATCAGGTCAAAGGACATGCCGTGCGGCAGGATCTCGGACAGCAGCGCGCGGCCGACCGTGGTCTTCACCAGCCGGCGACGCGGCTCAAAGGCATCGTTGGCGCCACGCACGTATTCGGTAATACGCACATGCACCCGCGCCTGCAGATCGATGTTGCGGCCTTCATAGGCACGATGGGCCTCGGGCACGTCGCTGAAGTACATGCCTTCACCGCGCGCGCCGACCATCTCACGGGTCAGGTAATAGAGACCGAGCACCACGTCCTGCGAGGGCACGATGATCGGGTCGCCGTTGGCGGGCGAGAGGATGTTGTTCGAGCTCATCATCAGCGCGCGCGCTTCCAGCTGGGCTTCGAGCGACAGCGGCACGTGCACGGCCATCTGGTCACCGTCGAAGTCGGCATTGAACGCCGTGCATACCAGCGGATGCAGCTGGATGGCCTTGCCCTCGACCAGCACCGGCTCGAAGGCCTGTATGCCGAGCCGATGCAGGGTCGGTGCGCGGTTGAGCAGCACCGGATGTTCGCGGATCACCTCTTCGAGGATATCCCAGACTTCCGGACCCTCGCGCTCGACCAGGCGCTTGGCGGCCTTGATGGTCGAGGCATCGCCGCGAATCTGCAGTTTGTGGAAGATGAAGGGCTTGAAGAGCTCGAGCGCCATCTTCTTGGGCAGGCCGCACTGGTGCAGTCGCAGCGTCGGGCCGACCACGATGACGGAACGGCCTGAGTAGTCGACGCGCTTGCCCAGCAGGTTCTGGCGGAAGCGGCCCTGTTTGCCCTTGATCATGTCGGCCAGTGACTTCAGCGGCCGGCGGTTGGTGCCGGTGATCGCGCGGCCGCGGCGGCCGTTGTCGAGCAGCGCATCGACCGCTTCCTGCAGCATGCGCTTTTCGTTGCGCACGATGATATCGGGCGCCGACAGCTCCAGCAGACGACGCAGGCGGTTGTTGCGGTTGATGACGCGGCGGTACAGATCGTTCAGGTCCGAGGTCGCGAAGCGGCCGCCGTCGAGCGGCACCAGCGGCCGCAGGTCTGGCGGCAGCACCGGCAGCACGGTCATGACCATCCACTCGGGCTTGTTGCCCGACTCGATGAACGACTCGGCCAGCTTCAGGCGCTTGGAAAGCCGCTTGAGCTTGGTCTCGGAAGCTGTGTTGGTCATGTCCTCGCGGATCTTGACCATCTCGGCCTTGAGATCAAGCGACTGCAGCAGCTCGTGCACGGCCTCGGCGCCCATGCGGGCGTCGAACTCGTCGCCGTGCTCTTCGATGGCTTCCAGGTACATTTCATCGGTCAGCAGCTGGCCGCGCTGCATCGGCGTCATGCCTGGATCGATGACCACGAAGGCCTCGAAATACAGCACGCGCTCGATTTCGCGCAGCGTCATGTCGAGCATCAGGCCGATGCGCGAAGGCAGTGATTTCAGGAACCAGATATGCGCCGTCGGGCTGGCCAGCTCGATGTGGCCCATGCGCTCGCGCCGCACCTTGGACTGGGTAACCTCGACGCCGCACTTCTCGCACACCACGCCGCGATGCTTGAGGCGCTTGTACTTGCCGCACAGGCACTCATAGTCTTTCACGGGGCCGAAGATCTTGGCGCAGAACAGGCCATCGCGTTCCGGCTTGAAGGTGCGGTAGTTGATGGTTTCGGGCTTGCGCACTTCGCCATACGACCAGGCGCGCACCATCTCCGGCGATGCCAGGCCGATCTTGATCGAGTCGAACTGCTCGAGGGGCGCCTGCTGTTTGAAAAGCTTGAGTAGGTCTTTCATATTCAATCCTGCTCGAGTTCGATGTTGATGCAAAGCGAACGAATTTCCTTGACCAGCACGTTGAAGGATTCGGGCATGCCCGCCTTCATCTCGTGGTTGCCGTCGACGATGCTCTTGTACATCTGCGTGCGGCCAATGGTGTCGTCGGACTTCACCGTCAGCATTTCCTGCAGCGTGTAGGCCGCGCCGTAGGCTTCCAGCGCCCAGACTTCCATTTCGCCGAAGCGCTGGCCGCCAAACTGCGCCTTGCCGCCCAGCGGCTGCTGGGTCACCAGGCTGTAAGGCCCGGTGGAGCGCGCGTGCATCTTGTCGTCGACCAGATGGTTGAGCTTGAGCATGTACATGTAGCCGACCGTGACCTGGCGATCGAAGCGCTCACCGGTGCGGCCGTCAAACAACCAGGTCTGCCCGGACTGCGGCATATCCGCCAGCTTCAGCAGCGCCTTGATGTCGCTCTCGGCCGCGCCATCGAACACCGGGGTCGCCATCGGCACACCGCGGCGCAGGTTGCCGGCCAGTTCATGCAATTCCTTGTCATTGAACTCGCCCAGCTGCTCCTTCTGGCCGCTGGTCTCGTTATAGATCTGGCCGAGGAAGCCGCGCAGCTCGGCATTGCTGGCCTGGGCATCGAGCATGCGCCCGATTTTCAGCCCCAGGCCCTTGGCCGCCCAGCCCAGATGCGTTTCCAGCACCTGGCCGACGTTCATGCGCGAGGGAACGCCGAGCGGGTTCAGCACCACGTCGACCGGCGTGCCATCTTCCAGATAGGGCATGTCCTCGACCGGGACGATGGTCGAGATCACGCCCTTGTTGCCGTGACGTCCGGCCATCTTGTCGCCGGGCTGCACGCGCCGCTTCACCGCCAGGTACACCTTGACCATCTTGAGCACGCCGGGCGCGAGATCGTCGCCAGCGGTTATCTTGGCCTTCTTCTCATCGAGGCGCTTGTCAAAGGCCTGTTGCTGGGTGCGCAGACGCTCGCCGGCTGCCTCCAGCTGGCTGTTGGCGTCTTCCTCTTCGAGACGGATTTCGAACCACTCTTCGCGCGTCAGCGAGTCGAGGTACTCGGCCTCGATCCGGGTGCCGCTCTTGAGCTTCTTGGGGCCAGCGGCCGCGCTCTTGCCCAAAAGCATGCCGCGCACGCGCGAATACAGGTCATCTTCAAGAATGCGGCGCTGATCCTGCAGGTCCTTGCGCACCCGCTCGATTTCGGCCTTCTCGATCGACTGCGCGCGGATGTCCTTCTCGACGCCGTCGCGCGTGAATACGCGCACGTCGATCACCGTGCCATCCATGCCCGGCGGCACGCGCAGCGAGGTGTCTTTCACGTCGCTGGCCTTTTCGCCGAATATGGCGCGCAGCAGCTTCTCCTCAGGCGTGAGTTGCGTCTCGCCCTTCGGAGTCACCTTGCCGACCAGAATATCGCCGGCGCGCACTTCCGCACCGATGAAGGCAATGCCCGCTTCGTCGAGCTTGGCGAGCGCCGCGTCACCGACGTTGGGGATGTCCGCCGAGATGTCTTCCGGCCCCAGCTTGGTGTCGCGCGCCACGCAGCTGAGCTCTTCGATGTGTATGGTCGTGAAGCGGTCTTCCTGCACCACCCGCTCGGAGATCAGGATCGAGTCTTCGAAGTTGTAGCCGTTCCAGGGCATGAACGCGACCAGCATGTTCTGGCCCAGCGCCAGCTCGCCCAGATCCGTGGACGGACCGTCGGCCAGCACGTCGCCGCGTGAGATGCGATCGTTGCCGTTGACCAGCGGCCGCTGGTTGATGCAGGTGTTCTGGTTGGAACGCGTGTACTTGGTAAGGTTGTAGATGTCGACACCGGGCTCGCCGGCCGTGGTTTCATCGTCATTCACCCGCACCACGATGCGCGAGGCATCGACCGAGTCGACCACGCCGCCGCGGCGCGCCACCACGGTGACGCCCGAGTCAATTGCGACTGGCCTCTCCATACCAGTGCCAACCAAAGGAGTCTCCGACCGCAAAGTCGGCACCGCCTGGCGCTGCATGTTCGAACCCATGAGCGCGCGGTTGGCGTCGTCGTGCTCGAGGAATGGAATCAACGAGGCCGCCACCGAGACGATCTGCTTGGGACTGACGTCCATGTAGTTGATGCGTTCGCGATTCATCAGGGTGAATTCGCTCTGCATGCGGCAGGACACCAGTTCGTCGTGCAGCATGCCCTTGGCATCGATCTTGGCGTCGGCGCGCGCAATCGCGAACTCGCCCTCTTCGATGGCCGAGAGGTAATCGATCTTGTCGGTGACGCGGCTGTTCTCGACCCGCCGGTACGGCGTCTCGAGGAAGCCATACTGATTGGTGCGCGCGTAGACGGAGAGCGAATTGATCAGGCCGATATTCGGGCCTTCCGGCGTTTCGATCGGGCACACGCGCCCGTAATGCGTGGTGTGCACGTCACGCACTTCGAAGCCGGCGCGCTCGCGCGTCAGGCCGCCAGGTCCAAGCGCCGAAACACGCCGCTTGTGCGTGACTTCGGAGAGCGGGTTGTTCTGGTCCATGAACTGCGAGAGCTGCGAAGAGCCGAAGAATTCCTTGACGGCAGCGGCCACCGGCTTGGCATTGATCATCTCCTGCGGCATCAGCGGCTCGGATTCGGCAATCGTCAGGCGCTCCTTGACGGCGCGCTCGACGCGCACCAGGCCGACGCGGAAGGCGTTCTCGGCCATCTCGCCCACCGAGCGCACCCGGCGGTTGCCGAGGTGATCGATGTCGTCGACCGTGCCGTTGCCGTTGCGGATATCGATCAGCACCTTGAGCACGTCGAGGATATCTTCCTTCGACAGTACGTTGGAGCCGGTGATTTCCTTGCGGCCGACCCGACGGTTGAACTTCATGCGGCCAACGCCCGAAAGGTCGTAGCGTTCGTTGTTGAAGAACAGGTTGTTGAACAGGTTCTCGGCAGCATCCTTGGTCGGCGGCTCACCGGGACGCATCATGCGATAGATTTCGACCAGCGCCTCGAGGCGCGTCTTGGTCGGATCAATGCGCAGCGTGTCGGAAATGAACGCGCCGCGGTCCAGATCGTTCACATAGAGAGTGTTGATGCGCGTGATGCCGGCTTCAATCAGCTTCTCGGCGCTGAGCGCGGTCAGTACTTCATTGGCCTTGGCGATGATCTCGCCGGTATCGCCATTGACGACATCGTGTGCCAGCACCTTGCCATACAGATACTCACGTGGCACGGTCAGCTGATGCACGCCCAGGTCTTCGAGCTGGCGCACATGGCGCGCGGTGATGCGCCGGCCCTCTTCGACGATCACCTGGGTGCCGACCCGGATCTCAAAGCTGGCGGTCTCGCCGCGCAGGCGCTGCGGCACCAGTTCCATGGCCACGGTGTCACGGCTGACGTCGAAAGCGTTCTTCTCGAAGAAGATGTCGAGAATTTCGGTCTCGTTCATGCCGAGCGCACGCAGGATGATCGACACCGGCAGCTTGCGGCGCCGGTCGATACGGGCGAACACGCAGTCCTTCGGATCGAACTCGAAGTCGAGCCACGAGCCGCGATAGGGAATGATGCGCGCCGAAAACAGCAGCTTGCCGGATGAGTGGCTCTTGCCGCGATCGTGATCGAAGAACACGCCGGGCGAGCGATGCAGCTGCGAGACGATGACCCGCTCGGTGCCGTTGACGATGAAAGTGCCGTTGTCGGTCATGAGCGGCAGCTCGCCCAGATAGACTTCCTGCTCGCGCACGTCCTTGACCGGCTTCTTGGCGCCGGGCGCTTCCTTGTCGAGCACGATGAGGCGCACCTTGACGCGCAGCGGCGCGGCATAGGTGAGACCGCGCAGCTGACATTCCTTCACGTCGAACACCGGCTCGCCGAGCCGGTAGCTGACGTACTCGAGTGTCGCGTTGCCCGAATAGCTGGAAATCGGGAATACACTCTTGAATGCGGCATGCAGGCCGCGTTCCGCGCGGGCTTCTTCGGCCGTGTCGGCCTGCAGGAAGCTGCGATAGGAATCGAGCTGGATGGCCAGCAGATACGGCACATTCAGAATTCCCGGCTGCTTGCCGAAATCCTTGCGAATGCGCTTTTTCTCAGTGAAGGAGTAAGCCATCGTCTGAACCCTCTAGCTACGGGAAAAAGTCGCGCGCGCTGCGACGCCGCCGGGGCATGAGCCCAGGAGGCGCCGCGGCGCACACCGCGGTGCGGTACCTGCGACTATTTGATTTCTACCTTGGCACCAGCTTCTTCCAGCTTCTTCTTCATGGTCTCGGAATCGGCCTTGCTGACCGCATCCTTCACCACCGAGGGCACGGCCTCGACCAGGTCTTTGGCTTCCTTCAGCCCCAGGCCCGTGAGTTCGCGCACCACCTTGATGACGGTGACTTTCTTGTCAGCCGGGTATTCCTTGAGAGTGACCGTGAACTCGGTCTGCTCCTCAACCGGGGCCGCAGCCGCCGCGCCACCACCCGCCGCCGCCGCCACCGGGGCCGCTGCGGTCACGCCAAACTTCTTTTCCATGTCGGTGATCAGCTCGACCACGTCCATGAGGCTCATCTTGGCGATCGCGTCCAGAATCTCGTCTTTCGAAACAGCCATTGTCGTCTCCTGAAATCTCAAAAATTATTGGTCGGAATTTATCTGCAACTCATGCGCCGGCGGCCGCCTGTTTCTGGTCGCGCACCGCAGCGAGCGTGCGCACCAGTTTCGAAGGCGTCGCGGCCAGCGTACCCACCAGTTTCTGCATGGGGGCCTTCATGACACCCATCAGCATGGCGAGCGCCTGATCGCGCGTCGGCAGGCTGGCCACCTTGTCCAGATCCTTGCCGGGCAACAATTGCCCGCCAAGCGATACGGCCATGGTCACCAGCTTGTCGTGATCCTTCGCGAAGGCCTTGATCACGCGCGCCGCAGCGCCCGGATCGTCCTTCGAAAAAGCCAGCACCAGCGGTCCTTTGAGCACCGGTCCGATGTTCTCGAATGCAGTGCCAGCCACGGCCCGGCGTGCCAGCGTGTTCTTGATCACACGCATGTACACACCGGAGCCGCGTGCCTTGGCACGCAGTTCGGTCATCAGGCCCACCGTGAGTCCACGGTATTCGGCGGCCACCAGTGACTGCGCTTTCGCCGCCACTGCATTGACCTCCGCGACCAGCGCCTTCTTGTCATCCAGATTCAGTGGCATTGCGCGCACCTCCTGGTTGTCGAACCACAACTCGGATCCGGCGTCCTACGACGCCAATCCGTCCCTGACAGTGATCGACAGCCACAGAAAAACTCCTGGCTGCTTTCACCACCTGCGCAGGCGACCATTAAGGGCCACGCGGCCCGCCTGCGGTCTTCGATGGAAGTCATTGCGCCGTTCACACGGCCCGCTGACCCGCACCAAAATCGAAAATTGATTCCTCTCAACTGCTCAGCGTCGAGTGATCCACGCCAATGCCCGGACCCATGGTCGAGGACAGTGTCACGCGCTTGAGATAGATGCCCTTGGCAGCGGCTGGCTTGGCCTTCTGCAGGTCGGCAATCAGCGCCATCAGGTTTTCCCTGAGCGCGCTGATGTCGAAACTGGCTTTGCCGATCGTGCAATGCACGATGCCGGCCTTGTCGACGCGGTAACGTACCTGGCCCGCCTTGGCATTTTTCACCGCCGTGGCCACATCGGGGCTCACGGTGCCCACTTTTGGATTCGGCATCAGGCCGCGCGGACCCAGGATCTGGCCGAGCTGACCGACGACGCGCATGGCATCCGGGCTGGCAATGACGACGTCGAAATTCATTTCACCGGCCTTCACTTTCTCGGCCAGGTCTTCCAGGCCGACGATGTCGGCGCCGGCAGCACGGGCGATTTCCTGGTTCTTGCCACTGGTGAAAACCGCGACGCGCACGCTCTTGCCTATGCCATGCGGCAGCACGGTCGAGCCGCGCACCTGCTGGTCGGACTTGCTGGCGTCGATGCCCAGATTCACAGCCGCATCGACCGACTCGGCGAACTTCGCCGTGGCGAATTCCTTGACCAGCTTGAGCGCCTCGTCGATCGCGTACTGCTTGCCGGGTGGAAGTTTTTCCTTCCACACTTTCATCCGTTTGGCTAACGCTGGCATGTCAGAGGCCCTCCACTTCAACGCCCATGCTGCGCGCGCTACCGGCAATGGTGCGCACGGCAGCTTCCAGATCAGCGGCAGTGAGATCGGGGGTCTTGGCTCGGGCCACGTCTTCAAGCTGCTTGCGCGTGATCTTGCCCACCTTGTTGGTGTTCGGCGTACCGCTGCCTTTTTCGATGCCGATCGCCTTGAGGATCAGCACCGCGGCCGGCGGCGTCTTCATGATGAAGGTGAAGGAGCGATCCGAATAGACGGTGATCACCACCGGAATCGGCAGGCCCTTCTCGAGTTTCTGGGTCTGCGCATTGAACTGCTTGCAGAACTCCATGATGTTCACGCCCTGCTGACCGAGGGCCGGGCCGATCGGCGGCGAGGGATTGGCGGAACCCGCCGGCACCTGCAGCTTTACGTACCCTTGTACTTTCTTAGCCATGACTCATCGACTCCTATGGGTGCAAACGCCGTGAGGCTCCCCAAAATTGACCGCCAAACCGGGCGACACGGGCAACAGCGCTGCGTCAGACCTTTTCGACCTGCGAAAAATCCAGCTCAACCGGTGTCGAGCGGCCCAGAATCTGCACCGCCACCTGCACCCGGTTCTTTTCGTAGTTGACGCTCTCAACCACGCCATTGAAATCGTTGAACGGGCCGTGCGTGACGCGCACCACCTGTCCCGGCTCAAACAGCACCTTCGGGCGCGGCTTGTCGACACCTTCTTCGAC
>JBAVRE010000202.1:0-22460 GCA_049694695.1 Steroidobacteraceae bacterium | reverse complement strand
GCATTATGGCTTGCAGTGAACCAGGGATGCTGCCTGTAATCCAGGCAGCAATGGCTGTTGCGAAGCTCGGACAACCTGTTATATTTGCAATCTGCGAAAGGCATTCGGGGACCTCAAGAGCGTTCATTAGGATGGGAGCCGCAGCGATGTTGCGGTGTATTCATCGCGATACGCGGTGAACGGAATGGCTCTCAATTACATCCTGCGTTGCCAACCTAACAACAGACAGTCCAATTTCGGGGAGCTATTTAATATGCGAAATACAAGTCATGGCGGGAATGCTCAATTGCGGATGGCTGTACGCCTGGCAATTGCCGGAGGCGCGGCGGCTGTTATCGGCGTCGCCAATGCCCAGACCGCGGCCGAGACCGCAACCCAGGATACCGCGCTGCAAGAGGTCATCATTACCGGTACGCGCATTGCCTCGGCCCCAAACCAGGTATCAATCAGCCCGGTGATCGCGATCTCGCCGCTAGAGTTGAAGCAGAGTGGCGCGACCCGTATTGAGGACGTCCTCAATCAGCTTCCGCAGGTTTTTGCCTCGCAGGGTGCAGCGATCTCGAACGGCTCGGACGGCACGGCCAACGTTGACCTGCGTGGCCTGCTGCCCAAGCGCACACTGGTTCTGGTCAATGGCCGCCGCCTCGGCCCCGGTGGCCCGTTGAGCGATTCCGATCTCAACATGATTCCCAACGATATGATTGAACGTGTCGAGGTGCTGACCGGCGGCGCCTCGTCCGCCTACGGCGCCGACGCCGTGGCGGGCGTCGTGAACTTCACCCTGAATAACCATTTCGAGGGCATCAAGTTCACCAGCAGCTACGCCTTCAACCAGCACCATAACGACAACCCGCAGGGCGTAGGCGATGCCCTGAGGTCGTGGAACGACACATACGGCACGACCTTCCCGGAGGCCCCGGCGTACACCACCGGTGGTCAGACCCGGGACATGTCGGTCATGATGGGCTTCAATGCTCCCGACGGTAAAGGCAACTTAACGGCCTTCGCAACCTATCGCAAAGTTGCCGCGGTGCTGCAGGACCAGTACGATTTTAGTGCTGTCTCGCTCGGCTCCGGTTATGCCACCAGCTCGGGCTCAGCTCCGCCAAACACTTTTGGCGTAGCCGGGTCGTCGACGTCGGTTCCCGGGCGCTTCCGACAAGTGAGCGCCACCGGAGTGAATATCGGCGGCAGCCGGACGCTCGATGCGAATAACCAGCTGGTTCCGTTCGGCAATTCCGCCCGCTACAACTTCGGTCCGCTAAACTACTACCAGCGTCCTGACACACGTTGGACAGCCGGCGCGCTGGCGCACTACGAGTTCAACGAGCACGCAGACGTCTACACCGAGCTGCAATACGTGAATGACCGCACCGTTTCGCAGATCGCCCCGTCAGGCGCTTTCTATGGTACGGGCCCCTACCGGGTGAACTGTGCCAACCCATACTTTTCGACCAGCATGGTCACCCAGTGGTGCGGTGGCGTAGCCGATCCGGCGCAAGACATATACCTGCTCGTCGGCCGGCGCAACGTCGAGGGCAACGCGCGGCAGGACGATCTGGAACACTCGAATTTCCGACTGGTCGCTGGCAGCAAGGGCAAGGTCAACGACGCCTGGACCTACGACTTCTACGCGCAGTTTTCAATCGCGCAGTTGTCCGAGGACTATCAGAATGACGTCTCGATATCGCGCTTAGCCAACGCCCTGGACGCGGTGGTTGACGGCGCGGGTAACACCGTCTGCAGATCGGTAGTTCTTGGCAGCGATCCCACCTGCGTGCCCTACAACATCTTCCAGCGCAACAGCGTGACGCCTGGAGCACTCAACTACATCAGCACTCCGCTAGTGCAACGTGGTGAAGCCCAGCAGAAAATCCTGAGCATTGAGACGACCGGCGATCTCGGTAAGTATGGCGTGCAATTGCCGACTGCCAGCTCGGGCGTAAAAATCAACGTCGGCGTCTCTCGGTCGACACTCGAGACCTCATTGGTCCCCGACCTCGAGTACCAGTTGGGCGATGCTGCGGGCCAGGGCTCACCGACCCCACCGGTGAATGGTACCGTCACGACCCGCGAGTTGTTCCTCGAGTCCCGGGTCCCGCTCATTGACGAGAAGCCAGGCGCTTACGCACTGGCGTTCGAAACGGGTTATCGCTACTCCGACTACTCGCTCGGTTTCACAACCGGAACCTACAAGTTTGGTCTGGAGTGGTCACCGACCCATGACATCCGACTGCGCGGCAGCTGGGCGCGGGCCGTGCGCGCACCAAATGCCCAGGAACTGTTCCAGCCGCGATTCATCGGCCTTGATGGTAGTAGTGACTTTTGTTCCGGTGGCGCCCCCGCCTTTACGGCCGCGCAGTGCCTGGCGCAGGGCGTCTCGGCGGCGCAGTACGGCAACATTGATCCGAACCCCGCGGCTCAGTACAACGGTCGAATCGGTGGTGATCCGACTCTGAAGCCCGAGACCGCGACGACCAAGTCGTTCGGCGTTGGCTGGACACCCTCGTTCCTGCAAGGCTTCCGTGCGCAAATCGATTACTTCGACATAGAGATCAAGGACACGATCCAGCGCATTGGCCCCGAGACTGTCCAGCAACTGTGCTCGAACAATGGCCTGCTCTGCGATCGTATCCACCGTGACGTCAACGGCTCCTTGTGGATATCGCCGACCGCAAACATCGATGATCCGCTGGCTAATCAGGGTGCGCTGCGCACGTCGGGCGTGGACCTCGACTTGTCCTACAGGTTTGCCATGGGCTCGTTTGGCAAGATGAATGTTGGCCTGGTGGGTACACGTCTCCAGAAATACGAAATCACGTCGCTCCAGTCGCAACCAGACACGAAGTTTGATTGTGCCGGTTACTACGGCAACAGCTGCAACGCCAACGTCAATGCGCCGCTGTACAAATGGCGGCACACGCTGCGGGCGACATGGTCAACCCCGTGGCACGGTCTGGACCTTGGGCTGGCATGGCGCCACCTGGATTCAGTCACGGTGGACAGTCTGAGCCCGAACGTGAATCTGAATGGGGGTGTTGATCCCGCTACCGCGGTGGCGAACGGTTTCGTTTCCAGCACGGATGCCAAAATCAAGGCGATCAACTACTTGGACGTCAATGGCTCGATCGAATTCTCCAAATCAGCCAACTTCCGCCTGGGTATCAACAACGTGCTGGACAAGAGCCCGCCGATTGTTGGTTCCTCGAACTGCTCCGGTTGCAACGGCAACGTGTACTCCCAGACCTATGACACGCTGGGTCGGTACATATTTGGCACGCTGACCGTGCAGTTCTAAGCAAGACGCGACGTTGAAACTATGACGGCGGGCTTCGGCCCGCCGTCTTTTTTTGCCAGGAGCGCGATGGCATGCCACGCGACCGGGAAGCTGACCTGGCAGTGCTGCGGGCAGTGCACAGTGCCGCGCAAAGCGGGGATTTCGCGGTGGCCAGGGCACTCGCACAGCCCGCTCTCGAGAGTGGCCTGGAGCACCCGCTGCTCTTCAACGTCATCGCTCTGGGCCTCGAGCGCGACGGAGACCTTTTGGGGGCAGTGAGCCTCCTGAGTCGGGCCGTCAAATTTGATCCTCGTGATATCGGTGTGCGCAACGCACTAGGCTTGTGCCTGCTGCGGCTTGACCGGCCGGCTGAAGCCCTGACCCACTTTGCCGCGCTCCTGGCTATAGATCCTTCCCAGGCCTTCGGGCACACGAACTGGGGTGCGGCCCTGCTTGCCCTGGGTTCTATTACCGCAGCGGAAGCGAGTTACCGGCGTGCCCTGGCACTCGATCCCGCACAAAGCGTGGCTATGGCCGGCCTCGCGCACATTGCCAGTCGTCGTGGGCGCTACGCCGAGGCCCGCAGCTGGGCCGAGCAGGCGCTGGTCGGGGCGCCAAACTTCCCTGATGCGGTAATGACCCTCGCGATGGCAGACCTGGGTGAGAGCGTTACAGACCAGGCCGAATTGCGGCTGCGCGCGCTCATGTCCGGCGCCGGGCTCGATCCTGTCGACCGCGCGTACGCTACGGGACTCCTCGGTGACGTACTCGATGCGCAGGGCCGCGTAGCTGACGCCTTCGCGGCTTATACGAGCTGTAACGAGGCGCTCCGCAGCATACACGCGGCGCGTTTCGCCTCAGGGCAGAGTGCGCTCGACTATGTGCGTGCGATGACCCACTACTTCGAGCGGGAAAAGGCGAGCGACTGGAACACCCGTGCCACCGACCCGGCACAGTCACCTGGAATCCGCAGCCACGTATTTCTCCTGGGTTTCCCACGATCAGGAACCACGCTGCTCGAGGTCGTGCTCGAGGGGCACCCGGGAGTAGTCAGCCTCGAGGAAAATGAATCGCTGATCGCCGCGGTCCGCGAATTCATGGGTGATGCCGGGGGCTTTGATCGCCTGTCGCGGGCCGGCGTCCGTGACTTGCAGCCATTTCGACAGGCCTACTGGAAGCTGGTCGCCGATGCTGGCGTTGACGTTGCTGGCAAGATATTCGTCGACAAGCACCCGCTCAATACGCTCAAGTTGCCGTTGATTGCCCGGCTGTTTCCAGATGCCAAAATCGTGTTCGCCTGCCGGGATCCGCGCGATGTGGTGTTGAGTTGTTATCGACGCCGTTTCCGGATGAGCGCACCGATGTATGAGCTACTGTCCCTCGAACGCGGGGCGCAATACTACGATGCCGTCATGCGTCTCGCTGAGCGGCTTGCCATCGTATTACCCCAGGACGTCTGCATGGTGGCACATGAGCGCCTGGTCGAAGACTTTGAGCCAGCGATACAGCAGGTCTGCGCATTCCTCGGTCTCGAGTGGCTGCCAGCGATGGGCGATTTCGCCGTGCGCACACAGCAACGCGCCGCCCTGACACCCAGTACCGCCCAGCTCGCGCGCGGGCTCAATACCGCAGGCATAGGCCAGTGGCGCCGCTACGCCACGCACCTGGCCCCGGTATTGCCAATACTTGAACCATGGGTGAAACACTTTGGCTATACACCGTAACCCGTGCGTTGCGCACACGCGTAGCCAGGGGCCGAACCGCGAGCCATTCTAGCGGCGAAACACCGCGTGCCTCACCAGATCGCCGACGCGAATGCCGCGCTTTTCCGCCTCGCCGCCACCGATTTCCAGTACCGCCTTGACAGCCTGGTCGCAGCCGATCAGATCGAGCGACAGTGGCCTGGCCTGCTCACGCAGGCAGGCGATGCGGCCGCGCGCGGTGATGAAGAGAATGTCGAGTGGGATCACGGTGTTTTTCATCCAGAAAGCCATGACGCGCGGCCTGGCCTGCGGGAACAGCATGCCCTCATCGGCAGGCAGGGAGCGCACGAACATCAGGCCCTGTTCCTGGCGGGCTGCGCTGTCGGCGATGCGGATGTTGAACCACTGCCGGCCCCGGCTGCTGCGGATTTCCAGCGCTGATTGTGGATACGACTCGATTGCTTCAGCGGCGCGGGACTCCACTGCGGGCGCGGCGTTACCTGGCAGCAGCGCGCACAACGAGAACGCCAGTGCGAACATTGCGCCGCACCTGGGCTGGCGATAATTGCCGGGCCTTCCTTCAGGGCGCATTGGCATGTGCTTCGCTCCTCACCTCAAGGTCATTGTCCTCGAAGCGGGCTACGCCTGCGAAATCGAAGCGATTGATGTAGAGCCGGCCACTGCCGTCAAGAGTGGTGGCCGGGTCGACGCAGTAGCCGCGCGCAGCAATGCGGTAGTCATGGCCACGGCTGCGCCACTGCGGCTCCGGTGTCGACGTCACCAGCGCCTGTTGCACCAGCGATTCCACCTGGCACTTGCCATCGCCCTGCGTGGCGTAGAGCTGGCCCTGACCCTCGGCTATGACGGTGATGTTCGTAGGCAGCTGGGCCGACGCGCGCACGCCGGGGTGCGCGGCGACGCCGAATACGATGCGCAGTCTCGATCCCTGCTCATTCGCGGGCCCCGCAAAGCTCACGCGCAGTCCGTTGCCGGCCGGGCGCGCGCCGCCTTCACACTGCAGACCTGTGCCGCGCCAGTCGAGATCCTGATCGATGGCGCCGCGCAGGCTGAGGCGCAGGAAGCCACGCTCGCCGGGCAGGCAGCTGGCGCTCGGCGTCGGGGGCGCGCCTGCTGCGGGTTGCTGCGGCGAGCACGCCGCACCTGCAGCCATGGCCAATGCAAGTACACACAGCGTTCTGGCGGGAGCAAGAGCCATTGGGTGGTCGCGATAACGGCCCATCAGATCTCTGCGGCGGCGGTGCTCGTCATGAAAGTTGAATTGGCCGTGCCGGTTGCATTGAGGCAATGTAAGGTAAATATCGTCCAAAGGAAATGCAAGGCACCTGATCCAGGCACCCCGGAGGCCCCTAAAGGCGAGCCGCAGCCTTATTTGTGCTGATAAACTCCGCGCCCATGCAGATCCTCGAAGTCACCTCGGCCATTCCCGCTGCCTTGCAGCGCCTGCCTGAACTGGCCGCCAACCTGTTCTTCAGCTGGCATCGCCCGGCGCGGGCGCTGTTCCAGGATCTCGATCCTGAGCTCTGGGAGCAGGTGGAGCGCAACCCGCGCCTGATGTTGCGCTGTCTCGATCAGACGCGCCTGGATCGGGCAGCAGGCGACCCGATTTACGTCGAGCGATACCGTCAGGTCGTTGAGTACCTCGACAGTTATGTGCAGGCGCCGCCGCGCGCCGATCAGCCCCTGGTTGCCTACTTTTGCGCGGAATACGGCTTTCATGAAAGCTTTCCCATCTACTCCGGCGGCCTGGGTGTGCTGGCCGGCGATTACTGCAAGGCGGCCAGCGACGAGCGGATGAATTTCATCGCTGTCGGCCTGATGTATCGACAGGGATACTTTACCCAGCATGTCGACGGCGATGGATCGCAGCATGCCGAATACGCCGACACCGATGCGCGCGATCTGCCGGTCGAGGCGGTCAACGATGCGAGCGGGGCGCGCCTGCACGTGACGGTACGCATCGCGGGACGCGATGTCGTGGCGCGCGTCTGGCGCGCGCAGGTCGGGCGCATCGCCGTCTATCTGCTCGATTCCAACTGCGCCGGGAACAATGCCGAAGATCGCGATATCACCCATCGGCTCTACGGCGGTGATGAGGGCGTGCGCATACGCCAGGAAATGATCCTCGGCATCGGCGGCGTGCGGGTGTTGCGCGCACTCGGGCTGCAGCCGGCGGTCTGGCATATCAACGAAGGGCACGCGGCCTTTCTGATTCTCGAATTGCTGCGCGAAGGGCAGGCGCGTGGTCTCGACTTCGATGCGGCGCTCGAGGCGGCGGCGCCACAGTGCGTATTCACCACGCATACGCCGGTCGCGGCCGGTCATGACGTCTTCAATGACGGCCTGTTCAGCAGCTGCTTCAGCGGCTACCTGCAGGAAGCAGGCCTGCCATTCGAGCGCGTCGTGCAACTGGGTCGCGCACCCAACGGCGGTCATGGTTTCAACATGACGCGCCTGGCGCTGGCGGGCGCACGCCGCGTGAATGGCGTCAGTCGCATACACGGGCGCGTGTCCGCGAAGCTGTGTGCCGATCACTGGAACGATGTGCCGGTCGCCGAGAATCCGGTCGGCTATGTGACCAATGGTGTGCACGTGCCCACCTTTCTGGCACAGACCTGGAGCCGTTTCTTCGATACGCAGCTGGGGGCGGATTGGCGCGAGCGCCTCAACGATGCGGTGTTCTGGCAGGGGCTCGAGCGCATCCCGGAGCAACTGTTCTGGCAGACTGCTCAGGACGTGAAAGCGCGCATGCTCGCCGGCGTGCGCGAGCGCCTGCGCCGCCAGTACGCCAATCGCGGCCTGAGTGTGGCCGAGCTGCGCCACATCACGCGCCTGCTCGACCCGCAGCGGCCGGATGTGCTGACGCTCGGCTTCGCGCGTCGCTTCGCCACCTACAAGCGTGCGGCGCTGTTGCTGCGCGATCGCGCGCGCCTGGCGCGGCTGATCGATGGCAGCGAGCATCCGGTGCTGTTCCTGTTTGCCGGCAAGGCGCATCCCGCCGATCAACCCGGGCAGCAGATCGTGCGCGAGATCAAGCAGCTCATGCTCAGCCACGAATTCGCAGGCAATGTGGTTTTTCTTGAAGACTATGACATCGAACTGGCGCGCTGGCTGGTCTCGGGCGTCGACGTCTGGCTCAACAATCCGATTGCACCGCTGGAAGCGAGCGGCACCTCGGGAATAAAGGCGGCGATCAACGGCCGGCTGAACCTGAGCATTCTGGACGGCTGGTGGGCCGAGGCCTGGGACGGCACCAACGGCTGGGGCATGCCCGGCGCGCAGGCGCAGGACGCCGAGCGTCGCGATGCGCTCGATGCCGATCTGATGCTCGATACCCTGGAAGAGGAAGTCGTGCCGTTGTACTACGCGCGCGGCGCGCATGGCTATTCGCCCGAGTGGGTGCGCCGCTGCCGGCGCGCCATGATGACGGTGATTCCGCAGCTCAACATGCGGCGCATGATCGGCGACTACGACCGGGGGTTTTACCGCCCGGCGGCAGCTCAGCATGCGCAGCTCGTGGCGCAGGCGGATGCCGGCGCGCGTGCGCTCGCCGCGTGGAAGCAGCGGGTGCACCGGGCCTGGGGCGGCGTGGCACTGCGCGAGCTGGCGCCGGCGGCGCGAGAAATGCAGCGCGGCGGGCGCTTCACGCAGCGGATCGCGGTGGCCCTCAATGGCTTGACGCCGGCCGATGTGGCCGTGGAATTTGTCGCGCGCCGCTCACTGCCGCGGGTGCGCGCCGAGTGGCCGCCGCTGGCGTCCTTTCGTCGCAACGAAGGTGACGACCTGTGGCGCGTCAGGCTGGCGCCAACCGGTGAGACCGGTGGCGATGGCACGCAGGTATTCGCGCTCGACGCCGAGCCGCCGACTTCCGGTCAGTTTGAGCTGGAGTTTCGCGTGCGGCCTGAACATGCGCTGCAGGGGCATCCGCTGGAGATGGGGCTGATCAAGCGCTTGTAGGACGTGTGCCCCGATGGCACAGTGTGCTAGCGTTCAGGCCTGTTTCCGAGGAGACGCCCATGGGTGCCACACTGCTTACCACCATTGACGACACGGCTTCCTATGCCGGGCTGCGTCTGACACGCCGCGAAGCATTGTTCGGCGCTGCGGCCTTCCTGGCGCCGCTCCCTGCCAGTGTGGTTGCTGCGGCGCCGGGCACTTCGGCAGACCGGTCGAGCCTGATTCGGCTCGACAGCAACGAGAATCCCTACGGCCCATCTCCGGCTGCCCGCCAGGCAATTCTTGCAAGTGTAGCCGACGCGCCGCGCTATGCGGCCGCGACCATCGCCACCCTGACGACCCAGCTGGCCGCGCACGAAGGCGTGGCGAGCTCCCAGATCGTAATCGGCGCAGGCTCGGGCGAGCTGCTCAAGATGGCGGGGCTGCTTGCCATGACGACCGCTGCCGGTGGCGAGCTCGTCGCCTCGCGACCAACCTTTGAAGAGCTGCCGGAATTTGCCGCGAAACTCGGCATGAAGGTGCATTGGGTCGCGCCGGATGGCAGCCATGGTCACGATCTCGCGGCGATGCGCGCTGCGGTCACGGACCTCACGCGCCTCGTCTATGTCTGCAACCCCAACAACCCTACCGGCACCGCGGTCACGCGCGCGGCGCTGGAGGCCTTCGTACGCTCGGTGCCCACCGATTGCACGGTGGTCGTCGACGAAGCGTATATGGACTTCGTCGATCGGCCGGGCGTGGCGACGCTCGCGGGGCTGGTGAAAGACGTTCCCAACCTGCTCGTGCTGCACACGTTTTCGAAGCTGCACGGGCTGGCAGGACTGCGGATCGGTTACGCCGTCGCGCCGCCGGCGCTCGCGCCGCGTCTTGCCGCGCTGTCGCTCACCTGGCCGAACACCACCGGGCTCTCGGCCGCGATAGCGAGCTTCAATGATCATACGTTCCAGCACCGCACCCGTGCCGCGCTGGTCGGCGATCGTGCGCGTGTGCACGCCACGCTCGACCGGCTGGGGCTGCAGCGGACCGACGCGCAGGGCAATTTTGTGTTCTTTGACACCGGCGGGCCCCTGAAGCGGTTCCAGGATCACATGCTCGCCGCCGGGATCAAGGTCGGGCGCCATTTCGATGGCTACGACAGCTGGGCGCGCGTGACGATTGGCGTGCATCGCGAGGTCGATCGGTTCCTGGCCGCGCTGCCACGGGCGCTGCGCGCCGACGCCTGAGTCTCAAGCCGGCGCGAAGATGACTCCCGCCAGCGGCGGCAGATTGATCACGATGGAGTGTGGCTGGCCGTGCCAGGCGGTATCGCTGGCCTCGGCACCAGCGCCATTGCCGAGATTCCCGCCGCCGTAGTATCCCGAATCTGAATTGAACAGCTCGCGATAGTGGCCGCCGTGCGGCACGCCGAGGCGAAACCCGGGACGCGGCACAGGCGTGAAATTGAGCGCCACCACCACGTGCTGATCTTCCGACCAGCGCGCAAAACTCAGCGTGGAATGCGCGGCATCGTTGCAATCGAGCCAGGAAAACCCGCGCGGTTCAAATTCGAAGCGATGCAGCGCCGGGCGTTGCACGTACAGCCGGTTGAGATCGCCGAGCGCGCGCCGCACGCCCTGGTGTTCGGCGTGATCGGTGAGCCACCAGGGGAGCGCGACCCGGAAATTCCATTCCCAGGGGTGGGCAAACTCGTCGCCCATGAACAGCAGCTTCTTGCCGGGGAAGGCCCACATATAGGTGTAGAGCAGGCGCAGGTTGGCGAGCTGTTGCCAGCGATCGCCGGGCATGCGCCCCAGCAGTGAGCGTTTCAGGTGCACCACTTCATCGTGCGAGAAGGGCAGCACGAAATTCTCGCTGTAGGCGTACATCTGCCCAAAACTGAGCTTGTTATGATGGTGCTGACGATAAAGCGGGTCTTCCGCGAAATAGCCCAGCGTGTCGTGCATCCAGCCCATGTTCCACTTCATGCTGAAGCCGAGCCCGCCATCGCTGGTAGGGCGGCTGACCTTCGGCCAGTCGGTCGATTCCTCGGCGATGATCACGGTGCCGGGATTGCGCGCGTGAGTGGTGGCATTCAACGAGGAGAGAAATTCGATCGCCTCCAGATTCTCGCGGCCGCCGTGACGGTTGGGCACGTAGTCACCCTGGCGGCCAAAATCAAGGTAGAGCATCGAGGCCACGGCGTCGACGCGCAGGCCATCGAAGTGGAATTCCTCCAGCCAGTAGCAGGCACTGGAGAGCAGGAATGAGCGCACTTCGTGGCGCTCGTAGTTGAAGATCAGCGTGCCCCAGTCACGATGTTCGCCCTTGCGCGGATCTTCATATTCGTACAGGGCGGCGCCGTCGAAGCGCGCCAGGCCATGGGCATCGCGCGGAAAGTGTCCCGGCACCCAATCGAGCAGCACGCCGATGCCGGCCTGGTGGCATTGATCGATGAAGTAGCGCAGATCGTCCGGCGCGCCGTGACGGCTGGTGGGGGCAAAGTAGCCGGTGGTCTGGTAGCCCCAGGAATCGTCGAGCGGATGTTCGGTGATGGGCAGCAGCTCAATGTGCGTGAAGCCGAGCTCGCGCACGTAAGGAATGAGTTCGGCGCTGAGTTCCCGATAGCTGTAGAACCGCCCGTCGTTGTGCCGGCGCCAGGAGCCGGCGTGCACCTCGTAGATGCTCATCGGCGCGTGCAGCCAGTCACGCTCGCGGCGCGCATGCAGCCAGTCCGCATCGCCCCAGCGGTAATGACTTTCGCAGACTATTGACGCGGTCGCGGGCCGCAGCTCGCTGGCGCGGGCGTAAGGGTCGCACTTGAGCATCAGGGTTTCGGAATCGCGATGGCGCAGCTCGTACTTGTAGACTTCGCCGGCCACCAGGCCAGGAATGAAGATTTCCCAGACACCGCTGGCGCCAAGACTGCGCAGCGGATAGCGCCGGCCATCCCAGCCACTAAACGGACCGACCACGCTGACGCGTGTGGCGTTGGGCGCCCAGACTGCAAAGCGCACGCCACTAACGCCGTCGATCTGCAGGAGCTGTGCACCCAGGAACTGCCAGCCGCGAGCCTCGTAGCCGCCGCTGAACGCGGTCAGATCACTGGTGCCGAAGCAGGGCGCAAAACTATAGGGGTCGACGCGCTCATGATCGTAACCCTGACTGTCGCGCCAGCCGATCCGGTAATGCACCGGCAGGGTGCCGCGCGGCCCCTGCCAATAGAAGAAATCGCCGTCCGGCAGCCGGGTCATCTCCAGCTGGCCCTCCAGACGGGCGGCCTGGCACGAGGGCAGGTAGGTCAACACAGTAGACAGTCCGGCGCGTTCATGGCCGCCGAGTACCCCATGGGGGTCGTGGTGGATGCCGGCGGCAATGCGCCGCAGGTCATCCTGTAAATTCGCCGTCCAGTGTGTTCCCGAATTCATCTGAGCAGGTACTATACTGCACGGCACAGCCCATAAAGAGATCGATTGCATGGCCAAGAAATCGCCGCGCGCTGCTTCCGGTCGCTATGTCAGCCGCCTTACCAGCGGCGCCCTGGCGGTAGTCATGGCGGGCGGGCGCGGCGAGCGCCTGCACGATCTGACACTCAATCGCTGCAAGCCGGCCACGCCCTTTGGCGGCAAATTTCGCATCATCGATTTCGTGCTGTCCAACTGTGTCAATTCCGGCATCCGCCAGATTTTCCTGATGACGCAGTACAAGGGGCAGTCGCTCATTCAGCACGTGCAGCGCGGCTGGAGTTACCTGCGGGGCGAATTCGGGGAATTCGTCGACGTGGTACCGGCGCAGCAGCAGGTTGGCGCGCACTGGTATCGGGGCACAGCCGATTGCGTGTTTCAGAACCTCGATCTGATCCGCAGCCTCCGTCCCAAGCACGTGCTGGTGCTGGCTGGCGATCATATCTACAAGATGGACTACGGCCCGATGGTCGCCTATCACGTCGAGAAGGGTGCTGACATCACAGTAGGCGTGGTGGAGGTGTCGTGCGACAAGGCGCGGGAATTCGGCGTGCTTTCGGTGACCGAGTGGAATCGGGTCACGAAGTTTGCCGAGAAGCCGCAGCAGCCCGAGCCGATTCCCGGGCGGCCCGATGTGGCGCTGGCTTCAATGGGCATCTACGTGTTCAACGGCAAGCTGCTCGACAAGCTGCTGGTGGAGGATGCCAGGGATCCCAACTCGAAGCATGATTTTGGCCGCAATATCATTCCGCCGGCGATCGAAAATCTGCAGGTGTTCGCCTATCCGTTCACGGATGTGAAAACCCGCGCACAGAATTACTGGCGTGATGTCGGCACCGTGGATGCCTATTACGAAGCCAATCTCGAGCTGGTGCATGTGGCCCCCGAGCTCAATCTGTATGACGAGGAATGGCCGATCTGGACCTACCAGCTGCAGCAGCCATCGGCCAAGTTCGTGCTCGATGAAGACGGGCGGCGCGGCATGGCGATCAATTCCATCGTTTCGGGGGGTTGCATCATTTCGGGGGCGATCGTCAATCAGTCGCTGCTGTTCTCCAATGTGCATGTTGACGAGCGCTCGAGCGTCTATCGCACCGTGGTGCTGCCCAACGTCAAGATCGGCGCCGGCTGCACCATTCGCAAGGCCATACTCGATGAGGGCTGCGAAGTGCCGGACGGCACGCAGATTGGTGTCGATCCGGTTGCCGATGCCGCGCGCTTTCATATCACTGAGGGTGGCGTGGTGCTGGTCACCCAGGAAAAACTGCATCCCACAGCAACGAGCGCGACGAGCACGGCATGAGTGGCGCACCGCGCTTTCCGGTGGTGCTGTTCTGGCACATGCACCAGCCGCAGTATCGCGACCCGCTCAGCGGCGAGTATGTGCTGCCGTGGACTTACCTGCACGCGATCAAGGACTACGTCGACATGGCCGCGCACCTCGAGGCCAATCCTCGCGCGCGCGCGGTCGTCAACTTCGCACCGATTCTCATCGAGCAGCTGGAAGAGCTGGCGCTGCGCGTCACCGCGCATCTGAGCCGTGGCGAGGCGCTGCCCGATCCGGTGCTGGCGCTGCTCTCGGAAGCGCCGCTGCCGATCGAAGCCGGCGCGCGCCTGAGTCTCGTGCAGGCCTGCCTGCGCGCCGAACGCCAGCATCTGATCAGTCGTTACCCGGTCTATGCACAGCTGGCGACGCTGGCTGGCACGCTCGGCACGCGCGAGGCCGTGGCCTACGCGTCGGATCATTACCTGCGTGATCTGGCGGTCTGGTACCACGTGGCCTGGCTGGGCGAGACCGTCAAGCGCGGCGACCTGCGGGTTGCGGCGCTGATCGACCGTGAGCGCGATTTCACGGCGACGCATCGACGCATATTGCTGGAACTGATCGGCGAGCTGCTGGCCGGACTGTTGCCGCGCTATCGTGCCCTGGCGGAACGCGGCCAGGTGGAACTCGCGGTCTCACCGTACGCGCACCCGATATTGCCGTTGCTGATCGATTTCAATTCGGCGCGTGAATCGATTCCGGCCGCGCCGCTGCCGCATGCCGCCGCCTATCCCGGCGGTGAAGAGCGCGCGGCCTGGCACATGCGCGAGGCGCTGCGGGTCTTCACCCGCGTGTTTGGCCGCGCGCCGGTGGGCTGCTGGCCCTCCGAGGGTGCGATCAGTGCGCGCGCCCTGGAGATCATCGAAGCACACGGTTTGCGCTGGGCGGCCAGCAGCGGCAGCGTGCTGCGCGGTTGCCTGAGCGCCACCAGTTCGGCCACCAGTGAACTGGCGCCAGAACTGGGTGCGTGGCAGACGCCCGATCACCATCTCAAGCTGTTTTTTCGCCACGACGAACTTTCCGACCTGATTGGCTTTGCCTATTCGAAATGGCATGGCGACGATGCCGTGCGCCACTTTGTGGCAGAGCTCGAGCGTGTCGCACTCCAGGCCGAGGGCCGACCCGGCGCGATGGCCCTGATCGCGCTCGATGGCGAGAATGCCTGGGAGCATTACCCATTCAACGGCTATTACTTTCTAAAAGGCCTGTACGCGGCGCTGGCCGATCACCCGCTGCTCGAGCTCACGACGCTCGGTGACCTGCTCGAGCGCCCATTGCCGTGCACGGTGCTGCCCAAAGTCGTGGCTGGCAGCTGGGTGCACGGCACCCTGGCTACCTGGATTGGCGACCGCGACAAGAATGCCGGCTGGGATCTGCTGGTGCAGGCAAAGATTGCCACCGATGAAGTGCTTGCCAGCGGGCGGCTCCCAGCGCACAAGCGCGAGTGGGTGGAGCGGCAGCTGGCCTTGTGCGAGAGCTCCGATTGGTTCTGGTGGTTCGGTGACTACAACCCGTACGAGGCGGTGCGCGACTTCGATCTGCTGTTCCGGCACCAGCTGGCCAGCCTTTATCGCCTGCTGGGACGCGAGGTGCCCGATGCGCTCGCGCATACCATTTCCATAGGGCGCGGTGCGCCCGAGGGCGGCGGTGTGATGCGGCGCGCCCAGGAGTGAGTGCGCGTCTAAGTGTGCTCGATCGGCGCCGTTGCGGCGTGCTGCTGCACCCCACGGCGCTGCCTACGACGCCAGGTAGCCAGGGAAATCTCGGCGCTGATGCGCGCGCATTCATCGACTGGCTGGTGCAGGCGGGCTGCAGCGTCTGGCAGGTTTTGCCGCTGGGACCGGTCGGCGCCGATGGCTCGCCCTATTGGGTGCGCTCGGACCAGGCGGGCAATCCGGCGCTGATCGACTGGCGCGAAGCACCAGATCCCGGCACGCTGCGAGTGCAGTATGCGCAGTTCTGCAGTTCGCAGGCCAGCTGGCTTGAAGACTACGTGCTCTACATGGCGCTCAGTCGAGCGCATCACGGTGCACCATGGTGGACCTGGCCCTCGCAGTTGAGCCAGCGCCATCCGCAGGCACTGGCCGTGGCGCGCCTGCCGCTGGCCGCCGAGCTGGAGGCACTGCGTGTCGAGCAGTGGCAATTTGCCCATCAATGGTCGGCGCTGCGCGATTACGCCCACCAACGCGGGGTGCGCCTGTTCGGCGACCTGCCGATCTACGTAGCGCCCGATTCTGTCGCCACCTGGGTGCAGCCCGAACAGTTTCAGTTGCAGCCCGATGGCCAGCCGGCCGCGCTCGCGGGCGTGCCGCCCGACTATTTTTCCACCGACGGGCAGCTGTGGGGTTTCCCGCTCTACGACTGGGAGCAGGCACAGCGCGATGATTTCATATTTTGGCGGCAACGCTACGCCGCCCAGCTGGCGCGTTTCGATGTGCTGCGCATCGATCATTTTCGCGGGCTGGCCGGGTACTGGTCGGTGCCGGCCGGCGCCCCTACGGCGCGCGACGGTCAATGGCGCAGCGCGCCCGGCGTGGCACTGCTGGCACGCCTGCTTGAACAGCATGGTGACCTGCCGGTAGTGGCTGAAGATCTCGGTGAGATTACCCCGGACGTCGAGGCGCTGCGGCGCCAGTATTCGCTGCCCGGCATGCGCGTGCTGCAATTTGGCTTTGATGGCGCCAGCGACAATCTGCACCTGCCGCACAATTTTACCCGCGACGCGGTGGTCTACACCGGCACGCACGACAATGACACGACGCTCGGCTGGTATCGGTCGCTGGATGCCGGGAGCGCGCGTCGCGCCGAGGCTTACCTCGAATGCGATGGCGAGCGGCTGCCGGATGCGCTGCTGCGCGCGGCCATTGCCTCGGTGGCCGTGCTCGCGATGGTGCCACTACAGGATCTGCTGGCATTGGGCAGTGAGGCACGCTTCAATACACCGGGTACCGTGGTGGGCAACTGGCAGTGGCGTTGCCATGCGGGTGCGCTGAGCGCCGAGCTGGCCTCAGGCTTGCGAGCCCTGAACGAAAGGTACGGCCGAACATGAACAAGCGACGACGCACGACGCCGGCAAAGATGTCCGATATCGCCCGCCTTGCCGGCGTCTCGGCTTCTACGGTATCACGCGCCCTGGCCGGCAGCCCATTGGTTACGGCGCGCAAGCGCGAGGAAATTCAACGACTGGCGCGCGAACGCGGCTACGTGATTAATTCCACGGCGCGCAACCTGCGACTGCAGCGTACGCAAACGTTGGGTGTAGTCATTCCGCTCGCGCATGAAACCAGCCAGCCCTTGAGCGATCCGTTTTTCATGGAAATGCTCGGTCATCTCGCCGATGCCATCACCGAGCGCGGCTACGGCATGTTCCTGCAAAAAATCGTGCCGCCAATGGATGATTGGCTCATCAATCTCATTGGCAGTCAACGTGCCGACGGCATCATCGTCATCGGTCAGAGTACCGAACATGCGGTGCTCGAGGCGGCGGCGCCGGTTTACAAACCCCTGGTAGTGTGGGGTGGTCATTTGCCGACACAGTCATATTGCACCGTTGGTACCGACAATGTCGGTGGCGCCATGGCAGTAGTGGAGTATCTGATACGCCTGGGGCGCAAGCGCATCGTTTTTGTCGGCGACCCGGCCATACCTGAGATCGGCTTGCGCTATGAGGGCTATCGCCTGGCACTCGCGCGCGCGCCGCGACTGCGCCCATTGCCGCATCTGGTGACTGCGCACCTGACAGCCGATACGGCGTACGAAGCGATGCGCGCCTTCATCGGCACGGGTGGTGCATTTGATGCGGTGTTCGGTGCCACCGATGTCATCGCCATGAGTGCGCTGCGTGCCCTCACTGCCTCAGGCCTGGCGGTGCCGCGTGCTGTCTCGGTCGTTGGGTTTGATGATATTGCACTCGCCGCGCACGCCAACCCGCCGCTCACCACCGTGCGTCAGGATCTGCAGCGCGGCGCGCGCACCCTGGTCGATCTGCTATTTCGCAGGATGGCAGGTGAAGACACACCCTCGGCGACCATGCCGGCTGAATTGGTGGTGCGTGAATCGAGCGGTTAGCCGGCCGGCCACAGGCCGACGATGGACCGCCGTTAGCTTTGCACAGCGCCCAGTTCCTGCAAGCGCCGGCCCGCCGGATCGCGCCACCAGTTATAGAGCAGTCCCGCGAACAGCAACGCCGCCAACAAAGTCGCAAGCCTGAATGCATACTTAATGTCGCCGCCATGTGCATCGCTGAGCGCAGCCATCGCCCAGGGGCCGGCGGCCGCGGCGAGCGCCGTAAAAAACAGAATTACCCCGGCCACCGCGCCGTGTTCAAAGCGCGGAAAGCAGCTGATGCCTTTGGAGTTGAGCGTTGGGTACATCATCGACATGAACAGGCCCGAGAGTGGCAACAGGTAGATCGCCAGCTCGGCGCCACCGCTCAACGCACCGACGAAGCATGTCAGGATGGCGCCGCTGAGCAATACCAGCACTGTGGTCCAGCGCATCACCTTCAGCAGCCAGACGCCCAGGAACCGACCGGCTGCACGTAAGACGAAAAATATGGTCAGCGCATAAATGACGAGTTTGGTTGCCGGGCCGTGATACCCCAACAGGTAGGTGGGCATCCAGACCGTGATTGAATTCTCGACCGCGACGTACAGCATGATCAACAGCGAGAACCCCAGTGCGTAAGGGTTGATCATCATGCGCATCGTGTGTCCGAGATTGACCTGCTCTTCGGCCGGGCGGCTGACGGTCGGGTAGCGCACTATCAAGGCGGCCAGCATCAACAGTGCGCAGATGCTCGCGGCGACGACGTACAGCCATTTCCACGAGAAACCGTGGCTGACCAGCCAGGCCACGATGAGCGGCCCCGCGATGGCGCCGGCACCAAAAAAGCCTTCAATCAGGTTCATGGTCGAGGTGTGCTGTTCGGAAGTAGCGGAGATGTCACCCACCAGCGCTAGTGCGCCGATTTTGAAAATGGCGATACCGAGACCCGAAATCAGCAGCAGGAAAACAAACAGGTTGAATTGACGGCCGAAAATGAAAAACAGCGAGCTGGCACCAAACAGCAGCAGCCCCAGGAGAATAGTGCGCTGGCGGCCGACCCGGTCGGCCAGGAACCCCAGCAGGATGGCGCCGGCACCGAGGCCGATCATGGTGGCGTACTGCACGGCACTGGCAGCCGTGAGGCTCAACGTGAACTCACTCTTCAGCTTGGTGATGACCGTGCCGATGGCATCGGTGGTCATGGCAAACATCAGGAACATCAGGCAGGTAAGGGTGCGCAGGGTGCGCGCGTTATAGGTGCCCGGTGCGGCGCTCGTATCGGTCATGCGGATTCCCCTGAAGACTCCTGGCAGCGGCCCAATTTTAACCTTTACAGGTAATACAATCGATTGCATCATACCGCAAAGGCGGGGACACGCAATTGACATTCCCTGGTATGCCATCAATGAAAAACCAGGTCCAGCTCATTGCCTACGTCGACCGGCTTGCGGGCAGCAACATTGCCCGCCTGCACGAACTACTCACCGGCCCGTTGCGCGGGGTGTTCGGCGGCGTGCACCTGCTGCCATTTTTCGAGCCCATCGACGGCGCCGATGCGGGATTCGATCCGAGCGATCACACCAAAGTCGATGCGCGACTCGGGGACTGGGCTGACATCAAGCGCCTGACGGCTTCGTTTGAAGTAATGGCTGATGTCATCGTCAATCACGTCTCGGCCGAGTCGCCTCAGTTCAAGGATTTCCTGGCGCGTGGCGCGGCCTCGTCTTACGCCGACATGTTCCTGACGCTCGAAACAGTCTTTCCAAACGGCGCCAGTGAGGCGCAGTTAGCGAAGATCTACCGTCCACGCCCCAGTCGACCCTTCACAACCGTGCAGCTGGCCAATGGCGAGCAGCGTTCACTGTGGAGCACCTTTACTCCGCAGCAGATCGATATCGACGTGCAGCACCCGCAAGGGCGCGCCTATCTGACACGCATCCTTGAAACGCTTGCTGGCAACGGCATACGCATGGTGCGCCTCGACGCGGTCGGCTACGCCATCAAGAAACCCGACACCAGCTGTTTCATGTTACCCGAGACTTTTACATTCATCGACGCGTTCGCGGCGCAGGCGCGGGCACTCGGCATTGAAGTGCTGGTCGAAATACATTCCCACTACCGCAAGCAGATCGAGATTGCTGCGCGCGTCGACTGGGTTTACGACTTCGCGCTGCCGCCGTTGGTTTTGCACGCACTTGCCTTTGCCACGGCGCGTTACCTGAAGGAGTGGATCCGCATCCGGCCGCGCAACGCGCTCACGGTCCTCGATACGCATGACGGCATCGGCATCATCGACATTGGCGCCGACCCTGCTGACCGCGCCGGCCGGCCTGGTCTGGTGCCACCCGCCGAGCTTGATCGACTGGTGGAGATAGTTCACGAGCGCACGCACGGCGAGAGCCGCCGCGCCACCGGCGCCGCCGCCTCGAACCTCGATCTCTACCAGGTGAACTGCACGTTCTACGATGCGCTGGGGCGCGATGATCGTGCCTACCTGCTGGCGCGCGCCATCCAGTTCTTTCTGCCGGGAACGCCACAGGTGTACTACGTTGGCCTGCTGGCGGGGCACAACGACATGGCGCTGCTGGCACGCACGGGCGTCGGCCGCGATATCAACCGGCATTACTACACCAGCGCGGAAATCGGCACCGACCTCGAACGGCCGGTAGTGCGCTCGCTGCTGGAGTTGATTCGCCTGCGCAACGAGCATCCTGCCTTCAATGGGCAATTCGAGCTCGACGACAGCGCCGCTGGGCGTCTGCGCCTGCGCTGGACGATGGGCCGCGATCGCGCGCTGCTCGATGCCGACCTCGCCAGCGGCCAATGGCAGCTCACCGCATCACAGCCCGACGCCTCCGTAAACGAGTACGTGTTCGTACATTCTCGGTGATGCGCTGGCGGGATGCGCGCAAGCGGGCGTGCGACCTGGCATTGCGACTTCGCCCGGCACTCGGTCGAACGCCGACGCTAGGCGAAGCGCAGTGGCAGTGGCAGTGGCTCATCAGGCGGTTACTGGTGCCGTCAATTTGTCGTGTTTGCCTAAGAATTGAACTGACCGGATACTAGCGTGGGTGCCAAGTCTGGTGAGGCTGCCTTGAGCAGGCGTGCGCGGCGATGAACATGACGAAGCCACCAACTGAGGCCAGCCTGGCCCAGTGGCAGGCCCAATTTCGCGATGCCGCTGCAGGCCATCGGCTTACAGCAACGGATGTTTCTGCTGGAATCGATCTGGCGCGCGGCGCCTTGGGCACAGGGCGCGCCGACCTCGCAATATCGATTCTCGAACTGCTCACCAACCGATTGCCGCGCGCGGCGCCTGGCTGGCAGCTCCTGGGCTTCGCCTACCGCGACGAGCAACGCATGCGCGAATCCCTGTCATGCTTCGCGCGCGCCGCGGAACTCGCGCCGGAGGATGCGCTTAGCGCGCTGGCGCATGCCGAGACCCGCTTCGAGTCCGGTTTGGCCGCCGCTCAACTTGCGCGGCGGGCGCTCGAGCTGGCACCGGATAATCCGGCAGCCGTTGGCTGCTGCGCAACAGCGCTGGCCGGCGAAGGCCAGCGACGCGCCGCAGAAAATCTGCTGGTCGGAGCACTAGCGCGTCAGCCGGACTGGCTCGAAGGCCAAAAGCTGCTCGCGACGCTGCGCTGGACAGGCGGCGACAGCAGCGCCTTCGCGCGCGGCTATGCGGCAGCGTGTCGCACATTGCCACGGCATCTGCCGCTGCGGCTCGCGTGGTTCCGCATGGTGGCGCAGGCGCGGGATTGGGAGGCCGCCGCGCGCATCATCGATGATTGCGAGCGCAGCTTCGGTATGCAACCCGCCTTCGCGGTCGCGCGCGTATTCATCGCCAGCGAATCCGGTGATCGGGCGCGTGCCGCTGTGCTGTTTGAACAAACCTCTCAGCTGCGCGACGAGGTGCGCGAGCTCGCGTGGATCCGCTATTGCCTGCGCATCGGTCAGCCGGAGCAGGCGGTGGAGCCAGCACTGCGGCTGACGAGTACCGTCTCGGCGCGCCTGGCGTGGCCCTATCTCTCGCTGATCTGGCGGCTCACCGGCGATGCGCGCGCCGCGTGGCTCGATGGCGCGCCGCCCTACATACGATCCTATGATCTGGAATTCTCGGCGGACGAGCTCGAAGAGCTCACCGTGCTGCTGCGCGGGCTCCATACCGCGAAGTCGCCGTATCTCGAGCAGTCAGTGCGCGGCGGCACACAGACCGATCGGCCGCTGTTCTTCCGTCACGAGGCGATCATTGCCACGTGGAAGTCGAAGATAGTCGCCGCGCTGCGCGAGTACATCGCCGCATTGCCTGCGCCGGAGCCTGATCACCCTTTGCTCGGCACACCGCGCGAGCAACTGTTGTTCGCGGGCAGCTGGTCGGTGCGCTTGCAGGCACAGGGCTACCACGTCAGTCACACGCATCCGCAGGGCTGGATCAGCTCGGCGCTTTACGTGGCCTTGCCACTGCCCGCGCAACTCGGCGCGCCGCCGGCCGGGTGGCTGGAATTCGGCCGGCCGGCGGCGGAGCTGGGGCTCTATTTGCCGGCATACGCGCAGGTCGAGCCGCGGCCGGGGCGGCTGGTGCTATGTCCCTCGACCATGTGGCATGCGACTGTTCCGTTCCAGGACGGGGAACGGACGACGATCGCTTTCGACGTGCGGCCGCCGGCGCGCTGACGCCACCTGTTGCGCAG
>JBAVRE010000201.1:0-3718 GCA_049694695.1 Steroidobacteraceae bacterium | reverse complement strand
ATGCCAGGCCTGCAAGCGTACGCCCGCGCCGCACTCGAGCAACCAGGGCTGGGCCGCGCGCCGCCAGGCGCGCGCCCGGTAACGCGTGTAGCTGCGTCGTGGCGGCAGGCTCGGCAGGATCGACTGCAGATGCGCATTGCGCAGCCAGGCCCGCGGGCGGAACGGCGCACCGGCAGTGTGGCTCGCAGCCTGCGGCGCTGCGCTCGTCAAGGCGTCGTGCGCCAGCGCAGTTCGATGCGATTGTTGGCCGCCGCCGCCCGATTCCATTCACCGGCCGTGAGCTGCTCGTTGACGGGCGGATAAGCCACGCTGATTTCATCAGCCGCGCCAGCCACCAGCTGCACCTCGAGTGCACCGGCAGCGCGGCTGTGCAGCGCCGCGAGCATGTTGGCAAAGGCCACCGATTCGCGCGCCGCGGGACCGGCCGGATCAAGCGGATTGCCGATCTGATCGCAACGCGCGTAGCTGGTCTCGGCAGCAGCCAGCACCAGGGCCTCGCCGTTGCCCTGCAGACAGAAGCGGCCTGGAATGCTGCGAATCTCCACCACACCATGAAAGCCGCTGGCGAGCAGCCGCTCCAGTACAGCCTGCACATGATCAGTGCGTGCACCCGACAACGGCGATTCGCCCAGGGGTACGACATCAACGAAGGCGGCGGCCGACGCTGCTATCGAGCCGGCCGGCACGGCGAGCGGCAGGCCCGGCTGCGCTGCCAGCGGATGCACGGCCGGTGCGCTGGCGTCGACGGCCAGCAACCCACGCCGGTGTGCTGCGCCGCTCAGCCACCACGAGACCAACCAGAACGTTCCGGCCAGCAACACGATGAGTACCGCTGCCGTGCTCAGCCAGAGCAGCGCGCGCCCACGGCCCACGCCCGACGCAGACGCTGCGCGGTGCGCTTCAGTACCCGATGCGCCAGCGCCCTGGGACAATGCACTACGCAATTCGGCCAGGACCCGCGCGCTGTGTTTTTCCAGGTTCTGATTGACGATGCGCCGCATCTCGCGCGCATGTTCGTGCAACAGGGACTCGATCTCGCGTCGCGCGTCCGGCGTGAGCCCGCCGGCCGCCAGCGCCCCGGCAGCCGGGCCGGCGGCGACCAGCGGCAGCGACTCCGCCGCAGCAGCGCTCAGGCCAGCCGGCTCGAAGGCGGAGCCTGCCTGGGGCAGGCGCTGTTCATGCTGGCCCGAGGCTGCCAGGGGCGGCGACTCACCCAGCAGATGCAGTTGTTCCAGTGCGCGGCTCACATCCATGGCCTTGGTCTGCTTTGGCAACACGCCCAGCGCCCCCAGGGCGCGTGCCTGGCTCAGGTACAACTCACCTTCCTGCGAGGTGTACATCATGATCGGGATCATCGCGGTGCGCGGATCGTTCTTGATCGCCATGAGCGCCTGGAAGCCATCCATGCCCGGCATCAGATGGTCCATGAAGATGACATCCGGGCGCGCGCGCGTCAGATAGTCGAGGGCTTCCTCCGCGGACGCCGCACCGTCGACCTGCAGGTCATAGCGCTCGAGTATGCGACTCAGGAAGGCGCGGGCCGAACGCGAGTCATCGACAATCAGTGCCCGCTTGGCGCTCATGTGCTTCCCGATGGCGGCCAGACCAGGCTGGCCTGGCGGGAATCTTAGCGCAGGCTGCTGTAGAACTCCCGCAATCGTCCCGCCATGCTCGCCGATGACCAGCCCTGCGCATAGTGGCGGCCCTGGGCACTCAGCTGCGCTGCCCGCTGCGGGTCATCCAGAATGCTGGTGGCAGCGGCGGCGAAGGCGCTGGCCTCCTCCGGAGCCACGCGCGCGCCGCAGTTGGGCTGCAGTATCGATGCGGTTCCCAGCTGCGAGGTCGAGACCACCGGGCAACCCTGCGCCAGCGCCTCGAGCAGCACCAGTCCCTGGGTCTCGGTGCGCGAGGCAAAGACAAACACCGACGCCGCTGAATAGCAGTCCGCCAGTGCCTGCTCGCGCTCGAGGTAGCCCACGAAGGCGACATCGCGCGCCAGCCCGAGCCGCTGCACCTGCTCACCCAGGTGCCTGCGCGCCGGCCCCTCCCCGGCAATCACCAGCATGGCGTCCGGACGCGCGCGCCGCACCTCCACGAAGCTGGTCAGCAGGAAATCGATGTTCTTCTCGTGCGCCACGCGACCCACATAAAGCAGCAGGGGCCGATCGGGCGGCAACTGCTGCTGCGCGCGGAAGCGCGCACCATCGCCGCGCCGGAAACTCTGCGCCGGCAGTCCGGTGGGGATCACATTAATCGGCGTGCGCACCCCGTATTCGACCAGCATCGCCTGCATCGGTTGCGAAGGCGCGATCAGGGCGTTCACTGCCGCGCACTGCGAACGCGTCACGCCCCGAGCCAGTTGCCGCCCGAGCACGCGCGGCAGCAATGGCACGTAGTGATGCAGATACTCTTCGAAAAAGGTGTGGTACGTCTCGACCACCGGAATGCCCTGGGCGCGGGCGAAGCGCACGCCCGCATAATGCGCCAGGAACGGCGTGTGCACGTGCACCAGATCGAATTTGCGGGTGCTCAGTCCCTGCAAAGCCTGCTGCAGCGCGCCCCAGTGCATGCGCCGGTCTTCCGGATCGCGCGGCACCGACCCCGAGCGCACACGAATCACGCCGGCGTCATCAGCCGTACCGCGGGCGGCGTACTCGGGCACCACCAGCACCGTCTCGACACCAACCGCCGCCAGGTCCTCGCGAAACGTGGCGATGGATGTGGAGACGCCATTGACGCGTGGAAAGTAGACGTCGGAAATGAACAGCGCACGCATCGACACACTCCCGGCGTCGGCCAGAACCGAAGTATTCAGGCCAGGGCCATGCCGGCGCAGGCCAGCGCAGCGCCAACGCCGGCGCCGGCGATGACATCACTCGGATAGTGCAGGCCGAGCACCACGCGTGAGGCCGCAATCAGCGCCGCCATCGGCACCAGCACCCAGGCGAGTGCCGGAAAATGCGCCACTGCCTGCCAGGTGAAGCACACCGCATGCAGCGTGTGGCCGGAGGGAAAGCTGTAGCGATCGAGCGGCGGCATGGCCAGCGTGATGCCCGGATGGCGGATAAACGGTCGCTCGCGCCGCAGTGTTTTCTTGAGCGCCTTGTAGATCAGCAACCCTGCCGCGCCAGTAGCCGCCATGATCAGCGTCGGCCGCAGCGCGCGCGCGCCGTAGATCGCCGGCAGCGCTGCCAGCAGCAGGTACCAGAGTGCGCCGTCGCCCAGACGACTGGCCACGCGCATCACCAGGCCCAGCCCGCGCGACGCTGCGCCGCGATTGAGCTCCCGACATAACCGGTACTCGGCCAGGTCGAAGCGTGCCATCACCGCCTGAGTCCTGTTCATGCCACCAAGAATGAGCGCGCGTTACTACCAGCGCGTTACAGATCCATGACAACCGTATGACAGCGTGATCCGGCGCACGTACGAGTGCATGGACGGCGGGTGCGGGGCGGGTGTCGGGCGGCTGCGTGGTTGCGCCCGGATCGATTTCACCGGGCCAGGAGGCCCGATGAAATCGCCGTTCCCTCGCGCGGGCTGGCGCCTTGGCCCAGGTAACTCGTATGAGCGTGAAGTCGCGCACTGGACGGCGCCAACGCCCGCGCTCGGCGCGCAACAACTGCGCCGCCCGACACCCGCCCCGCACCCGCCGTCCACGCGCGCGACCCTGCGCCGGCACATGGCCGAGATGAAGATGGGCAAGCCCGCATAGTCAAGC
>JBAVRE010000200.1:0-27196 GCA_049694695.1 Steroidobacteraceae bacterium | reverse complement strand
GGCGTACGCCTGCAGGCCTGGCATAGCAGCAGCGCCGAACCCCGCGGGCGCACGGCCGTGCTGCTGCACGGCTGGGAGGGCAGCGCCGATTCCTGCTACGTGTTGTCGCTCGGCACCTGCCTGCTGGCGGCCGGCTACGATCTGGTGCGCTTCAACCTGCGCGATCATGGCGACAGCCACGCTCTCAACCATGGGCTGTTCCATTCCTGCCGGCTCGACGACGTCAGCGGTGCGTTGCGCGCGATCGCGGCGCGAGTGGGCGCTGCGCCGCTCTACCTGGCGGGGTTTTCGCTGGGCGGCAATTTCCTGCTGCGTGCCGCTGCCGAGCCGGCGCTGCCGGCAAGCGTGGCGGGTGTGGTAGCCATCTCACCGGTGCTCGAGCCCACGCGCACCCTCGATGCGCTCGAGGATGGTTCGCGGCTCTATCACGATTATTTCGTGAGGAAATGGTCGGCCTCGCTGCGTCGCAAGCAACGCAGCTGGCCGGGCGACTACGAGTTCACGGCACGCATGCGCAGCCGCAATCTGCGCCGCATGACCGATGAGCTGGTGCGCGCACACACCGAATTTGCCGACATGACCAGCTACCTGGACGGCTACGCCATCACCGGCGCCCGACTGCTCACGCTCGGCGTGCCGGCGCGCATTCTGGCAGCGGACGATGACCCGATGATTCCCCCCGAAGATCTCGGGCGGCTTGCGCCCACGCCCCTGCTGCAGGTAGCGCGCACGGCGCACGGCGGCCATTGCGGATTTCTGACTTCGTTGTTTGGGCCCGCGTACTGCGATCAGTACGTGCTCGAGCAATTTGCACAGTGCTCAGCGCGCTGAGTTCTGCAACGCGGTGTTCAGGCATTCCTGAAACAGCTGGTAACGTGCCAGCAGGGTCGGCTCGGCGGCCGGATCATGGATCCGTGCCATGCCGGCTGACCAGTGTGTCGCCCATGCGGGCGCTGCCAGTGCCGCCACGCCGCGCGCGCTGGCTTCGGATTCCAGCACCCCGATGGGCAGCTGCAGCAGCACGGCAAGCTTGCGACACAGCCAGCCGGAGCGGCTCATGCCGCCGGCCAGCACCAGGGCACGCGCCGGGCCCGCCTGCCGAGCCAGCAGTTGCGCGTTGCTGGCAATCATGAAGGCAATGCTCTCGATGATCGCGGCGAAGCGCTCCAGCGCCGTACCGGTGCCGATGAACTGCGGCGTGAACTGCGCGCGCCACCAGGGTGAGCCCAGGCCACCGACGCCGTTCAGGAATACCGGCAGCGGCGCCGTCGCCGTCAGTGTCTCGAGCGCTTCCCAGAGTGCGGCTTCATCAAGTTTTTCGCTGGCGCAGAACCAGCTGACCGCGCTGCCGGCGCCATTTACGGTACCTTCGAGCGTGTAGCGGGCGCCAGCGGCATCGCTGCAGAGCACACTGCCCAGGAGCGGTGCTGGTGAGGGCGGGCGCGCCGCGAGTGGCCGCTGAATGAAGGCGCCGGTGCCGAGATTGACATACAGCGTGTCGTTGTCGGGTGCACCGCTGGCAAATGGCATCGCCGACTGATCGCCGGTGAGGGCGCGCAGCGGCAGCCGCTGGCCGTCGATCTCGAGCGTACCGTAGTCGTCGTGAGTGTGCGTGCAATGCGGCAGCCAGTCGCGTTGCAGCGCGAACAGCCGCAGCAGTTCCTCTGACCAGTCGAGCTGGCGCGAATCCCACAGTAGCGTGCGCGCTGCATTGGCCGGGTCGATACGCGCATCACGCCCGCCACCGAGGCGCAACGCCAGAAAACTCGCCAATGGCGCTGCCAGCAGGTCGGCACGCTGCGCCGCAGTGCTTACCGCCGGCAGATGTTCGAGGCACCAACGCAGCTTGCTGGCGCCGTAGTGGGCGGAGAGGGGCAGGCCGGTGATCTCGCGGACGCGCGACTCGTATGGCGCGAGCGTCTGCAGCCAGCTGTCGTTGCGCCGATCCTGCCACGACAGCGCCGGGCTCAGCGGCACGCCGGCACGGGTGCAGCACACGATCGTGGAGCGCTGCACCGCGAGGCCGGCGGCCACCAGCTGCAGCTGCGGCCGCTGCTGCAGTGCCATGCGTACGGCTGCCTGGGCTGCCGATTGCAGCGAACGCAGCAGTTCATCGGCATCCTGTTCGATATGACTCGCATCAATATGCCGGGTGGTGACCGGCAGCGTGTGCGCCGCGCACAGCACGCCGGTCTGGTCGTAGATGCAGGCACGGCTCGCGTGACTGCCCTGATCGAGCGCCAGTACCGCGCGCGTCACTGCAGCAGCAGGCGATCGGTGCGCGCCGGCGCGCGCCGCTGCGGGAGCGAGGCGGCCACCATCTGCACGGCACGCGCCGACACCGCCCGCCAGGTGGTGAGCTTGCCGCCGTACACCGAGAGCACGCGCGGTTGCCTGGCGCGCTCCGGGTACAGCAGGGTTTCGCGCGAACGGTGGAAGGCATGACCGCCGCTCCCGGGGAGCACCCGCAGGCCGGCGAAGGCACTCACGACCTGTGGCATGGCGTCGCCACGCCAGTGCGGGAAATAGTGGCGCAGTACGCTGAGCAGGTAGTGGATCTCATGCGCGGCGGGTGTCACGTGGGCGGGGTCGCCGTGGAAACGCACTTCGGTCGTGCCCACGAGCGCGCGCCCCTGCCAGGGCATGACGAAGATGGCGCGGCCGTCGCGCGGGCTCTCAAGGTAATAGAGACCGGCGCGCGGCGCATAATCGAGCACGATATGCGTGCCTTGCACCAGTTGCAGTGTGGGCACCTCGATGGCCGGGCTGATCGCGCGCGCCACGTGCTCGGCCCACGGCCCGGCGGCGTTGATCAGCACGCGAGCGCTGCATTCACCTTCAGCGCCGTTCGCGGCCTCGCCCCGCTGGTAGCGCACCTGCACGGCCGCGTCGGTCAGCGTGGCGCCGGCAAAGCGCGCCGGCAGTTCGAGCCTGGCGCCGAGCGCCTGCGCGGAACGCAGCACCGCGCCAGTCAGCAGCGTATCGTCGGTCTGGGCGTCGTGGTACCAGAAGACCTGCTCGAGTTCATGCATGTCCAGGCCATCGAGTTCGCTCCACTGGCTGCGCGGCACGGTGCCAAAGCGCGCCGCGCGATCGCAGCCTGCCAGCAGCGCGTACAGGCTGAGGCCGATGCGCAACTGCCACGGTCGCCGGCGCGTGTGCCGGTATACCGGAATGAAGAATTTTCGCAGGTGGACCAGATCTGGCGCGAGCTGCAGCATCAGCGCGCGTTCGTGCAGGCTCTCGCGCACCAGTCGCCACTGTCCGGACTCAAGGTAGCGCAGGCCGCCGTGTATCAGTTTGCTGGAACGGCTGGAAGAGCCTGCGGCCACGGCGCTCTGCTCGAGCACCAGCACCGAGTGGCCCGCGGCCGCTGCGGCCTGCGCGATGCCCGCGCCATGGATGCCGGCACCGACAATCACGACATCGAAGTCCGGCGTCACTGTCCGGCGCTCAAGTCACGCAGCGCGCCGCTCAATTCGCGCACCGCCATGGTTTCGACATAGTCGGCGCCGCGCGCCGCCAGCGCCAGCGCCAGCGGCAGCGCGGCGACTTCGTAGATGCACCAGCGCCATGGGCCCTGCCACAGTCGGCCGGCCGCCGGCAGCTTGCTGTGATCGCAGAACAGGAATTGCGGTTGCAGCGCTTCGCACTTCAGGCGTGTGTGCTCGTCATACTCGCCCAGCACCCAGCCGATCGGCGCCTCGGCCAGCGCCCGGCTCCTGTGAATGGCAACCAGATCGAAGGAAATCAGCACGCATTGCGTGCGCCACGGCTTGATGACTTCCAGCACCTGCGAGACCACATGATCGTGGCCGAACTGCCTGAGGCTGGCACGCTTGAGTTCGACAAACAGCGTGATTTCGGGGTGCCCCTTGAGTATCGTCAGCGCATCGCGCAGCAGCGGAATGTGCACTCCCCGGTAGCGCTCGCCAAACCGCTGGGTTTCGGCCGCCTCCATGCGGCTCAGCTCCGCCGCGTCATGATCGAAGACGCTGCCGGGCAGGCCGGTGGTGCGTGCCAGCAGATGATCGTGAATGACGACCGGTATGCCGTCCTTGCTCAATTGCACGTCGAATTCGACGAAGCGCACGCCCAGGTCAAGGGCGGAAGAGAACGCCGGCAGCGTGTTTTCGGGATATTCCAAGGCGTTGCCGCGGTGTGCCACGAGATGAATGAGCCGGGGTGAGTTCAAGTGCTGACGTCCCTTTCCTGTCGCCGTGAGCCGACGCCAAAGTCCCTCCCGCCAGGGCTGATCCTGTGACACGATCGGGACTCGTCGGTGGGCCCGGATTATAGCGAGAGCGATGCCATGAAGGACGAGACCCGCGTATCTGCCAGTCCGCCCTCGGGCCGGCGCGCTTTGCGGCCCGCCACTGTTGGTCTGGCAGTGGCGCTGCTGGCGGCCGCCTGTGGTGGGGACGGCAGCGTGACCCCGCCGCCGCCTCCAGGGTCGGGCACTTTAAGCGCTGTGCGCGCCTTTCCAAACCTCAGTTTCAACCATCCGGTTGAGCTGCTGCAGGCACCGGGCGACGACCGCCGTTGGTTTGTCATTGAACAGGCCGGCACGGTGCGCGTGTTCGACAACGTGGCGACTCCGGGCGCGGTGAGCATTTTCATCGACCTCGGCACGCGGGTCAGCTCCGGGGGCGAGACCGGCCTGCTGGGCATGGCGTTTCATTCCGGGTTTCCGGCCAGCGACCAGCGAGTCTACCTGGCCTATACGGCACTGGTTGGCGCGCAGCTGGTATCGCGCCTGGCGGAGTTTCGCACCGCTGATGGCGGTCTGACGCTCGATCCGGCCAGCGAAATGATATTGCTCAGCGTGAATCAGCCGCAGAGCAATCACAATGGGGGCCACCTGCTGTTCGGCCCGGACGGCTACCTGTATTTTGGCCTGGGCGATGGCGGCGGCGCCGGCGATGCCCACGGCACGATCGGCAACGGACAGGATGCCAATACGCTGCTGGGCAAGCTGCTGCGTATCGATGTAGACCACGCTGCGCCCTATGCCATTCCGCCCACCGGCAACCCCTATGCCGGCAACGCGCAGTGCGGCGCTGGCGGTACCGGCAGCGCGCCGTGTCCGGAAATCTACGCTGCGGGCCTGCGCAATCCATGGAAATTCAGCTTTGACCGCAGCGGCGGCGCGCTCTGGATCGCGGATGTCGGGCAGGATGCCTGGGAGGAGGTCGATCGCATCAGCGCGACGGCCAATCTTGGCTGGCGCTGCCGTGAAGGCGCACATGATTACAACCTGACTTGCGGGGCGGGCAGTGGTTTGACCGAGCCCATTGCCGAATATGCACATCCGCTGGGGGAGTCCATTACCGGCGGCTTTGTCTACCGCGGCGGCAGATTTGCCGCCATGCAGGGTCGCTATGTGTTTGGCGACTTTGTCACCGGCCTGCTCTTCAATATCGACGCCGCGACGCCTGCTGCCAGCACGCTGTCGGTTACGGCCGGCGATCCGGCCGGGGGGCTGATGCCCGCGGCGTTTGCCGAGGACCAGGCGGGCGAGATCTATATCGTGGACTACAACGGCGGGCTGTACAGCCTCGAGGTCAACTGACCGCCACCGGCTAATCGAGTGCGGCGCGCTTTTCCTCGAATTCGATCACCGGCTCCTTGCCGGTGCAGATGATCTCGCCCTCCACCTGTGCGCCGTGCGCGATGGCGATCAGCTGCGCCGTGACCCGGCCATGGATACGGGCGCTGGCGCCGATCTCGAGTTTTTCATCCACCGAGACATCGCCGCTCACTTCACCGGCAATGACAGCACGGCGCGCGCGGATGTTGCCTTCCCAGCGCGCGCCGCTGGAAATGGCGATCTCGCCGCCGACCCGGGCATTGCCCTGGACGGTGCCGTTGATGAGCAGTGCACCCTGGGTCTCGATATCACCACGCAGCACGGTGTGCTGCGCGATCAGCGTAGGCGTGGATCCGAGGCGATCCATCAGTCGGCGGCGCGGCAGATCGGACATGCGGCGGGCTCCCGTATATGAGTGGCCGGCCAACGGCCGGACTTAAGGTAGCGGCCAAGTGCCGCATCGCTGTTACAATATCCGACTTGCAAAGGGAGAAAGGGATGCGCAAGTCTCATATTGTGCTGTTGGCGATGCTGACGGCCGTCACAATTGGCATTGCCGGCTGCAGTCATGTCGCCGAGGACTGGAAAGCGGCGCAAAGCGCTGACACCGCGGAGGGCTACCAGGATTTCCTGCGTCAGCACCCGGACAGCGAATTTGGCGTCAACGCCCAGGAGCGCATCAAGCAGCTCGCCGAAGATCGCGATTGGCAGCAGGCTGCCGCTGCGGACACGCTCGATGCCTATCAGCAGTTCGTTGCTGCCCATGCCGATGGCAAATGGGCGCAGGAAGCGCGCGTGCGCATCGAGAACTTTCAGCTCAACGGCAGCAGCCAGGCGGCTGCACCGGCGGGTGCTGTCCCCGGCATGGTTGCGCCATCGGTACCGGATGGCAGCGCGGCGCCCGGGGCAGCGGCTGCGCCTGCGGCTGTGCCGAAGCCCGTCGTTACCGCCAAACCCGCCGCTGCACCGAAGCCCGCGGCGGCCAAGCCCAGGCCGGCGGCGCCGGCCGCGAGCAGCGCTGGCAAGCATGTGGCGCAGCTTGGCGCCTTCAGTTCGCATGCCAGCGCCGAAGCGGCCTGGCACAAGCTCAACGGCCAGTTTTCCGCCAGCCTGAAATCGCTGCAACCCCATTACGTCAGTGCCAAGAGTCACGGCAAAACCATAGTCCGGCTGCAAGTGGGCCTGTCATCGGCGCAGCACGCGCGCGATCTGTGTGCCGCGCTGAAGAAGAAGTCACAGCCGTGCGTGCCGCTCAGTTAAGTGCGGCCGCGCTACTGGTCACGATCGGGTTTCTGGGCGGCGCGCCGGCCGGTGCCGGCGGCAAGCCGCGCGTCGGTTCGCCGGTGAATTTCGCCGCAGCCGGCGAGGCGGTGCACACCCGCACGCTGAGCAATGGCATGCAGGTCATCATCTGGCCCGATCACAGGATCCCCAGCGTGGTGTTGTACAACTGGGTGCATGTTGGCAGCCGCAACGAAGGCTCGGGCACCACCGGGCTGGCCCATTTCTTCGAACACATGATGTTCACTGGCACCACGCGCCGCGCGCAGGGTGAGTTTGACCGCCTGCTCGAGGCCAGCGGCGGCAGGAACAACGCCTTTACTTCGCAGGACGTGACGGTCTATCAGGACTGGTTTCCGCGCTCCAGCCTGGAGCTGGTGCTCGACCTTGAGAGCGATCGCCTCGCCAACCTGGCCCTGGTGCCCAAGGTGGTCGAGAGCGAGCGCGAGGTCGTGTATTCCGAGCGGCGCCTGCGCGTCGAAGACAGCAACCCGGCCCTGCTCGAGGAGCAGGTACAGGCCGCGGCCTTTGTGGCACACCCCTATCGCATTCCGACCATCGGCTGGCCAGCCGACATCAAATCCTGGACTCTGGCCGACCTGCAGAATTTCTATCACACCTGGTACGCACCCAATAACTGCACGCTGGTGCTGGTGGGCGATCTGGACGCGGAGCAGGCGTTCGCGCTGGTGGAAAAATACTACGGCGCCATCCCGCGGGGTCAAAACACGCCAACGGTACGCACTACCGAGCCGGAGCAGTCGGGCGAGCGACGGCTGACGGTTGAACGCAGCGGGCAGAATCCGCTGGTGCTGCTGGCCTATCACGCCGTAGCCGCGGACGATGCGCGCGCGCCGGCCCTCAATCTGTTGCAGACCATTCTCACCGGCGGCGACGCTGCGCGCCTGCACCGCGCGCTGGTTGAAGACCAGAAGCTCGCGGTCGAGATCAGCAGCGGCTGGTCGGAAGGCTTTGACCCCAACCTTTACCTGATCTCGGCGACCCTCCCGGAAGGCGGCTCGACAGCGGAATTAGAGAGCGCGCTCAATGCGGAACTGGCGCGGCTCATCAAGGACGGCATCACTGCCGCCGAGCTGACGCGCGCCAAGAATCAGCAGGCCGCTCAGTTCTGGCGCGGCGTTGCCACGCTCGATGGCAAGGCGCGGCTGCTGGGTGAATTCGCAGTGCTGCACGGCGATCATCGCAAGCTGTTTACCGCACCAGCTGCCTATGAAGCAGTGACCGTCGAGCAGCTGCTGAGCGTAGCGCGCGATGTGTTCAGGCCCCGGCAGCGCACCGTCGGCATCCTGCAGCCGCGCAGCGCTGCGGAGCACTGATTGATGAGGGGAATGCTGATGATCGCGGCGACACTGCTGGCTGGAATTTCTGCGGTCGCTGCCGCGGCGGACACGGCGCACATCAACGTGCCGGTGCCGGCGCACCAGCGCGTGACGCTCGGCAACGGTCTGAAACTCATTCTGGTGCCACGTGCCGATGTGCCGCTGGTGGCTTTCAATCTGGTGCTGCGCGGCGGCGCGCGCCTCGATCCCGCGGGTCGCGCTGGCACGGCGGCACTGACCGCTGACCTGCTCAGCTATGGTGCCGGTGCGCGCGATGCCCATGCCTGGGCCGATACGGTGGAAGGCGCGGGCGGCTATCTGGATGCCGGCGCGCACGGCGAAGCGATACTGGTGCACGGCCAGTTCCTGGCGCGCGATGGCGCCCTGATGCTGCAGCTGCTGAGCGATGCCATCCTGCGTCCGCGTTTTGCGCCCGAGGAATTCTCCAAGCTGCGTGAGCGCCGCATCGAGGAACTCAAGGCAGTTAAAGATTCCTCACCGCAGGCGCTGCTCGGCAATTACGGCCGGGCGCTGCTGTTTGGCAGCCATGCCTACGGCCGCGCAGTGGGCGGGAGCGAAGCGAGCCTCGCGCAGATTACGCTGGCGGACATCACGCACTACTACGCCAACGAGTTTGGCGCCGACCGCGCCACGCTGGTCATCGCCGGCGACTTCGCTCCGGAGTCGATGCGCCAGGCAATCGCGGCAGCGTTTGGTGCCTGGCACCGGGCGGCACAACCGTTGCCGCCGCTGGCCGAACCCGCGCCGTTAAGTGGTCGGCGGGTGCTGCTGGTAGACGCGCCGGGCGCCGCGCAGACCTATTTCTGGCTTGGCAATGTGGGCGTCGCGCGCCGCTTCGCGCAGCGGGCCGCGCTGCAGATCAGCAACACCGCTTTCGGAGGCAGTTTCGGTTCGATGCTCAACCAGGAACTGCGCGTCAAGGCGGGTCTGACTTACAGCGCGAGCTCGGCCTTTACCCGCGGCACGGTGCCCGGCGAATTCGCCATCAGTTCCTTCACGCAGACTGACAGCACCGCCCGGGCCCTCGAGCTGGCACTGGCCACGTTGGCGCGTCTGCGCAGCGACGGACTCGATGCCACCACGTTGGCCTCGGCGCGCGCCTATCTGATGGGCCAGTACCCGCTGGCCTTTGAAACCAGTGCCGACTGGGCCGCTGCGCTCGGTGATCTCGATCTCTACGATCTGCCCGAGAGCTACATTGGTGAATTTGGCACCGAGCTCACCAACACCGATGCCAGTGCGCTCAAGGCGGTGATCGACCGGGCCTATCCCGCGCCCGCTGACCTTGCCATCGTGCTGATCGGTGACGCCGCGAAAATTCGCGCCGCGGCGGCGCAGCTTGGGCCGGTAACAGAGATGGCGCTGGCCGCCACGGATTTTTCGCCAGCCAAGTCAGGGCGCTGAGACGGTGGCATATTCGTGCGCGCCGAGACCGTTGAAGTCGGTAATCAGCACGTTCGAGTAGGCGCCCATCATGGCCAGGTCGAGCCAGTCACCCTCGCGAATTGTATCCGGCAGCGTGAAGCTTACCGGCAGGACATCATAGGAATCGCAGGTGGGGCCAAAGACGGTGTAGCGGGCTGGATTGCCGGGTCGTTCGACTCCGGCGCTGGTCAGCACCCGGGTCGGCGGCTGTAGCTTGGTGTGAATGAATTCCGCCAGTCCACCGTACAGACCGTCATTCACAAAGATCGAGTTTTCCTTCACCAGCAGCACCTGCGTGAGCACACTGCCACCGGCGTGCGTGAGTGCGCTGCCCGGTTCGCAGTGCAGTGCTACCTCTGCCAGGTCGGGTTGCGCGGCATGAGCGCGGGCGATCGCGCTGAAGAAATCGCCCAGCGCCAGGTTTCTGGGCATAAGGATGCTCGGAAAGCCACCGCCCAGGTTGACGTAGGCCGGGCGAATTCCCGCGCTGGCCACCAGCTGTGCGATCAGCTGCAGTGCCTGCACATAAGCTTCCGGGTCGGTGGTCTGGTAACCGATGTGAGTCGACACCGCCGGCGTCATGCCGCGCTCACGCACAGTGCGCAGCAGCGCGATCGCCTGCTCGGGAGTGGCGCCGAACTTCGAGTTGAAACTGATCGTCGCATGCGGATTCGGCGCTGCCACCCGCACCTGCACGATGATGTCGGTGCCAGCTGCGGCCGACAACTTGTCGAGCTCGGCAGGGTGGTCGACCACGAAATCGCGAATGCCATGATCGCGGTAGGCGGCGACGATGGCCGCGCGCGACTTCACCGGGTGGTTGAAGGAGCAATGGGCGCCGGGCAGGATTCGCCGGGCGAGTTCGATCTCGGCAATCGAGGCAGTATCGAAGGCGCGGATCCCGCCCTCGACCAGCCAGCGCAGCACCTCCGGGTGACTGTTGGCCTTTACCGCGTAGAGAACTTCCCCGGGAAAATGCGCAACGAAGTCCTGCGCCGCGGCGCGGAAGCGCTGCGGATAAAAGCAGAATACGGGCAGATCCGTGGTTTTCCGCTGCAGCAACTGCGGCAAGCTGTCAAAATGCGCAAGCATGGTCCGAGTGTACCTCGCGGCAATGGCGCCTACCATTGAGTCTGTGTGGGAGAGCGTATCGATATGAGCACCGTAACAGCCAGTGTCTGTCCGCTCGATTGCCCCGACACCTGCAGTCTGTCGGTGACCGTTGCCGACGGACAGGTGATCGCGGTGCGCGGCTCAAAGGTCAATCCGATCACCCATGGCGCGGTGTGCGCCAAGGTTGCCAATCACTATCCGGAATTCGTGCACGGTCCGAACCGCCTGCGTTACCCACTCAGGCGCGTGGGTCCGAAGGGTGGCGGAAAATTCGAGCGCATTTCCTGGGAGCAGGCGCTCGACGCCATTCACCTCAGCGTGAGCGCAATCATCGATCGCTACGGCCCGCAGGCGCTGTTGCCGTTCAACTACGCCGGCCCCCAGGGGATGCTGGCGAGCGAATCCATGTCGCTGCGTTTCTTTCATAAACTGGGCGCTTCGTTCCTGAACCGTACTCCCTTGTGCGGTGGCATCCGCAGCAGCGCCTATGCGGGCACATACGGTGCCACCCCGGGCACGCCGCTCCAGCAGGTCAGCCTTGCCAGACTGATCATCGTCTGGGGCAACAACGCGACCACCTGCAACCTGCATCTGATGCGGCAGATCAACGCCGCCAAGCGTGCGGGCGCGCGGCTGGTGGTGATCGATCCGCGGCGCATCAAGGTGGCCGAGCAGGCGCATCTGCATCTGGCCGTGCAACCCGGCACGGATGTGCTGCTCGCCATGGCCATCGCCGTGGAGCTGGAGCGGATCGGCGGCCTGGATCGGGCGTTCATCGAACAGCACGTGCTGGGGTTCGAAGCCTACATGCACGCGGCGCGCGCCTGGCCGCCGGAGCGCGCCGCCGGGATCTGTGGAGTGCCGCTGGAAGATATTCGCCTGCTGGCACGCTGGTATCACGAGGCTAACCCGGCCGTCATCGCCTGGGGCAATGGCCTGGAGCGCAACCAGAATGGCGGTTCCGGGGTGCGGGCCATTGCGGCGCTGCCGGCCCTGGCCGGGAAATTCGGCGTCGCCGGCGGCGGCCTGGTGGCCGGCGCGGGTCATGCCTTTCCGGATACGCCCGAGCGTCTGGTGCGCGAGGATTTCGCGCCGCCGCACACGCGCACCATCAACATCATCGACGTCGGCAGGCTGCTGCTCGATGAGAAGCTGGATCCGCCGCTCAAGGCGCTGTTCATCTACAACCACAATCCGCTCATCGTCCATCCCGATCAGAACCGGATGAAGCGCGGCCTGGCGCGCGAAGATCTGTTCATCGTTGGCATCGAAGTCGCCATGACCGACAGCATGGCGTACGCGGACATCATCTTGCCGGCCTGCACGCACTTCGAATATGCGGATCTCTACGCCGCCTACGGCCAGCAGTATCTGCAGCGGGCTGCAGCGGTGATTCCGCCGGTCGGTGAGAGTTTGCCGAATACCGAGATCTTCCGGCGCCTGGCCGCGCGCTTTGGCTTTGGCGATCCGGCGTTCAGGGAAACGGACCAGGAACTGATGGATGCAGCGCTGGATGCCGACGATCCACGCATGCAGGGGCTGCGCGCGAGCCAGATTCCGCTCGATCGGGCCATCAGCATGGAATTCGCCGGCAGCGAGCCGGTGCTGTTCAAGAACGTACTGCCGCTGACGCCCAGCGGCAGGATCGAGCTGGAATCGGCGACGCTCGGCGCTCGCTACGGCGCACCCGTGCCGGGCTACCGGCCGCTGATCTCCGGCTATCCGCTGGCGCTGATCACACCGGCTTCCGATCAACGCATCTCCTCTACCTTTGGCGGCCTGGTTGTCAATGACGCCACTCCGGTGCTCGAAATGAATCCTGCCGACGCGCTCGCGCGTGGCTTGCGCGATGGCGCGGTGGTGAAAGTGTGGAATGACCTGGGGGAGGTATTCCTGCCGCTGAGTGTGACGGCCGCAGTACGTCCCGGTGTGGTCTGTTCGACCAAGGGCGCGTGGCTGCGCACCAGTTCAAATGGGCAGACGGTGTCAGCACTGGCGCCCACGCACAAAGCCGATCTCGCCGAGGGCGCCTGCTACAACGATGCGCGGGTGGAAGTGGCTGCGTTCGGCTGATTCACACCGGCAGGCCTGAAGTGCCTGGTCATTATCGTTACGGCGCCGGGCAGTCCGTGGCCGTGTTCTCGTGCGCCTCGATGTTGCGCCCACTGTCGGCGATCTCCGCCGCGAACGGGCCATTGGCCGCCGCCAGGCGCGCGGGCTCGAGTGTTACCAGCGCTTCCGTGCGGCAGCCGCGTCGCGCCAGCAGCAGGGCGAGGTTGTTGCGCGCGGGCAGGTGCGCGGGAGCCAGGCGCAGCACCTCGCGGTAGGCGGTTTCGGCGCTCTCGCCCTGGCCCAGCGACGCGCGATTGTTGCCCAGCGCGAACCAGGCCAGCGGCTCCGCGGGCCAACGCTGCACTGCCGCCGCATAGGCTGGCGTGGCCACCTGGTGATCACCCAATGCATCGAGTGCGTCGACTGCTTCGAGGAACGGCGACGCGGCGCCATCGGCCGGCAGCTCGCCGGGTCGCAGAGCGATGAAGCCCCAGTTCCCGGCCCGTCGCCACGTGCCCAGGAAGCGCGCCGCTGCGATCCGCTGGCGCGCGTGGCGGCCGCTGCGCAACAGCAGCGCATCGCGCTCGCGGTCATAGCCGATGACCACCGCGTAGTGCCACAGCGGCCACGATGACAGGCCGAAGTTCTGCAGCACGAGCACTGGCCGCTCACGTTCGAGTTCCGTCAGCAGGCCCTGGAGTGAGGGATTCACCACGTAAGCCACGCGCGCATGACGGCGTGCCGAGGCCAGCAGCTCCATCTGCAGGCTGCCCTTGCGTGCCGGGAGATATACCTCGCTGCTCAGTGCCTCAGCCGTAGTGTCGGCGCCGGCAGCCGTCAGGATCGTCGCCAGCGCGGCCGGCCCGCACTGGTGGACGCTTTGCGGGAAGAACGGCGTGCGACTGATTTCAACCTGTGCCTGCGCGGCGCCCGCATCCTGCAGCAGTCGGGTGCTGCAGGCCGTCAGGCCCGGCAGCAGCACTGCCAGGCAAAGCGGCCCCCACGATCGACTCAACGGTGACGCGCGTGACTGAAGACGTGGATGACGTCGAGATAATCGAGCAGCAGCAGTACCACGAAGACGACGCCGATCAGGGCCAGGAAGCCACCGTCACCGCCGGCCGGAAGCTTGTCGACGCCATCGGCCAGCCGCGCGAGCTCGGCATCCGGAAGTGCCGCGGCGCGTGCGCTGGCATCTGCCGGGTCTACGCCCAGCCCCTGCAGTCGGGCGCGGACATCGGCGCGCGCCAGCGTGGCCTGCACCGTGCTGAGATTGGCGAGCCGCGCGGATGCTGCCTGGGCGGCCACCGCATCGTGTGTGGAAATCATGCCGGCGCGGGCACTCGGCGGGACTCCGGCTGCTAGCAGCGCCGCCAGGGAAATCCCCACCATCGTTCGAGCCAGACCAGGACACATGCTCATATAGACCTCCGGGAACAATGGCGGAGATTCTGGTGGATCGACTGGCGCGTCGCAAGCCCTGATTCGCTGGCTTCCACTGCAAGGCGTGTTTACTATCCTGAGCCCCGTACCTGGCCCGCCGCGAACAGCTTTGCGAGGCGCTGACTGCTTGAGTTCCGAACGCACCAGCCTGAGCTACTTCGAGCGGGTATTGTCGCTCATCACGCGGGTGCGGCCCGGCGAGGGCCGGGCCGCGTTCCTGTTCTTCATGCACAGCTTCATGCTGCTCGCCTCGTACCAGGTAGTGAAAGCGCTGCGCGAAGCCTTCATGCTCGCCAAGTTCTCGGCCGAGACGCGCACCTACGCGGTGGCGGTCCAGGCGCTATTGCTGATGCTCATCGTACCGCTGTACGGCCGGCTGCGGCACCACCTCGATGGCGCACAACTGCTGCGCGCCGTCACGATCTTCTTCGTAGCCACGCTGCCGCTGTTTGCGCTGCTCGCTCATTATCACCTGCCCATCGCGTTCGCGTTCTTCATATGGGTGAGCATCTACGGCGTCATGGTGGTGTCGCAGATGTGGGCCTTCGCGGCTGACTCGTTCAATGTAAAGAGCGGCCAGCGCCTGTTCGTGGTGATCATGCTGGGCGCCAACCTGGGCGCGCTGGCCGGCGCCAAGATCACGCAGCTGGCGGTGACGGCGCTGTCGCCCATCGGACTCATGCTGCTCGCAACCGGCACCCTGGGCGCCACGCTGCTGCTCGCCACGCCCGAACGGGCCGCCATCCCGGCAGGATCGCGCGTGATCCAGGTCGAGCGCGTCCGGGCGGTGCCGCAGCTGCTCGGCGGCATCGGCCTGGTACTGCGCGACCGTTACCTGCTGCTGATGGCGCTGTTCGTCGTGCTGCTCAACTGGATCAACACCACGGGCGAATTCATCCTGGCCCACTTCGTGAAGGCCGATGCCGTGGCGCGCGTCGCGGCGGGTGACAGCGCGCTCGACATGGGCACGCTCATCGCCGCGTTCTACGGCAATTTCAACTTCTGGGTGACGCTGATCAGCCTCGCCATCCAGCTGTTGCTGGTGGCGCGCATCTACCAGACCATGGGTGTGCGCGGCGCGCTGCTGCTCCATCCAGTCGTGGTCGCGGCAGGCTACGCCATCCTGGTGTTTGCGCCGCTGGCCGGCGGCTTCATTCCAATCTTCTCGCTGGTCCGCCGGATCAAGTTTGCCGACAACGGTCTCGATTACTCGCTCATGAACACTACCAAGCAGGCGCTGTTCCTGCCGACCGATCGCGATTCGAAATACGACGGCAAGATGGCGATCGACACGTTCTTCTGCCGCTTCGGCGATCTCGTCACGGCGGTCGGGGTGTACATCGGGCTCAATCTGCTGGCCTGGAAGACGCAGAATTTTGCGTTGCTGAATCTGGTGCTGTCGCTCGCATGGATTGCGCTTGCGGTGGTCATGGGGCGCGGTTACGCCCGCAAGGCCCAGCTAAACCTGACGCCCGTGGCGCCCGAGGTGGCCGAGCCGATTCCCGACCTGCTGCTGGCGCCGGGCCGGCTGTTTGCGCACCCGGTTTCGCCGACCGCATTCCACGACTCAGATCCTGGCGACGTGGTGATCCTGCGGGCACGCTGCGACGATGGCCGGCGCCTGCCGCGCTGGCTGCGCTTTGACGCCGGGCAGCGAGCGTTCGTCGGCATAGCACCGTTGCAATTTGAATTCACGGAGCTGCGTGTCGCCGTCATCGCCAGCAACCTGGACGGACTCGAGGCGCGCAGCACCTTCGTGGTCAGGTGCGCGCCGGGCTGAAGCCGGCGCTGCCGCCAAACTCCATCAGGGCGATTTTGCCGTTGCCGCTGCCGGAGGCAGGGCCAGCAATGCGTCCCGACGCTCCAGGATGGCCTGGCGTCCGCGCGCATCGAGCAGATCGCCCAGCGTTGCCTGCAAGCCGGCCTCATCGAGCGCTCCCAGGCGACGACGGAATTCCGCGCCCGGCGTCGGCGGGTGCGCCTTGAGGTACGCGGGCAGACCCTTGCTGTTGCCGAAGGCGCGCTCGTGCGCGGTAACGTAGACGAAGCCGTCGTCCGCATCAAACAGCAACGATTCGGTCCTGCGGCCTTGGTTGGCGATCAGCGCGTCGAACACATAGACCAGCTGATACTGCGGCTCGGCTCCGCACCAACCGCCGATGTGCAACGATTGGTGCTTCACTTCGCTCTGTGTGACCCAGTTGAGCGGGCGTCCCTGCAACACGCCGCGCTGGCCTTGCACCTCGCGTTCGACCGTGACCGGTACTATCCCGAGCTTCAGCTGGCGGTCGAGCCGGTAGGCCGCCACTTCCTTGCGGGCTGCGTCCTGGGCACGTACCTGAAACACGGCGGGAATGCGTCGGCCGCCCTGGTTCACCGCGACGTTCAGCTCATTCGGGCCACGCGGGCCCATTACGGTTACCTCACCGTCGCGCAGCACCACAAGCACGCTCGCGTCATCGAGTTCGTTGGGCGCGACGAACAGGCCTTCGGGCTGCAGTGGCGTAGCGCCGGCTTGTCCTGCATAGCGGACACTGAGTCCGGAGGGCTCAAGAAAGAGTGCCGCGGCCCGGCCCTTGTACACCGCCCGGTTCATGCCAGCGTCGAGCTTGACGACGCGGCCGTCGAAGCGCGTGGCCGCGCGGGAATCACGGGTCGTCGTATGACCGACTACCAGCCTGGCGACGCCGAATTGTTGCAACAGCGGCAACAGCACGTCGGCTTCAGACGCCTCCTTGCACAAGGCGGCTCCGCGGTACCAGTTGGGGCCGTCCTGCGCGAGCAGGGCGCTGTTGGCAGCCAGCTCGAAGTGCTCGGCTGTTTCGGTCAAGGCCGCATCCGGCGTGCCGCCCTTCGCGGCCGCAGTAGCCGCCAGGCGATCTCTGGCGAGTTGCGGCCGTGCCTGATATTCGTCACCGGCCTGCAGCAGCTGCGCCTGCTCGAGCCGCCCGGCAAGCCCAAGATAATCGGCGAGTGCCGTGCGGTAGCGCAGGTTGAGATCCCGCAGATTCATGCCCTGCAGGACATTCGAGGGCCCGGCGTGCATGAACAGCGTGTCGTTGAGCATGATCGCTACCGGCAGTGTCAGCAGCCACTGGCCATACTTGCCATCAGCCAAAAATGCGGCGCGGTGTCCGAAATATCCAGGCGGAAACTTCTGGTCGAAGGCTGCACCGCTCCCTGCGCCATGTGCCGTCTCCCACACCTGGCGCTGCTGCGCGCGCTCGGCCGACGATTCCAGATCAACGTAGGCGGCGTATTCGCCGGCAACGACGTAGCGCAGATCACCGAGCAGGTTCATCGCCTCGTGGTTGCCCAGCAGGACGTGCAGTTGTCCGCCCGCCGCCTGTGCCTCACCCTGCAGGCGCATCAGCAGGTCCATGACCTGGCGAGAACCGGCGCCGCGGTCGAGCAGGTCGCCCAGGCTCACGACCTGCGTGTGCCCGGCCGCCCAGTGATCCTGAGCGTCGAGGATCCCGGTCTCGTGCAGCAACCCGAGCAGTTCGGTGTAGGCGCCGTGCACATCCGCGAAAGCCACCACGCGCTCGACTCCGCTCCACTGCAGCTGCGTGGCTTGTGCCAGTGTCTCCCGCGGACCGCAGCAGGCGATGGCGGCGAGCAACACCCTCAGCATGAATCCGAGTCGCGAGCAGTGTGCGGTGGACACCGATCTGGCCCTCAGGGGGCTGGCGCGGGCACGACACTGATCTCGCCGCGATCGACGCGCTCGAGCAGTTTCGTCAACAGTCGATGCACCGCGCGTATCTCCGACCTGGTCAGGCCCATCTGCAGCTGGTCTCCTGCGCGCCGCACGCCACTGTCTTCCGACAGGTTCCTGCCGCTCGCCACGGGGACGTAGCTGTGGCCCTCGAGCCGCCATTGCGCGAGCACGCCCAGTCGATCCGCCAGCAGTTGCGGCGTAACCTGGCGCAGCCGTTCGATGGCGTCGGCCGGGAGACGCTTCACGCGCAGATCCTTCCACAGCTCGCCGCGATCACTGCTGTCCGAAGCGAAGGCGACACCGTGATCGATCGAGAACACGCGCGCGCCGAGCTCCTGTTTGCCGATCAGGAAATTGCCGGCGTTCGAGTCGCGATGGCCGATCAGGTAAGTAAGCACGTTCAGCTGGCCGATGTGGCGCGCGTAGACCGGGTCGGCGGCGAAGCGCACGGGACTGTAGACGTCCTTGAGCACCAGGATGTCGTCCAGCCAGTACTGGACCACTGCCAGCACCTGGCTGGCAGCGGCAAACGTGCTCTCGGCGCCAGGCGAATACTTGGCGAAGTCCGCCAGCGGCACCATCCGCAGCGCCGTGGGCGGCACGACGTACTCGGCCGGTTCGAGGAACAGCTTTTGCAGCTGGTACGCTGCGAGATCGTAGCGCGGGACGTTGTTGAAGTTGTCCGCGCCAGGATCAGCTTTGCGCAGTTTGACGCGCAGTGGCGGCGCCCCGCCGAAGGAGATTTCGGCCCGCAGTGTGAAGTCGCCCCTGGCCTTGGGCCGGCTGATCTGTGCCGCCGTGATCACCAGCGGTTCGGCGGCGAGCAGCTGCTCGAGCTCCGCGACCGGTCGCGTGATGTTGGCATCCTGTGCTGCCGCCGCGGCTGCCAGTGCCAGCAGCAGCGAGGCGGTGAACAGGCCCTTCAGTCGACGCATCGTTTGCACGCCGGGCAGCTCAACTTCTTTCCGGCAGGATCACACGCGGCAGACCCAGAGCCTTGGCCTGCGCCTCCAGCTGCGCCAGAGATTCGCTACGCAGCGAGCCCAATTGTTCTTCGAGCTGCTTGAGCTCCGCCAGGTTGTCCTGCAGCTGTTCCGCCTGGCCCTGCGTCGGCGCGTAGTCGGAGCTCTGGATGTCAGTGAACAGCGGCGCGATCTGCGAGTACAGCTTGGCTCCGCCTGCGCGCCCGGCCAGCACGTCATAGGCCACCTCGGCCTCGGGATTGTGCATGCGCAGTTCCAGATCATCGCAGCGCTTGATGACCGCCGTGGCGGCATCCTGCAATGCCCCGGCCTGCGGGTGCCCGGAGGTCCGGGTCTTGACGTCCTGCGTCTGTGCGCGGATCGCCCGCAACTCATCGATGTCGTCGACCAGGCGATCGAGCGCAGCGCGCGCCTGCAGCGAAAACGCGACGTTGGCCTGCAGTTGTTCGGGCGCTACCGGGCTGTGCGGATCGGCCAGTACCACGCCGCCGCTGGCCAGGGTCTTGCCATCGAGCGTCAGCTTCAGCGTGTATACGCCGGGCACCACCATCGGGCCAGTGTCCGGATCTCCGGAATCGATCTTGGCCTGCTGCAGGCGCTTCGAGCCCTCATGGCGCAGATTCCATTGCACGCGGTTGATGCCGGCCTCGGTGGTGAGCTCGGGCTTGGCCTCATCCTCCGGCTGATCGGCATCGTCCTTGCCGTAGCGATTGGGCTTCACGATGGAGCTTAGCGTGCGCACCAGCTGGCCCTGCGCATCGAATATCTCGAGTTTCAGAGGGCGCGGCGCAGTACCGGGCTGGTGCTTGATCTCGTCTTTCAGCCAGTAGGTGATGTTCATCCCCAGTGGAGCGTTGGCGGCCTCGCCCTCGCGCTTGTAGTCCCAGCGCGCGTCGCGCTGGAAGCGATAGGTCGGGCGCGGCGCGAACAGATGCAACGCTGCGCTCCTGATTTCCGGTGTGAAGGCGCGCAGCGCGCTGAGGTCGTCGAGGATCCAGATGCCGCGGCGCGTGCCGAGAATCAGATCGTCATGCCTGACTTCGATGTCGGCGACGCCGACCGCCGGCAGGTTGTTACGCAGGTCGTGAAAGCTGGCGCCGGCGTCACGCGAGAAATACAGGCCACGTTCGCTACCGACGTACAGCAGGTTCGGGTCGGTCGGGTCTTCGCGCACCACGTAAAGGTGCTGATCCTTCGGCAGCGACTGGCCGAGCTGCTCCCAGCTCTTGCCGAAATCGCGGGTGCGGAACAGCCAGGGGCGCACATCGTCGAGCCGGCGTGCATCCACCACGACGTAAGCGGTGCCGCTGTTGCGGTGTGAGGGTTCGATGGTCTCGACCGTGGCCCATTCGGGCAGCTTTGGGGGCGTGACGTTCTTCCAGGTCTTACCGTTGTCCTGAGTGAGTTGCACCAGGCCGTCGTCGGTGCCGACCCAGATCTCGCCCGCCGTCAGCGGCGATTCGGCAATCGAAAAAATCGTGTCGTAGTATTCGACACCGGTGATATCGCCGGTGATCGGCCCGCCGGTCCACTGCTGCTTCGACTTGTCGTTGCGCGTCAGGTCGGGGCTGATCGCATCCCAGTGCGCACCGCGATCGGTGGTACGGAACAGCACATTGGCGCCGTGGTACAGGACCTTCGCGTCGTGTGGTGACGGCGCGATCGGCGCGGTCCACTGGAATCGGTACTTGGCCGCTTGCGCCGCTACGCCGGAGAAATTCCGCGGGTAGCGCGAGATCTGGCGGTACTGGCCGCTGCCTTCCTGGTAGTGCGTGATGACGCCGGAATATTCACCGGCGTAGTTATGCCCGGGCTCGGCGCGATCGTAGACGAAGTCGCCCGCTTCGCCGCCGCCCGCAAGATAGAAATCACCCAGATTGGGCCCGCCGCTCCCGTCCTCACCGGTGCGCAGCGTATAGGCCGGGCCACTGGCCGTGCCCCAGTCCTGGATGGTGCCACCGACGTGATAGGGCACACGTTCGTCCACGTCGATGTTGTAGAACTGTGGCGTCGGCAGCGCGGGCGCCGCCCAGGTGGCGCCCCCGTCACTGGTCAGCGCCAGGCCGCCGTCATTGCCGGTCAACAGGCGCCGCGGATTGAGCGGATCGATCCAGACATCATGGTGATCACCGTGTGCCGGGCCCTTGACCGACTGCCAGCTCTTGCCGCCATCGATGGTGCGCACCAGATTGACCTGCGGCACCCAGACGATGTTGGCATCTGCAGGATCAATTGCCATGCAGGTGTAGTACCAGGCGCGCTGCCGGATCACGCGCGCGGCGCTGACGTGCTGCCACTTCTCGCCGCCATCCTCGGAGCGGAACAGGCCCCCGTCCTTCGCCTCGATCATGGCGTAGACGATGCGCGAATCAGAGGGCGCGACTCGCACACCCACCTTGCCCCACTCGCCATCGGGGAGTCCCTTTTCCTTCAGGCGCTGCCAGGTCTCGCCGCCGTCAACCGATCGATACAGGCCGCTGCCCGGCCCGCCACTGGTCATGGTCCACGGTTGGCGCTGTGCCTGCCACATGCCGGCGAACAGAATATTCGGATTGTTGGGGTCAAAGGCCACGTCCGAGGCGCCGGTGCGCTCATCGACGAACAGCACCTGCTGCCAGCTCTTGCCGCCGTCGGTGGTGCGATAGACGCCGCGATCCTTGCCCGGACCGAACGGCGAGCCGAATACCGCAGCGAAGGCGATGTTGGCGTTCTTCGGATCAATCGCCATCGTGCCGATCTGACCGTGCGTCTGCCAGACCTGCGTCCAGTTCTTGCCGGCATCCACCGACTTGAAGATGCCAGTGCCAAGGGCCACGTTGCCGCGAATATTCGCCTCGCCGCTGCCCACGTAGAGCACATTCGGGTTCGAGGCCGCCACGGCGATCGAGCCGATGGAGTTGGTGGGCTGATCGTCGAAGACCGGCTGCCAGTCGCGGCCGGCGTTTTCACTCTTCCAGACACCGCCCTGAGCGAACGCCGCATAATAGATGAGTGGGTCGCCAGGCACGCCCGTGACCCGATCGACGCGGCCGGTGATCGCCGGACCCACGGCGCGGAACTTCAGCGCGCCATACTCGGACTTGGGTTTCTCGGTGGCCGCTGTCACCGCTGCGTGCAGGTTGGCACCTGAGGCCAGTGACGCGAGAACTGCAATGATCCTGAATGCGGCATTGACCTTCGGCATGACCACTCCCAAGCAAACCCTGACGCAGGGCCGATACTTTACTTGACGCCCTACAGGTGGGCGAGTCTTTCCGGAATCTCCGGTGGCGCCGCTTCGCGCGCTGAGGCGGAGGTGAATTCCAAAGCCGCCTGCCGTATTCTGGGCCGGCATGTACACCCGCCGAAAGCTGCTTCAGTCCGGTGCCGCGCTGGCAGCGGCCAGCCTGGTCGCCGAAGACCAGTCGGTCGCCGCTGCCTCCAGATCGCTGCTCATCCTCGGCGGCACCGGCTTTCTTGGTCCACACCTGACGCGCGCAGCGTTGCGCCGTGGCTGGAAGGTCACTCATTTTAACCGCGGCCAGCGCAGCACCAGTGTCCCGGGCGTGGAAACCCTGATCGGCGATCGCCTCGGCCAGCTCGACGCGCTGCGTGGGCGCCGCTGGGATGCCGTGGTGGACGACACCGGCTACATTCCGAAATTTGTCAGGATGTCGGCGCAGCTGCTCGCGCCGCTGAGCGGCTATTGCCTGTTTGTCTCGAGCATCTCCGCCTACGCCGGCTTCAGCAGGCCGAATGACGAGAATTCGCCCACCGCGGTGCTTGCCGATCCCGACGATGAAATCGTGACCGATGACAGCTATGGTCCGATGAAGGCCCTGTGCGAACGCTATACGCTCGAAGCCTTCGACGGGCGCGCGTGCGTGGTACGCCCGGGTTACATCGTCGGGCCGCTCGATCCCACCGACCGCTTTACCTACTGGCCGGTGCGCGCCGCACAGGGCGGGGAAATGCTCGCCCCGGGGACGCCGCGCGATCCGATCCAGATCATCGATGTGCGTGATCTCACCAGCTGGCTGATGCAGCTGGTCGTGGCGCGCACCACCGGCATTTTCAATGCCGTCTCGCCGGTCGGTGCCTACACGATGGGCGATCTCATCGCCGCCTGTCAGCGCGCGGCGCCGCGGGCCGGTACCCAGGTGACGTGGCTGCCGGAAGAATTCCTGCTGCGCCAGTGGACCGCGGCGCAGACCGACCTGCCCCCCTGGGCACCGCTGCGTGGTGATACCGCTGCCAATTCCCTGACCTCGAGCGCGCGGGCGATCAAGGCCGGGTTGCGCATCCGCGCGCTGCGACACTCGGTGGCCGATGTGCTCGAGTGGTTCCAGTCGCTGCCGGCGGAGCGGCGCGCGAAGCAGCGCCTGTTGATTGAAGCGGAGCGCGAAGCGGCGACCTTGAAGGCTTGGCACGCCAGCGGCCAGGCGAACGGTTAGCGGCGCTGCATGGCTGAGTCGCAGCTGGCGGTCGATCTGGATGAACTGGAGCGCGTCGCGCAATTCGTGCACGCCACGGTGCCGCCGACGCCGCAGTACGCGTGGCCAAAACTCCGGCGACGCGCCGGCTGCACCGTGTGGGTCAAGCACGAGAATCAGACGCCGACCGGCGCCTTCAAGGTGCGCGGCGGCCTGGTCTATCTCGATCGCCTGATGCGCGCGCAACCGGAAGTGCCGGGCATCATCTCGGCGACGCGCGGCAATCATGGTCAGTCGATTGCGTTTTCCGCCGCTCGTGCCGGGCTGGCCGCGACCATCTATGTGCCGCATGGCAATTCACCCGACCAGAATTCCGCGATGAGCACCTTTGGTGCCACGGTGGTCGAGTTCGGCCGGGACTTCGATGAAGCCAGGCACGAGGCGCAGCGGGTGGCAGCGGAGCGCGGCTGGCACTTCGTGCCCTCGTTCCATCGCGATCTGGTGGTGGGCGTCGCCACCTATGCGCTCGAACTGTTTCGTGCCGTCGCCGATCTCGACACGGTGTATGTCAGTGTTGGCATGGGCTCGGGAATCTGCGGCCTGATCCTGGTACGCGACCTGCTGGGGCTGAAGACCGAGATCGTCGGCGTCTCGGCCAGCAAGGCACCGGCAACTTCCAGATCCTTTGCCGCCGGGCGGCCGATAGCGACTGACACGGCGCTCACTTTCGCCGACGGCATCGCGACCCGCGAGCCGAACGCCGCCGCCATCGAGGCGATCTGCAAGGGCGCAGCGCGCGTCGTGGAGGTGAGCGAAGATGAAATTGCCGACGCCATGCGCAGCTACTTCGACGATGTCCATCAGATCGCGGAAGGCGCCGGCGCCGCGCCGCTGGCGGCGCTGCTGCAGGAGCGGCACCGCATGGCCAACCGCAACGTCGCGGTCATTCTGAGTGGCGGCAATATCGAGCGCGCGCGGATGCTGCAGGTGCTCGCCGGGCACACGCCGGTCGTGGGCTGAGCGTGTTGCCGGGGGTTATTGCCCGAAGCTGACGCCTGCGGCGGCCAGCCAGCTTAGTTCATCGGCGTTCGAGGTACGACCCAGCGCACGATTGCGGTGTGGAAAGCGGCCAAAGCGCTCGACGATGTCGTAGTGCAGCCGTGCGTAGTGGCTGGCGCTGGCGAACACGGAGGCCAACGCTGGCGGCGCCTCGGCGGCCAGGCGGCGAAAGGCCGCAAGCGATTCCTCCTGAACATCGCGCGATTCCGCATGCTCCAGCGGCAGGTAGAAGAAAATACGCTCTACCGGGTCGAGCGCCGCATCGGCGCCCAATTGCATGCCGCCGAGCGCGAGCGCCAGCGCCTGTTGATCCTGTGCGTAGGCCGCGGCGCGGCCACGGTGCAGATGGCGCGGCAGCTGATCGAGCAGCAGGATCAGCGCCAGGCGGCGGCGCGGACTCGATTCCCAGGCGGCGAGCTCGCCCTTGGCGGCCCGGCGCGTCAGCTCCGCAAAGCGCAGCCGCAGTTGCTCATCGTTCTGCGGCTGCAGCTCGGGCGCGGCGGCATCGCCAAACCAGGTGCGCATGCGCTGCGCCACGGCCGCGGGCGCGTAGGGGCGCTTGCCAAACCAGAACTCCAGCAGCTCGTGGGGGTGGCTCATCTGTGCAACAGCGGGCCGGCCATCCACCAGGCCGTGATGAGAATCAGCGTGGCCATCAAGACGTTGAAGCTGACGTGAATCCAGCGTACGCGCAGGAACGGTCGCAGGCCGGCGCCGAACAGCGTCCACACCACCGTGCACGGCGGGATGATGGCCGCGGTGACGCCGAGCAGCAGCAACAGGCTGGACGCTGGCGGCAGGGCGTTACGCGCCACGATGCCGACGGCGGCCACGGCCGCGCCCCAGCCCTTGGGATTGACCAGCTGAAACAGCGCCGCCTGCAGCCAGGTCAGCGGGGCGCTGGTCGACTGTTCAGCCGAGCTTGCACTTTCACCGGCAGTGACTTCCCGGGTGAAGCCTTCGCGCAGCAGTTGATACCCGAGCCAGGCCAGATACAGCACGCAGGCCGCGGTGAGCGCGCTCTTGAAGAGCGGAGAGCTCTCGGCCAGTGTACCGACTCCCGCGTAAGCGATGAGCACGATGCCCAGAAATCCACTGGTTACCCCGAGCAGGTGCGCGCTCGTGCGGCGCATGCCAAAGCGCGCACCAGAGCTCAGCAGCATGAAATTGTTGGGACCGGGGGTAATCGCCATGACAAAGGTGTAGGCGGCGAGCGGCGGCACGGCGTTAACTAGTGATGTCATGTAATGCATTGACCGGAAAGCTGGGGTCGGTAATATTCGGGTGTAGGGCTGATGCGTGCAATCGGGTGTCGGGTGCGAGGGCCATTGAGCGGGGCCTGAAGCTTGAGCTGCTGTCCCGGGGCGGGTCAACCTGGGACTCCCCACGTTAAGTCTTTGTATTATATAAGGGCCATCCTTCGCCGGATGGCGAGGGATGGGTGTCGCCTGTGCGGGCGCCGCGTCGGTACGGGATTCCAGAGGGTAGTCATGGCCTATAAACGAGCGCGACTCGGCCCGCCGCCGAAGCAGGGTCTTTACGACCCGCAGTTCGAGCACGACGCCTGTGGCGTGGGTTTCGTCGCCGACATCAAGGGCCGCAAGTCGCATCGCATTCTGCAGCAGGCCATCGAAGTACTGCGTAACCTCGATCATCGCGGCGCCTGTGGCTGCGAGGTCAACACCGGCGATGGCGCCGGCGTGTTGCTGCAGATGCCGCACCAGTTCCTGCTTGAGGCCTGCGGGAAACTGCGCATCGCGCTGCCCGAGCCCGGCCAGTACGGCTGCGGGCTGGTGTTTCTGCCGCGCAACCCCACCAAGCGGCGCAAGCTCGAAGAGCAGCTCGGCCATATCGTGCAATCAGCGGGTCTCACGCTGCTGGGCTGGCGCACCGTGCCGACCGACAACAGCACGCTGGGTGAAACCGCACGCGGCAGTGAACCGTTCGTGCGCCAGGTGTTCATCGGTCGCGGCCCGCTTATCAAGACCGACATGGATTTTGAACGCGCGCTCTATGTGGTGCGCAAGCGCGGTTACAGCGAGATCCGCACCTCGACCATCGATGGCGCCGAGTACTGGTACGTGGCCAGCCTGTCGTGCAAGACCCTCGTCTACAAGGGCATGCTGCTGACCGAACAGCTGCCGAAATATTTTCCCGATCTGCAGAACCCGGCCATGGTCACTGCCCTGGCGCTGGTGCACTCGCGCTTCAGCACCAACACCTTTCCGAGCTGGGACCGCGCCCACCCGTACCGCTACATCGCGCACAACGGCGAGATCAACACCGTGCGCGGCAACATCAACTGGATCAAGGCGCGCGAATCGCTGTTCGAGTCGGAGCTGTTCGGCGCGCACATGCGCGAGCTCATGCCGGTCGTCAATCCCAACGGCAGTGATTCGGCGATGTTCGACAACACGCTGGAACTGCTGGTGCTGGCCGGCCGCTCGCTGCCGCACGCGATGATGATGATGATCCCGGAGCCCTGGTCGGCGCACGAGACCATGGATGCGGCGCGGCGCGCCTTCTACCGCTATCACTCCTGCCTGATGGAGCCCTGGGACGGACCCGCGGCGGTGGCCTTCACTGACGGCCGGCAGATCGGCGCGATGCTCGATCGCAACGGCCTGCGGCCGTCGCGCTACTACGTCACGCGCGACGACCTGGTGATCATGGCTTCCGAAGTCGGCGTGCTGGATATTCCGCCGCAGGACATCGTGCGCAAGGGCCGCCTGCAGCCCGGCCGCATGTTCCTGGTC
>JBAVRE010000199.1:0-5028 GCA_049694695.1 Steroidobacteraceae bacterium | reverse complement strand
CTAGTTCCGGCCGTTCGGGATTCCTTGCTACGGTCGACCGTCCAATGGGTCAAGTTGACCCGGAGCCGCCGTTCGCCACGGGCAGCCATTGGGAAGTGAAAAGTTTGAACCATTTAGGATAAGGTGTACAAGGGCGATCATGACTAACTACATCGCGAGTAAAATTTACGAGCGTGAGAACCAGCGCTAAAGTTGTCGCGTTCCTCGTGTTTCTTCTCCCGGATTGCGCGGTGACCTACGCAGCACACTCACCCGCAGCGGAGCAGGGGTTTCCAGCGAGGCCAGTCCTCATCATAGAGCCGTTTGGGTTGGGCGGTGGGCCTGATCTACTGGCCCGTGCCCTGGCGACAGAGCTTTCTAAGCTGTGGGGTCAACCAGTAGTCGTCGAGAACCACCCAGGTGCAGGAGCCACCGCTGGGCCCGCACAGGTCGCGAAGTCACCAGCCGATGGTTACACGCTGCTCCTCAACACCAGTGCGCAAGCATACAGCGCTGCTTTCTTGAATAGCCTTCCGTATGACCCGTTGAAGGATTTCATCCCAGTCGCTGCACTCACGAGCCAGCCCTACGTGCTGGTCGCCGGCAAGGGGGCCGGAATCACTTCGCTCCGCCAACTCATCAGCTCGGCGAAGGCGAGACCAGGCGAGCTTACGTTTACCTCAACGGGTATGGGCACTGCCACGCACATTGGGGTCGAGAAGCTCAACCAAATGGCAGAGATCCGGACGAACCACGTACCACCTTTGCCGAGCGAGTCGAACGCGGACGTGATGGCATCCGTGATCGCGGGGCGCGTCACCTATTACTTGGCGCCTATTTCTCTTGCACTGCCCCATATTCGCGATGGGACACTCGTCGCGCTGGGCGTGAGTACCGCGCGGCGCTCGACCTTACTCCCGGAAGTACCCACGATCGCGGAGGTCGGTGTTGCGAGATTCAACTTCCCGATCTGGTATGGCATTTGGGCTCCCGCTGGCACTCCGAAGAGCGTGGTTGTCAAGCTTTCTACTGACATTGGGCGCGTTATCGGCGAATCGGTGCTGCGCGACTGGATTACCACGCATGGGGGCGTGCCGATGAGCATCACGCAACGGAAGTTTGCGCACTTTGTGCAGGTCGAAAGTAAAGACGCGGCGCGAATCATCAAACCCAATGGCATGAAGCCCCAAGGAAGGCCATAGGCGCAGGGCCAGCTGGAAGTCGTCAATTGAATTGGTGCTGTGACTGCTGAACGGCCGCTTTGCTGCCGCGATTTGCGGCGTTTCAATGACCGCTTCGGGGCTGCCGATAGCGGCCCTTCAGTTGCGACCACGGCCGCTGGTGTCACGCACGCCGCACACGCGCCCTCACAACAACAGCGCCTTTTCAAGGTCGGCAAGCACAGCACGCGACCAGGACAGATCCTCGGCCTTGTCGCCCGCGTGCGTAAGAATGATCATTGTCACGCCGCGCGCGGGATAGACGACAATCGCTGAATTGGGCCCGTAATCGTCATTGCCACGTGTCCACAGACGTAGAGTCCCTTTCGCCGTGTGATTGACAAACCACGCAAGGGCCGCTTCTCCCTCCTGAATCTTGATCGTCGGTGTAATCAGCTCATGAAGGCCCTCAGGCGACAACACGTTGCCGCCAAATAGCGCTCGCGACCAGTGAAACAAATCGGGTGCCGACGCATAGTGCCCCCCAATCCCCCAATGCGGGACGGATAGGCGCGCCGGAGTCGGATCCCGCGTAGGCGCGGTATTCGAGGGGCCGTTGGCAATGCCGATATTCCTCAGACCCAACGGTCTAAAGAGCATCTGCGTCTCGAATATCTCAAAGCTGAGCCCACTTACTCGCTCCACCAGCGCTGCCGCAAGCTGATAGTTCTCGTTGGAATAGAGAAACCCAGTTTCCGGCTCTTGAACCAGCGGTACAGCGAGGAGGAGCCGGACGGCCTCGGAATTCGAAGAAGCGGACTCTCCTACATAGCCGTTTGGTAGCCCCGAGGTGTGCGTCAGCAGCTGCCGGATGGTGATCGAGTGCTTGTCCGGAGGCGTTCGATCGAACCATTTGGCGAGGGGGTCATCCAGATGAAGTTTCCCGTGATCCTGGAGTTTCAAGATCGCGGCACTGACAAACTGTTTGCCCATAGACGATATCCAATAGCGCGTCGCCGCCCGCATGGGAATGCCATGCAGAACGCCGTAACCCTTGCAAAGCGCGATCCGGTCGCCGTCGGCAATCAACACCGTGCCTGAAAATCCCTGGGTGACATCGCGCTGGATGACGGCTTCGGCCGCATGAAGGTCCACTTTCTCTCGGCCCGCGGCAGGCGTCGCTTGCACGCCGGCCAGCAAGAGAACGACCATCGTTATTGCATAACGCATCCGTGCTCTCCACTTGAACTGAGTGCGTGCATTAACGCTTATGCGCCTGCGAATGTCAGCTGTCGGGCAAGCATTTCGATGCGCCCAATTGCCGCTCAGGGGCCGATTGCTGACCAATAGCCCGCTCCGAACCGGTCACTCGGAGTGGATCAGATCTCACAGCGTCCGGCAGCCACGGCCTTGGCTTCCATACCTGAGCTAAACCTTGATCCGCTTCATCTCCGGGTCATAGAGCGGCTTGAGCGACACGGCGGCCGGGTAGCACTGCCCGGCAATCTCCACTTCCCAATTGCCAGTACTCAGATAGCGCTCATCAACCGGCAGCTTCGGCTCAATCATCGCCAGGCCCACCGCGCCACCCAGCGTGTGACCGTAGGAGGCCGCCCTGACATAGCCCACCGCCGCGCCATCGCGGCGCACGACCTCAGCGTGATACATGAGCGGCTGTGGATCTTTCACCAGCACCTGTACCAGGCGCCGCGTCATTGGCCCGCGAGCCTTGCGTGCCAGCAGCGCCTCCCTGCCGATAAAGCCACCGGGCTTGTTAAGATCGAAGGCGAAGCCGAGACCCGTCTCATAGGGATCATCGGTATTGTCGATATCGTGCCCGTAGTCACGGTAGCCCTTTTCCATGCGCAGGCTGCCCAGCGCCTTGAGCCCGGCGTGCCGCAGTCCAAAATTCCTGCCGGCCTCGATGACGCGCTCGCAGACCTGCGCCGCCTGCTCGGCCGGAATGTACAGCTCGTAGCCGAGCTCACCCACATAGGTGATGCGCACGCACAGCACCCGCGCGAAGCCGATGTCGATCTCGCGTGCGGTGCGGAACGGAAAATTCTGGTTCGAGAGATCTGCGGACGTGAGCGATTGCAGCAGCGCGCGTGACTGCGGCCCCTGCACGTTGAGCTGGCCATACGCCGATGTGACATCAGTGACGAAAGCGTGCGCATCTTCGAGGATGTGGCGCTTCATCCAGGTTTCGGCGTGGCGCACCATGGTATCGGTCACCACGACCAGAAACTGTTCATCACTCAGTTTTGTTACGGTCAGATCCGCTTCGAGCAGGCCCAGTTCGTTCAACCACTGCGTGTAGGTGATCACGCCGCTCGCGCCGTCGACGTTGTTGCCCGAGATGGTGTTGAGGCAGCGCCCGGCGTCGCGTCCCTGCACCAGGAATTTGCCCATGAACGACATGTCCATGGCAACGACCTGTTCGCGCGCTGCCTGATGCTCGGCCTGCCAGATCGGGAACCAGCTGGCCCGTCCCCAGGTCAGCGGCCCGGGATCAGGCCTGCTGCCCGCACCAGCGTACCAATCCGGGCTTTCCCAACCGCTCACTTCCTTGAAGTAGCCACCGGCGGCGGCGAGCTGCGCATGAAACGGCGACTGACGCGCGCCGCGCGCAGTCTCGAGCGACAGGTTCGGGTAGTGGCACCGGTACACCATGCCCAGCGCCTCGACCGTGCGCTGGCGCCGATACTCCGGATTGGCCTGGTACACCTGCAGGCGATCAATATTGAAGCCCGTGACATCGACATCGGGCCGGCCGTTGATGATCCAGTGTGCGAGCACACGCCCAAGCCCACCGCCTGTGAGTATGCCGACGGAGTTGAGCCCCGCGGCGACGAAGTAATTGCGCAGCTCCGGCGCTTCGCCGACGATCGGCCGCAGATCCGGAGTAAAGCTCTCCGGTCCGCAGAAGAACTTTTTCATGCCCACTTCCGCAGTGATGGGCACACGCGACATGGCGCGCTCGAGAAACGGCGTCATGCGATCCCAATCGGGCGGCAGTTCGCCGAATGAAAAATCGTCCGGGATGCCCTCGATCTTCCACGGTGCGCAGGTGGGTTCGAACAGACCTACCATGAGTCCACCGCCCTCCTCGCGGTAATAACCGTAGGCGGAAGGATCCTCCAGCACCGGCATCTTCGGCAGGCCCTTGATCGGCTCGGTGATCAGGTAGTAATGCTCGGCGGCCTGGTTGGGCACATTGACGCCCGCCAGCGCGCCGAATTGCCGCGCCCACATACCGGCGCAATTGACGACATAGTCAGCCTGGATGTCGCCCTGGCTGGTGCGCACGCCAGTAACGCGATTTCGATTCCTGAGCACGCCCAGTGCCGCGACTTGCTCGATGATCTGCACGCCACGTTGCCGCGCGCCCTTGGCCAGCGCCATCGTGACATCGACCGGGTTCACACGGCCGTCTTCCCGGACGTAGAACCCGGCTTCGATGTCGTCCACCCTGGCGAGTGGAAACAGTTCCTTGACTTCGCGTGGCGAGAGCTCATGCACATCGACGCCGCAGTAACGGTTGAACGTGGCGACGCGACGGTATTCCTCGAGGCGATCTCTATCGGCCGCGACCTCTATGAAGCCAATGGGCGCAAAGCCCGTGGCCTGCCCGGTTTCCGCTTCCAGGCGCTGATAGAGATCGCGGCTGTACTTGCGCATCTCGGTTGAAGTTTCCGAGGTCGACCCGAAGGTGACCATCAGGCCGGCCGCATGCCAGGTGGTGCCGGAGGTGAGCCGGTCGCGCTCGAGCAACACAATGTCTTTCCAGCCCATCAGCGCCAGGTGGTAAGCCACCGAGGCGCCGATGACACCCCCACCGACGACGACGACACGCGCATGAGTGGGAAAGGGCAGTGAGGTCATTCCA
>JBAVRE010000198.1:0-3476 GCA_049694695.1 Steroidobacteraceae bacterium | reverse complement strand
GGTAAGCGTGAGCGGCAGGCCCGGCAGCGCCACCGCGCCGAGCGTCGCGACGCCATCGACCGCGAGCGCCACGTGAACCGCCCAGTCGGCACGCATTTCACCGTACTCACGCGTGCCGTCCAACGGGTCGATGATCCAGACGCGCTGCGCGCCGAGGCGCGATGCGCTGTCCTGCTCCTCCTCCGAGAGGATCGCATCCTCCGGCCGGTGCAGCCGGAGCGCGGACATCAGGAAGGCGTTGGCGATCTGATCGCCTGCATTCCCTAGCGCCTTGGCTTCGAACACTCCCGAGGCGCGCAGCTCCAGCAACAGCCGCCCGGCAGTCTCCGCCAGCCGGCGGGCCAGTTCGACATCGCTGTGCGCGCCAGCGGTCACGGGATCAGGTAGCTGACGATCAGGTCAGCGGCTTCTTCGGCGTTGAGCTTCGAGGTGTCGATGTGCAGCTCCGGCGCGGTTGGCGGCTCGTAGGGGCTGTCGATGCCGGTGAAGTTCTTGAGCAGCCCGGCGCGCGCTTTCTTGTACAGGCCCTTGACGTCGCGCTGCTCGGCTACGGCAATCGGCGTGTCGATGTGGATCTCGAAGAACTCGCCCGGGCCGATCATCTGCCGCACCATGTCGCGCTCGGCGCGGAACGGCGAGATGAAGGCGGTGATCACAATCAGGCCGGCGTCGGTCATGAGCCTGGCCACCTCGCCTACGCGGCGGATGTTCTCGACCCGGTCGGCATCCGAGAAGCCCAGGTCCTTGTTCAACCCGTGGCGCACGTTGTCGCCATCGAGCAGGAAGGTGTGCCGGTTCATGCGCACCAGGCGCCGTTCCACCAGGTTGGCGATGGTCGACTTGCCGGCGCCCGACAGTCCGGTGAACCACAGCACCGCCGGGCGCTGGTTCTTGAGCCGTGCGTGCACCTCGCGGGTGACATCCAGTTGTTGCCAGTGGATGTTGCCCGCGCGTCGCAGCGCAAAGTGCAGCATGCCCGCGGCCACCGTGGCGTTGGTCAGTTTGTCGATGACGATGAACCCGCCCAGGTCCCGGCTCTGCGCATAGGCCTCGAACACCACCGGCCGGTCGGTCGACAGGTTGGCGACACCAATGGCATTGAGCTCGAGGGTCCGCGCCGCCAGGTGCTCCATGGTGTTGACGTTCACCTGGTACTTGGGGGCCTGGATCTGCGCGGTGACGGTCTGCGTGGCGAGCTTCAGCCAGTATGGTCGGCCCGGCAGCATCTCTTCATCGGCCATCCACACGAGGGTCGCCTCGAACTGGTCAGCCGACTCGGGTGGGTTGTCGGCCTGGGCGATCACGTCGCCGCGCGAGCAGTCGATTTCATCTTTGAAGCAGAGGGTAACAGCCTGGCCGGCGACTGCTGCGTCGAGGTCACCATCCATCGTGGCGATGCGGCTGATGGTCGAGCCCTTGCCGGAGGGCAGGACCTTGATCTTGTCCCCCTTGCGCACCACGCCGTCGGAGATCAGCCCTGAGAAACCCCGAAAGTCGAGGCTCGGGCGGTTCACCCACTGCACGGGCATCCGGAACGGCTTCTGCTGGTCGGCGTTGACGTCGAGTTCCACGCTCTCAAGGTGCTCGATGAGCGTGGGCCCCTGGTACCAGGGCATGTGAGCCGAGCGGTTCGTGATGTTATCGCCAGCGAGGCCCGAGATCGGCATCTCGAGGAAACTCGAGATCCCGATGCTGCCGGCAAAGGCCCGGTAGTCGGCGACGATGGCGTCGTACTTCGCCTGGTCGTAGCCGATCAGGTCCATCTTGTTGACCGCCAGCACGAGGTTGCGGATGCCGATCAGGTGCGCGAGGTAACTGTGGCGGCGCGTCTGCGTCAGCACGCCCTTGCGCGCATCGATCAGGATCACGGCCAGATCCGCGGTCGATGCGCCGGTGACCATGTTGCGCGTGTATTGCTCGTGGCCAGGAGTGTCGGCGACGATGAACTTGCGCTTGTCGGTAGCGAAGAAACGGTAGGCCACGTCGATGGTGATGCCCTGCTCGCGCTCGGCGGCCAGGCCGTCCACCAGCAGTGCGAAATCGATGTTCTGGCCCTGCGTGCCCACGCGCTTGCTGTCGGCCTCCAGGGCCGCCAGCTGGTCCTCGAAGATCATCTTCGAGTCGTACAGCAGCCGGCCGATCAGCGTCGACTTGCCATCATCCACGCTCCCGCAGGTGATGAAGCGCAGCAGCGACTTGTGCTGGTGCTGCAGCAGATACGCGTCGATGTCGGCCGAGATCAGCTCGGATGCCTGGTAGCTGCCCGGCGCCTTGTCCTGGTGCTTTTCCTTGTCCTTGTGCTTGGCGGGGCTCAAAAGTAGCCCTCCTGTTTTTTCTTTTCCATGCTGGCGGCCTGGTCGTGATCGATGGCGCGCCCCTGGCGCTCCGAGGTGGTGGTGAGCAGCATCTCCTTGATGATCTCCGGGAGTGTCGCCGCCTCGCTCTCGACCGCCCCGGTCAGCGGGTAACAGCCGAGCGTCCGGAAGCGGATCGACTTCATCACCGGCTGCTCGCCAGGTTTCAGCGGGAAGCGCCCGTCATCGACCATCAGCGTCAGCCCATCGCGCACCACCGTCGGGCGCCTGGCCGCGAAGTACAGCGGCACGATCGGGATGTGCTGCAGATGGATGTATTGCCAGATGTCCAGCTCGGTCCAGTTCGAGATCGGGAACACGCGGATGCTCTCGCCCCTGGCCTTGCGCGCGTTATAGAGCCGCCACAGCTCGGGGCGCTGGCTCTTCGGGTCCCAGCGGTGGTTGGCCGAGCGGAAGCTGAAGATGCGCTCCTTGGCGCGGCTCTTTTCCTCATCGCGCCGCGCGCCGCCGAAGGCGACATCGAAGCCCCACTTGTCGAGCGCCTGCTTCAGGCCCTCGGTCTTCCACATGTCGGTGTGCAGCGGGCCATGCTCGAAGGGATTGATGCCGCGCGCCTTCGCCTCCGGGTTCTGGTAGACCAGCAGTTCCATGCCGGACTCCTGCGCCATCCGGTCGCGCAGCGCGTACATGTCGCGGAATTTCCAGGTGGTGTCCACATGCAGCAGCGGGAACGGCGGCGGCAAGGGATAAAACGCCTTGCGCGCCAGATGCAGCATCACCGCAGAGTCCTTGCCCACCGAGTACAGCATCACCGGCTTGCCGGCCTCCGCCACCACCTCGCGCAAAATGTGAATGCTCTCGGCTTCGAGACGCTCCAGGTGGGTAAGCGTATGGCGCTCTGCCTGGGCGGCAGCCTCGGCCGTACGCGGCGTCACGGCGCAGCCCGCCCGGTAGCGGGCCGCGTGGCCAGGAAGAACACCGAACCGGTTATGTAAGTCAACGACGTACCCACCCTGCAAGCTGTCCCGCCATATTACGTGACGATCCCGCATAACCGTATATTACCGGCGGCATCGAATCGTCTTATGGAACATGCACCGCCTATTGATGATCCCGGGCAATGGCATCCTCCCACGACTTCGCGCGCACCAGCACGCCATC
>JBAVRE010000197.1:0-15824 GCA_049694695.1 Steroidobacteraceae bacterium | reverse complement strand
GGCGTGGCATCGGGGCAAGTCGTATCGGGCGTTTTCGGGATCGTGAAAAACAGGATGTTTTTCCCGAAGCCCCCATGGATGGGTTCATGGCGGTCCTGGCCGGGCCTCTCGCCCGACAGATCGCGGCCAACCACCACGTCTTGCCTCTTGTTCGTATGCATCGCAGGCAAGGGTACGTTCCGAACGCTCCCACCGCAACCCATCGTCAGCTCACGCCGATGCGGCCGACGAAGCGCCCCCTGGCGGCCCATACACCACCCGCACCCGTCCAATCCGCCGCTGCAGCTGCTCGAGCAGCTCGGCCGTGGCATGTACGTTCCATTCCGCAGCCAGCGGCAGATCGGTCTGCGCGCCGGCCAGGACGCTGGCATAGCGCACCGTCACGGCGCAATCGCCACCGCGGGCAGACTTGAGCAGCTCGGCCAGCACGTTAAGCAGGCGGGGGCTGTCGGCATTGACCGGCCAGTCGAGCAGCAGGCGTCGCGCCAGCCGTTCACGCACGCTATCGAGCGACTGGACCGTGCGGGCGTGAATGCGCCAGGCGTCGCTGAATTCATCGAACCGCAGACTGCCCTCCACCAGGATCAGGGCATCCTTGACCAGCAGTTCGCGGTGCCGCTGCCAGATTTCCTCGCTCATCGTGACTTCGATGCGCCCGCTGCGATCATCGAGGATTACGTTGACGCGCGTACCGCGACGGCGCAATTCGAGCAGCAGCCCGGCAGCGCTGACGGTGCGTGCTTCGGCCCAGCGCGGACCCTCACCGCCTGCAGGGCGTGGCTCGGCCGCCAGGTCACCGATGCGCGCGCCCACCAGCTGTGGCAGGTCGCGTTCCAGGCGCGCGATCGGGTGACCAGTCAGGAACAGACCCAGCGTCTCGCGCTCGCCCGCCAGGCGCTGCGCCTCGCTCCATTCAGGCACCGCGCCGGCGAGCGGCACCGCCGGCGCATCGGCGCCGGGCGCCAACCCGAAGAAATCATCCTGGCCGGTGGCGGCGCCGCGTGCCTGTTGCTCGCCGGCCTGCATGGCCACCGCCAGGCGCTCCATCAGCAGCGCGCGATTGTCGCTGAAGCGATCGCAGGAACCGGAGCGTATCAGCGCCTCGAGCACGCGCCGGTTCACGCGCGACAGATCGACGCGCTGGCACAGGTCTTCGAGACCGAGAAATTCGCCACGCGCGCTGCGCTCCGCCGCCAATGCCTCGACCGCACTGCGGCCGACGCCCTTTACCGCGCCCAGGCCATACCTTATTGATTTTTCGCCAGCCACCTCGAAGGCGTAGCCTGAGGCATTGACGTCGGGCGGCTGCACGCCGAGGCCCATGCCGCGGCAATCGTCGATCAGCGTGACCACCTTGTCGGTGTGATCCATGTCGGCGGAGAGTACCGCCGCCATGAACGCGGCCGGATAGTGCGCCTTGAGATAGGCGGTCTGGAACGATAGCAGCGCGTAGGCGGCCGAGTGCGACTTGTTGAAGCCATAGCCCGCGAATTTTTCCATGAGGTCGAAAATGTATTCGGCGCGCGCCTTCACGACGCCGCGCGCCACCGCGCCGGCAATGAAGATGCTGCGCTGCTTGGCCATTTCCTCGGGCTTCTTCTTGCCCATGGCGCGCCGTAGCAGATCGGCGCCGCCCAGGGTGTAGCCGGCCAGCACCTGGGCAATCTGCATCACCTGTTCCTGGTAGAGAATGACACCGTAGGTCGGGGTCAGCACGGTCTTCAGGTCAGGGTGCAGATAGTCGATTGGCCGGTCGCTGCGGTTGTGCTTGCGGGCGATGAAGTCATCGACCATTCCCGATTGCAGCGGGCCCGGCCGGAACAGCGCCACCAGCGCGATGATGTCTTCGAAGCAGTCGGGCTGCAGGCGCCGGATCAGATCCTTCATGCCGCGCGATTCGAGCTGAAATACCGCCGTCGTCCCGCAGCTCTTGAGCAACGCAAAAGTCGCGGCATCGTCCATCTTCAGGCGCAACAGATCGAGCGGCGCCTCGCCCGCCGCTACACGGGTGGCATTGATGCCGCGCAGCGCCCAATCGAGAATCGTCAGGGTGCGCAGCCCGAGGAAATCGAACTTCACCAGGCCGGCAGCCTCAACGTCATCCTTGTCGAACTGCGTGACCACGTTGGCGCCGCCCTGCTCGCAGTAGAGCGGCGCAAAATCGGTGAGCACCGAGGGGGCGATCACCACGCCACCGGCGTGCTTGCCGGCGTTGCGCGTCAGACCCTCGAGCGCGCGCGCCATGTCGATGAGCGCACGCACTTCGTCGTCTTCACGGTACAGGCGCTTGAGTTCCGGTTCCTTCTCGAGCGCCTTGTCGAGCGTCATCTCCAGTTCAAAGGGAATCAGCTTGGCGATGCGATCGACCATGCCATAGGGGTGTCCCTGCACGCGGCCGACATCGCGCACCACCGCCTTGGCCGCCATGGTGCCGTAGGTGATGATCTGCGAGACGCGCTCGGCGCCATACTTGGCGGCGACGTACTCGATCACCCGGTCGCGCCCCGCCATGCAGAAGTCGATGTCGAAGTCGGGCATCGAGACGCGCTCCGGATTCAGGAAGCGCTCGAACAGCAGGTCATAGCGCAGCGGATCGATATCGACAATGCCCAGCGCATAGGCCACGAGCGAACCCGCGCCCGAACCACGCCCCGGCCCCACGGGCACGCCGTGGTGGCGCGCCCAATCGATGAAATCAGCCACGATCAGAAAGTAACTGGCGAAACCCATCGGGCAGATGACGGCCAGTTCGGCCTCCAGGCGCTGCCGATACACGGCCTCATCGAGCGGCGCCGCAGCTGCGGCCAGCTTCGCGTCAAGTCCGCGTGCCGCGGCGGCGCGCAGGTAGTCGTCGGGCGTTGTATCGGCGGCCACAGGAAACACCGGCAGACGGGGCTCGCCCAGGCGCAGCATAAGACTGCAGCGCCGCGCGATCTCGACGCTGTTGGCCAACAGCGCGCTGGCCTCGGGGAACAGCGCCGCCATCTGCGCCGGAGTGCGCAGGAACTGCTGCGGCGTGTAGCGGCGCTTGCGGGCCGGATCGGCCAGCAGCGCACCGTCGTGAATGCACACGCGCGCTTCGTGCGCTTCGAAGTCGCTGGCCTGCAGGAAGCGCACATCATTGGTCGCCACGCAGGCCACGCCGCGCTCGCTGCCCAGCGCCAGGGCGGCGGGCACGTAGATCTCTTCGCCGGCAGCGCCGATGCGCTGCACTTCGATGTAGAAGCGATCGCCGAACAGGGCCAGCCAGGCATCGAGCGCCTGGCGGGCCTGCGCGCCACGCGCCTGCAGCAGTGCGCGACCGATGTCGCCGGCCTGCCCTCCGGAGAGCGCGATCAGGCCGCTGGTCGTGGCAGCTGTCAGCCAGCTGCGCTCGATGAGCGGTTCGCCGCGCACCTGGCCCTCGAGCCAGCCGCGCGACACCAGGCGCGTGAGATTCCTGTAGCCTTCGAGGTTCTGACACAGCAGCGTCAGGCGCGAGGGGCCCTGTGGGTCGGTCGGCTCGCGCAAACGCAGATCGACCGCAATGATCGGCTGCACGCCACGCGCCAGTGCAGCGCGATAGAACTTCACCATCGCGAACAGATTGTCCTGATCGCTGACCGCCACGGCTGGCATGCCCGCCTGCGCCACGGCCTCGATCAGTTCGGGCACGCGCACCACGCTGTCGATCAGCGAGTACTCGGTGTGGACACGCAGATGTACGAAGGCGCTATTCACAGGCACGATCTTACCGGAGCAAAGCTGCGCCGATGTATCGCCGAGGGGCCGAGTTGCGCCAGCGCCGCCAGGTGCAATCTGGTTGGATAACCCTGGTGCTGCGCCAGTCCGTAACCTGGATAGAGGCGTTCAAATTCCCACATCAGGGCATCCCGATGGGTCTTGGCCAGTATCGAGGCGGCGCTGATCGACGGCACCAGGTCATCGCCGCGCACCAGGGTTTCCACGCGACAATTATCAGGCAGATCAGTGAATTGTGGCGCCTTGTTACCATCGATGATGATGTGCATGGGCCGAGGCTGGAGCCCCTGCACGGCGCGACGCATGGCCAGCAGGGTCGCCTGCAGGATATTGAGCGCATCGATCTCGGCGGCACTCGCCTCGGCGATCGCCCAGCCGAGAGCACACGCGCGAATCCGGGCCGCCAGCTCGAGGCGGCGCGCAGCAGTCAGTTTCTTGGAATCGCGCAGGCCTGCGATCGGGCGCGCGGCATCGAGGATGACGGCGGCCGCGACCACCGGACCGGCAAGCGGCCCACGGCCGGCTTCGTCGACTCCGGCCAGCAGCACCCGCATCAGCCTGGCTCGCGCAGCAGAGCGAGCACGGCAGCAGCCGCCTGCGCAGCGCCATCCCGGCGCAGCGTTACATGTATTGCCCGGAAGCGCTGCGCCAGGCGCTCGCGCTGCGCTGCGTCGCGCAATTGGCTGTGCAGCGCCGTGGCAAGCGTAGCGCCCTGCACCGCCTGCTGAAAGAACTCAGGCACCAGGGCCTCGCCCGCCAGCAGGTTGGGCAGCGAAAAGTACGGCAGGCGCACCAGTCGCAGTGTGCGCAGCAGCCAGGCCGTCAGAGCCCCGAGCCGATAGGCCACGACCATCGGGCAGCGACACAGCAGCGCCTCGAGTGTAGCCGTGCCCGAAGCCACCAGCGCCACGTCGGCCGCCTGCAGCACGGTGCGCGATTGCCCCGCCACGAGTCTGATGCCGGCCGCGCGCGCACCGGCACGTTCAAACAGCGCCTGCACGGCCGGCGTCGCCATGGGCGCCACGAACTGCGCCTGCGGCTCGAGGACCGAGAAATGCCTTGCGGCAGCGATGAAATCTGCGCCCAGGCGCGACACTTCGCCACGGCGACTGCCGGGCAGCAACGCCACCACCGGCGCGCCCGGTGCCAGCCCGAGCTGGGCGCGCGCCGCGACACGATCGACCTCGAGCGGAATCTGGTCGGCCAGCGGATGGCCCACGAACTGCGCCCGCACGCCAAACTTTGCATAGAACGGCGGCTCGAACGGCAGCAGGCACAGCAGCAGATCGCAGGCTGCGGCCATGCGATGCACGCGTCGTTCGCGCCAGGCCCAGACCTGTGGGCTGACATACTGCACGGTGCGAACGCCCGCTGCCTTCAGCACGCGCGCGACGCTGAGATTGAACTCCTTGTAGTCGACGCCGATGTAGACAGCCGGCGGATCGGCCAGCACGCGTCGCAGCAGCTGCCGGCGGATGCGCAGCAGGCGCGGCAGGTGTGGGATGATTTCGAACAGACCCATGACGGCGAGTTCTTCGGCGCCCTGCCAGGACTCGCAGCCTGCGGCTTTCATCAATGGGCCGGGGATGCCGGCAAACTGCACCTCTGGCCATTGCTGGCGCAACGCCGCCATCAACGCCGCGCCCAGCTGATCGCCCGAGGCCTCGCCGGCCACGATCACCACGCGCGGCGCGCGCGCCCCGGGGGCGGAGGCATTCATGAGGGTTTCAGCGTATCAGGCTGCGGGTTGAAGCGGCGATGAAATCAACGAAGGACTGTATTTCCGGCTGCGTCGCCGCCAGCAGGCGCAGTTCGCGCAGCGCATCGGCGAGCGGCAGGCCGCGCCGATAGAGTATGCGGTAGGCCTCGCGGATGTGGCTGATCTGCTGCGCGCTGAAGTCGCGCCGCTTCAGGCCTTCGCTGTTGACGGAATGGGGCGCCGCCGGCTGGCCCACCGCCATGATGTAGGGCGGCACATCGCGCGTCACCGCGGCATTGTTGGCGATAAAGGCATGGGCGCCAATCTTGCAGAACTGGTGCACGGCAGCGAGCCCGCCCATGATGACCCAGTCGCCCAGCCGCACGTGGCCGCCGAGCGTGGCACAGTTGGCCATGACGATGCGGCTGCCCAGCTGGCAATCGTGCGCCACGTGCGTATAGGCCATGAACAGGTTGTCATCGGCGATGCGCGTCACGCCCTCATCGTGGGTAGTGCCGCGATTGACCGTGCAGAACTCGCGAAACACATTGCGGTCGCCAATCTCCAGACGCGTGGGCTCGCCCTGGTACTTCTTGTCCTGCGGTGCATCGCCGATCGAGGCAAACTGGAAAATCCTGTTGTCGGCACCGATCGTGGTGGGGCCGTTGATGACCACATGCGGGCCGATACGGGTGCGCGCGCCGATGCGCACCATCGGGCCGATCACCGAGAATGGACCCACCTCGACATCGCCGGCCAGTTCGGCCTGTGGCGACACCAGCGCATGCGGATCGATCACGGCGTCTCACCGCCAGGCACGGCGTTAGCGACATCGGGCGCCAGCATCAGTATCGCGGCGGCGGCCTCCACCTCGCCCACCGTGGCCACGACCGACAGCCGCCAGATGCCGCGCAGATTGCGCTCCAGCTGTGCGCTCAATATCAGTTGATCACCCGGCTCGACCGGCCGGCGAAAACGCGCCCTGTCGATGCCGGCGAAATAGAAGCGCGTGTCTTCGTCGGGCACGACGCCCGCCGTGACGAAGGCCAGAATGCCGGCCGTCTGCGCCAGTGCTTCGATGATCATGACACCCGGCATCACCGGCCGATGCGGAAAATGGCCCGGAAAAAACGGTTCGTTGATGGTGACGTTCTTGAGCGCGCGGATGCTCTGCCCCGGCACCAGCTCCAGCACCCGATCGACCAGCAGGAAGGGGTAGCGATGCGGCAGTCGCTTGAGGATCTCGTAGATATCCAGCTTCAGAGGCTCACTCATCGTGTTCATCCTTTTGTTGTTCACCTGTCGCCGCACCCGCGCCGGACCGGCGCTCCAGCTTCGCTACCCGCCCGGCCAGCGTCTCGAGGCGCTTGAAGCGCGCCGCCAGACGTCGCCAGAGCGGCGCGGCCACGGCCGGAATGCCGCCCGAGTAGACCCCAGGCGTGTCAATTGAATGCGCCACCATCGACATGCCGGTCACCACCACATCATCGCAGATGTTCAGGTGCCCGACGATGCCCACCTTGCCGGCGATCATGCAGCGTGCACCAATGTGCGTGCTGCCGGATACGCCGCTGCAGGCCGCGATAACGGTATGGGCCCCAATGTGGACGTTATGGGCAATCTGGATCTGGTTGTCGAGCTTGACGCCCTCGGCGATCACTGTGTCTTCAATGGCGCCGCGATCGATGGTGGTGTTGGCGCCGACTTCCACGTCAGCGCCAATGCGTACGCTACCGACCTGCGGCACCGCCACCCAGGCTGCGCCCTCGCGCGCAAATCCAAACCCGTCGGAACCGATGACGGCGCCTGACTGCACTCGCACCCGCGCGCCCAGGCTCACGCCTCGCTCGAGCGTTACCCGCGGGTGCAGCACGCAGTCTGCGCCGACCACGACATCCTCACTGAGAATGCAGCCGGCGCCGATCTGCGCGCGCTCACCGACCTGGCAGCGCGCGCCAATGACCGCCTGCGGACCCACACTCGCACTGGCCGCGACGCGCGCTGAAGGATCGAGCGTCGCCTGCGCATGCACGCCGGCGCGCAGCGCCGGCTGCGGATGCAGGAGTGTCGCGATGCGCGCATAGGTGGCGTAGGGGTTGGCACTGATCAGCGCAGCGCCCGGGCAGTGCGCCGCGCTGGCAGCGTCGAGCACGACTGCGCCGGCGTGGGTCGTGGCCAGCTGTGGCCGGTAATGCGGATTGGCGAGAAAGCTCAGGTCGCCAGTGCCCGCGAGCGCCAGCGTCGCCACGCGCTGCACGCGCACCTCGGGATCGCCGCGCAGCTCGCAGCCGAAACGCACCGCCAGCTCACCCACTGCAAAGCTCATGGGAGCGGCCGCACCAGACGCCTGCAGGCTAAGGACTTAGAGCGCTGCCAACACCAGGGGTGGCTACTTGGGGGTGGCCGCCGGCTTGGGCGCCGCCGCCGGTGCCGCCGGAGCTGCCTGCCGCGCCTGCAGAGATGCCAGCACCGAAGCGGTAATGTCCAGCGCGCTGGCGTTGTAGATCACACCCTGCGCCAGCACCAGATCGTACTTCTGCGAGAGCGCAAAGCTCTGCACTTCCGCGACCAGCGCGCTTTCCAGTCGTGACAGTTCTTCATTCTGGCGCGCCGTCGCCTCTTCCTGGAAATCGGCGACTTTTTGCGAATAATCGCGATTGCCGTCGCGTAATTCTTTTTCCGCCTTGGTGCGCTGCTCGGCAGTCATGGTGGCGCCATCTTTTTCCAGGCGATCCTGCTTGGCCTTGAGCGCGGTCTGCTGTGCAGTAAGATCGCGCTGCTTGCCGGCGAACTCACCGCGCAGGGATTCCTGCACCGCCTTGTACTGTGGTGATTCCTGCATCAGGCGGCTGTAGTTGACCACACCGATGCGTACCTCAGCGTGCGCCGGCACCATCGCCAACGCGCTCAAAACCACTCCCGCAATTCCGACTTGCCACGAACGCTTCACTGCTCTACTCCCGATGATTTATTGAAATCCTTAGGTCACTAGATCACTTCAAAACGCGCCGCCGATCGTGAACTGAAAGCCTTCCGTGCGATCGGGATATCTTAGGTCCGTGTCACTGCCCACAAACTTGTTGAGCGGCACGCCATAACTGAAGCGGAACACGCCGAGCGAGGGCGCCAGCCACTGAACCGCCAAACCGGTAGATTTACGCAGTTCATTATACTTGAAATTGTAGTTCACCGGAGTGCTCCGATCGCGCCCCAGGAACTTGGTTCCATCGGTGGAAAATGCGTTGCCCATGTCGAAAAACAGGCTGGCGCGCGCGCTGGTCTGCCATTTCACCGGCAGCGGCAGGATCAGTTCGGCGCGCAGTACCGCCAGCAGGTTGCCGCCGTAGGGGTTGCCGTTGCTGTCCACCGGGCCAAGCGAACTTTCCGTATAGCCGCGCACCGTATCGGGGCCGCCCGCGTACGCGCGCTTGTAGGGTGGCAACCCGGTAGTGCCACCCAGGCCCCTGCCGTACACGATGTTGGCGCCCAGAGAGAGTGTGGTGCGCAGCACCAATGGCAGGTAGTAGACCCCATCGTAGCTGGCCTGGTAGTAACGCACGCTGCCAGTGGGCACAAAGCTCATGCCCAGCGTATGGCGCTGGCCGCGATCGGCAAACAGGCCGCGATTGCGCGAATCGAACATCCACCCGCCGTTCAACTCGATCGTGTTGTAGCGGCTGCCATACAGGGATGTGGCCGAGGTAATGGCCGTGCCGTCGCCGGTCGTGCCTGTGCTCAGGGCGACGCGCGTGTAAGGATTGCCATTCTTGCGCACCCAATCCACCGCCTGCTGCGCACTGCTGCCCTGGTAGGTGAGCAGGTCGACGCGTTGCAGCGCCGCGCCGGCGCTCAGGCGCTGGAACTCAGTGATCGGATAGCCAAAGCTGAGGCCGAGCGAGAGATTCTGCGATTTGAAATTGGACGAGGTCGATACGAACTGGGTCGAGTTGCGATAGCTGAGTGAGATGCTGCGTGACAGGCCATCGACACCCAGATAGGGATTGGTGTGCGAGAAACTATAGACCTTGTTGTACAGACCCGAGTCGAGCTGCAGCGCAATGCTGTTGCCGCTGCCCATGAAATCGCTGTCCTGAAAACTGCCATTGAGCATGAACTTCTGCGAGGCTGAGTAGCCGATGCCACCGCTGATGCTGGCGCTCGGGCGCTCCTTGACATTGAAGACCACGTCGACGAGATCCGGGGATCCGGCTACCGGAGTGGTTTCGAATTCGGCGGTCTCGATGAACTGCTGCTGCTGCAGGCGCTGCTTGGAGCGCTCCAGCGCCACGTTGGAAAGCAGCGCACCTTCGAGCTGACGCACTTCGCGTCGCAGGGTTTCATCATTGCTGCGTGTCGAGCCCTTGAAGCTGATCTCATGTACATAGACGCGATTGCCGGGCTCGATGAACAACGACAGCGCTACTTCCTTCTTGGCTTCATCGGCGGTCTTGACGTCATCGACCTTGGCGAAGTAAAAGCCCTCGGCGCCGAGACGGTTCTTGATCAGCTCCTGCGTCGCGGTAATGTATTTCTGTGAATAGACCTGCCCGGGCTTGATCAGCACCAGGCGCCTGAGCTCGGCCTCCGGCACCACCAGCTTGCCCGCCAGCTTGACTTCGCTGACCTTGTAGACCACGCCTTCAGTGATGTTGACGGTGATGAAGATGTCGCTCTTGTCGGGCGAGATGGCCACCTGGACCGAATCGGGCCGGAAATTGGCGTAGCCGCGATCCTGGTAATAGGTGCGGATCTTTTCCAGGTCGCCTTCGAGCGATTCGCGCGAATAGCGATCACTGCTCTTGTACCAGGAAGTCCAGTTGGGCGTTTTGAGCGTCAGCGTCTCCAGTATGTCCTTGGTCTTGAACACCGTATTGCCGACGATATTGATCTGGCGGATCTTGGCGCGGCTGCCCTCCTTGATATCGAGGTTGACGCGCACCCGGTTATTGGCCAGATCTTCGACCTTGGAATCGATCTTGACCGCGTACTTGCCGCGGCTGTAATACTGATCGGTGAGGTACTGTGTGACCTCCTCGAGGGTTGAGCGATTGAAGGTCTTGCCGGCCGAGAGGCCGACCGTGCGCAGCGACTTCTGCAGATCCTCCGTCTTGATATCCTTGTTGCCCTTGATCTCCACGCTCTCGAGTGAGGGCCGTTCGAGCACCGCGACCAGCAGCGTATTGCCGTCGCGGCGCATTTCCACATCGCGGAAGAAGCCGGTGGCGTACAGCGCCCGCAGCGCCTCGCGCTGGCGCTGGGCGTTGAGGCGATCACCGATGTTCACCGGCAGGTAGTTGAACACCGTACCTTCAGAGATGCGCTGCAGACCCTCGATCTTGATGTCGCCGACCGTGAAGTCGGCCTCCGGCGCCAGCTGCGCCGCCGCCAGGGAACTGGCCGCAAGACATAGAGCCGCGAATAGCGCGCGATGATTCATGCACAACTGCCGTTTTACTGTTGGAATTGATCAACCAAACTGACGCGAAATGTCGTTATACAGCGCGACGCTCAGCAGCAGCACCACCAGCGCAATACCCAGCTGCTGTCCGGCAGCCTGGGCGCGATCCGACAGTGGACTACCCTTGAGCCACTCAATCGCCTGCATCACGATCTGGCCGCCGTCGAGTATCGGAATCGGCAGCAGGTTCAGGAACCCGAGCGCCAGACTGATCAGCACCAGAAAATTGAGGAACGCGGCGATGCCGGCGGCGGCCGAATCGCCCGCGAGCTCAGCGATGGTCAGGGCACCGCTGAGATTCTTGACCGAGACCTCGCCGAACACCATGCGCCACATCATGCGGGCCTGGAACGCGGTCATGCTCCAGGTTTCGTGCACGGCGCCCAGCAGCGCGCCGCCGGGACCGAGCTTTATATGGGTCAGCATGGAGGGCGGCCAGGGCACGCTGCGCGGCTGACCCACCTGTATGCGCCCCACCCGCTTGCCGTCCTGCTCGTAGCCGCCGGCCGCAACACGCACGGTCGCTTCGCTGCCAGCGCGCCGGAAACGCACCGTAATGCCCTCGTCCGGATGGGCGCGCACCAGCGCCACCAGATCCATGAAATTGTGGACTGGCTCCGCATTTACGCTGAGCACGGTATCGCCCGCGCGCAGACCGGCGCGCGCCGCCGGGCCGCCGTCCTCAACCGAACCGAGCACGGCGGGAATTTCCGGCTCCTGGAAGCGCAGGCCCAGGCCGGTCATTACCGCGGCAGGCTCGGACAGTGCGCGTCGTTCGCTCGCGGTGCCGGTATCAATGGCGACCACCCGCGTCTGTCCGGCGCTGTCACGCAGGCCCAGCTGCAGCGGGTGCGCGGCTGACAATTCATCGAACAACCCGACCCACACTTCGCGCTGGCTCAGTACCGCCCGGCCATTAATCGCCGTCACTTCATCACCGGCGCGCACCCCTGCCAGCGCCGCGCGCGACTGCGGCGCCACCGCACCCAGCAGTGGCCGTACTTCCGTACTGCCCTGTACCCACAACAGGCCGGTGAGCACCACGATGGCAAAGATGAAGTTGGCGGCCGGGCCCGCCAGCAACACGGCGATACGCTGCCACGGTGGCCGGCGATTGAAAGCGCGCTGCTGTTCGTGCGCTGCGACGGGTCCCTCGCGCTCGTCGAGCATCTTTACATAGCCGCCGAGCGGCACGGCCGCCAGCACGTATTCGGTGGCGTCTACCTTGCCGATGCGCTTCCACAGCGGTCGGCCGAATCCTATGGAGAAGCGCAGGACCTTGAATCCCAGGCGGCGCGCCACCCAGAAATGACCAAACTCGTGCACGCCCACCAGCAGGCATACCGCGACCAGGAACGCGGCCAGGCGCAGCGCGAACAGGCTCATGCGTGGCTCGTTGGCAACATGTGCGGGTTCAAGCGGGCACGCTGCGACTCAAGCGCTGACGCGCTGCCAGACAGGCGCCCGCAAACTCGCGCGCCGCCCGATCCGCCGCCAGCACCGTGTCCAGATCTTTCATTTCCCCACCAGGCATATGCGCCAAGACCTCTGCAATGACCGCCGGAATATCCCCAAAGTTCAACTGCTTGTCGAGAAAGGCCTGTACCGCCACCTCATCGGCAGCGTTGAGCCAGGTGCAGGCCATGCGCCCTTCGCGGGCCGCCTGCTCCGCCAGTGTAAGGCAGGGGAAGCGGGCACGATCAGGGGCACGGAACTCCAGGGGGCCGGCCTTGACCAGATCGAGGAATTCTACACCGGACGCGATGCGCGCGGGCCACGCCAGCGCCTGGGCGATGGGCGTGCGCATATCCGGCGAGCCCATCTGCGCCAGGGTGGAGCCGTCCTGGTACTCGACCAGCGAGTGCACGATGCTCTGCGGATGCACCAGAACGGCAATGTCCTGCACGTCGACGCCGAACAGCACCTGGGCCTCGATCAGCTCCAGACCCTTGTTCATCAGGGTAGCGGAATCCACCGAAATCTTGGCGCCCATCTGCCAGCGCGGATGGGCGCAGGCCTGCTCAGGCGTGGCACGCTCCATGGCTGCGGCTGACCAATCGAGAAATGGCCCGCCCGAAGCCGTCAGCAGCAGGCGGCGCACCCCGGCCGGGCGCTCGCCGATGCGCGCTCCCGGCGGCAGGCACTGGAAAATGGCATTGTGCTCACTATCGATGGGCACCAGCGTGCCCCCGCCTTTCGCCAGTGCTGCCATCAGCAGGTGACCGGCCATCACGACCGGTTCCTTGTTCGCCAGCAGCAGCCGCTTGCCGGCGCCAGCGGCGGCGAGCGTGGAGTGCAATCCGGCCGCACCGCTGATGGCGGCCATCACCACTGCGGCCGCCGGGTCGCACGCCAGCTGGGTGATCGCCTCGGACCCGGCAGCCACCTCCACTTTGAGACCCGCGGCACGCAGCAAGCGCTCGAGCTCGGCGGCCGCCTGCGGGTTCTCCATCACGGCCACAGCGGGCCTGAATCGCAGGCACTGCTCGGCCATGCGTCGGGCATTGCTCCTGGCTGCCAGCGATACCACACGAAACTGCTCCGGATGGCGCTCCAGCACCGCCAGCGTGCTCTGGCCAATGCTGCCGGTCGAACCCAACAGCGACACGCCGATCAAGTGCCCACCCCAAACTGGATCAGGCCCAGCGCCATGATCGGCGTGACGGCCAGCAGGCTATCGATGCGATCGAGTACCCCGCCGTGCCCGGGGAACAGCCGGCCGCTGTCCTTTACGCCGCCGGCACGCTTGAACATGCTCTCGGTCAGGTCACCGACCACGGAAAATACCGCAGCCAGCAGGCATAAGAGCACAAAGCCCGCCGTCGGCTGCCCGAACCAGCGGGCGCCCGCCAGCGCCGCTCCCGCCACCACCAATAACCCGCCGATGACCCCTTCCCAGGTCTTGCCTGGCGACACGCTGGGCGCCAGTTTCGTGCGTCCAAACGCACGCCCGGCAAAGAAAGCCCCGGTGTCGGCCGCAAATGCGATCACCACGATGAACAGCACCCACTGGGTGCCGCGCGACCAATGCTCGGCAATATGCGTCAACGCGATCCAGGTCGGCGGCAGCGAACACACTGCGGCCAGTGCCGTCGCCCAGCGGCTCACCCGCTGTGGCGCAAACAGCAACCACAGCAGCGCCAGCAACCACCAGCCTGCGGCCAAGCGCAGCAGGATGACGAAGGCCGCGTCCGTGACGGCGCCGCTTTCCAGCAGCGCCCGCCCGCCGGCCGACAGTGCCGCGATCAACACCACAAACCCCATCCGCAGCGCGCGCTGCGTGCAGCCCGCGAAGGCGGCCCACTCCCAGGCTCCGGCCAGCACAAACAGGCCAAACAGCGCACGCACCGCCGCTGCCGGCGCCAGCAACAACACGCTGATCAGCACCGCAGCGAGCACTATGGCAGTGAGAACCCGAGCGCGCATGCCCTAGGGCCCCTCAGGCAGGGCACTGCTGTGCCCGAAGCGCCGTTCACGCGCCGCAAAATCGCGCAGCGCGGCGGCGAAATCTGCACTGCCGAAATCGGGCCACAACACCGGGGTGAAATACAGTTCGCTGTAGGCCAGATTCCACAGCAGAAAATTGCTGATGCGCTGCTCGCCGCCGGTGCGTATGAACAGATCGGGATCGGGCAGGCCGGCGAGCGCCAGCGCCTGCGCGAAGCTGGATTCATCGAGTTCGTCGCTGCGCAGCTCACCGCGCTCGCAGGCCGCCGCCAGCTGGCGCGCCGCGGCGAGAATGTCCTGACGGCCGCCATAGCTGATGGCCACCTGCAACTGCAAGGCGGCGTTGCCGGCCGTCTGTGCCTCGGCTTCCATCATGCGCGCGCGCAGCGGCGCGACCAGGGTGCCGCGCTCGCCGATGAAGCGCAGGCGCACGCCGTTGCTGTTGAGAGCCGGCAACTCGGCCTCGAGTGCGTCAAAGAAGAGATTCATGATGCTGGCCACCTCCGCGGCCGGCCGCGACCAGTTCTCGCTGCTGAACGCGAACAATGTCAGGGCCCCGACCTGGCAGCGCAGCGATTCCTCGATCACCATGCGCACCGGATCCAGGCCCGAGCGATGACCCGCCGCGCGCTCGGCGCCGCGTCCCTGCGCCCAGCGGCCGTTGCCATCCATGACGATGGCGATGTGCCGCGGCACCTGCACGGCTAGACCTGCATGATCTCTTTTTCCTTGGCCGCCAGCTGCTGATCGATCTCGGCCACGTACTTGTCGGTCAGCTTCTGGATGTCATCCTGCGCCTTGCGCTCATCGTCCTGCGAGATCATCTTCTCCTTGAGCATTTCCTTGACGTCGGCCAGCACGTCGCGCCGTACGTTGCGGACGCTGACGCGGGCATTCTCGGCATCGTGGCGCACGACTTTGGTGATGTCGCGGCGCCGCTCTTCAGTGAGCGGCGGCAGCGGTATGCGGATCACGGCGCCGGCGCTCATCGGCGAAAGACCGAGATCCGACTTGTGGATCGCCTTTTCAATCGCCTGCACCATGGTTTTTTCCCAGGGCGAGACCACTATCGTGCGCGCGTCTTCAATACTGATATTGGCAACCTGGTTGAGCGGCATGTCGGCGCCGTAGTAATCCACCTTGAGGTGCTCGACCAGGCTGGGGTGGGCACGGCCGGTACGCATCTTCTTCAGATCGGCCATGAAGACCTGCACGCATTTTTGCATGCGGGTGGTGCAGTCTTTTTTTACTTCATCGAGCATGTTTCTCCCCCCGGATCAAGATCGAGACCAAATCCCCGGACTCGCATGATTGATGCCGGGCTGGCAGGTGATTATGCAGAGGTTTTTTCGGGAACGCCGTAAATCCGTCCATGGAGGCTCCGGCGGCGACATCCTGTCGCCGACGGTCCCGAAAAAACCACTGCATAATCACCCGCCAGCCCAGTGCCAGACGTACGCGGCCACGCCCTTGCGCGCG
>JBAVRE010000196.1:0-4072 GCA_049694695.1 Steroidobacteraceae bacterium | reverse complement strand
GCGCCGGGTGGCGCGTCCACCAACGCGGGCTCCGAACTGGGCTGGAGCGAAATGATCGCCGCGATCGAACTGGACGGGCCGACGCGCATGCTGGCGCTGAACTGCGCGCTGCTCGGGCGCGAACCCGGATTGCTGCGCCTGCGGCTGGATCCGCGCCAGGCCGGCGCACGCACCCGCTCGCGCGAAGAAAAGCTGGCGCAGGCCCTGGCCCGTTTCCTGGGTGAGGCGCTGCGCCTCGAGATTGAGGTGGCCGAGAGCGCGACCGAGACCCCGGCGCAGAGCGGTGAGCGGCAGGGGCAGCAGGCGCTGGCGGCGGCCCGGATCGCACTGCAGGCCGACCCCACGGTGCAGGCGCTGCAGGAGCGCTTTGGCGCCACGCTCAGTCCCGAGTCGGTGCGCCTGCGCGGCCCGGCCTGAATCCACGAACATTGCTCCGACACGAGGAAAGCAGCTATGCGCGGTGATATTGGCAACATGATGAAGCAGGCCCAGGCCATGCAGAACAACATGCAGAAAGTGCAGGCGGAAATCGCGCAGCTGGAAATTACCGGCGAAGCGGGTGGAGGCATGGTCAGGATCACCATCAACGGCCGCCACGAGGCGCGGCGCGTGCAGATTGAGCCGAGCGTCTATGGCGAAGATCGCGAGTTACTGGAAGACCTGCTGGCTGCCGCACTCAACGATGCGGTCCACAAGCTCGAGGCCGCCACGCAGACCATGATGAGCAATGCCATGGGTGGATTGAAGCTGCCGCCGGGCATGAAATTGCCCTTCTGAGCCAGGCCCGAGCATGCAGCATTCACCGGCCTTGGCGGCGCTGATCGATGCGCTGCGCATCCTGCCCGGGGTGGGTCCGAAGAGCGCACAGCGCATGGCTTTTCACCTGCTGCAGGAGACGCGGCCCGGCGCGCAAACGCTGGCGCAGGCCCTGCAGCGTGCACTCGAGCGGGTCGGCCGCTGCCAGCAATGCCGCATGCTCACGGAAGCCGAGCTGTGCGGCATCTGCGCCAATCCGCAGCGCGACGCTACGCTGCTGTGCGTGGTTGAATCTCCGGCTGACGTCGTGGCCATCGAACAATCGGGGGGCTACCGTGGGCGCTACTTCGTCCTGATGGGTCATCTCTCGCCGCTCGATGGCATCGGTCCTGAACAGCTGGGAGCGCGCGAGTTCGAACAGCTGCTGAGCGCTGGTCAGATACGCGAGGTGATCCTCGCCACCAATCCCACGGTCGAAGGCGAGGCGACCGCCCACTTTCTCTCACAGCTCGTGCGCCAGCATAAACTGCAAGCCAGCCGCATCGCCCACGGCGTGCCAGTTGGCGGCGAACTCGAGTATGTCGACGGCGGCACGCTGGCGCACGCCATGGCCGGGCGCCTGGCGCTCTAGCGGCTGCAGCGCCGGCTAACGCCCACGCCGCCCGCGCGGCACAAGCTCACGCAGCTGCTTGTGGAGCCGGTGCAGACGCCGGTAACTCTCGTAGCGCCGGGCGCTCATGAGCCCCGTGGCGACCGCCTGCTGCACGGCGCAGTCGGGTTCCTGCAGATGGGCGCAATCGGCGAACCGGCACTGCGGCGCATAGTGCGCCACTTCGGCAAAGCCCAGTGTGCGCGGGTCCAGCTGCTCGAGCGCTGGTGCGAAATCGCGCACCCCCGGCGAGTCGATCAGCGCGCCGCCGCCCGGCAGCTCGTGCAGACACGACACGCTGGTCGTGTGCCGACCTTCATCGCTCTTGAGCAGCTCGCCGATCGCGGCATCGCAGCCCGGCACCAGCGCACGCAGCAACGAAGACTTGCCCACTCCGGACTGACCCACGAGCATGGCGCATTCATTGCGCAGCCGCGTCTGCAGGGCCGGCAGTCCGGCGCCCGATTGCGCCGAGCATGCCAGTTGCTCGTAGCCAGCCAGAGTGTAGGCCGCGAGCTCGCGCTGCACGTCTGCCGTGAACTCCAGATCCGCCTTGTTGGCCACCAGCAGTGCGGCGATCCGGGCACTGTGCGCCGCCGCCAGATAGCGATCGACGACAAACAGGTCCGGTTCCGGGAGCGGCGCCAGTACGACGATCAGGCAGGTGACATTGGCGGCCACCAGCTCTGGGCGGCCGCGGGCATTGGTTCGAAACAGCGCCGAACGACGTGGCGCAACTTCCTGCATCTGCCACTGCGCATGAGCCGCATCGTATTGGCACTCGACTTCATCCCCGCAGACGAACTGCAGATTGCGTCCGGCTGCACGCGCCTGCACCTCGACGCCATCGGCCAGCCGCACGCGCGCCACGGCGCCGTGCGAGATCAGTACCTGGGCCCGGGAGCGATGCGGGGAATTCACCCTGCTATCATGCCTGATAGCGAGGAGGGTACGCGTGGGCAGCAATGAACACCTGATCTGGATAGACCTGGAAATGACCGGCCTCGATCCCGATGCCGACAGCATTATCGAGATCGCGACCCTGGTGACCGACAAGGAGCTGCGGCTCGTTGCCGAGGGTCCGGAACTGGCCATTCACCAGCCGGATGAAGTGCTGGCGCGCATGGATGAGTGGAACCAGCGCCAGCACGGTGGCAGCGGCCTGTTGCAGCGGGTGCGCGACAGTCGCATCAGCGTCCCTGAGGCGCAGCAGCGCACGCTCGATTTTCTGGCCCAGCATGTGCCGGCCCGGACCTCGCCCATGTGCGGCAACAGCATCTGCCAGGACCGGCGCTTTCTGGCGCGCAGCATGCCTGAGCTGGAGCGACATTTTCACTACCGCAATCTGGATGTCAGTACGCTCAAGGAACTCGCGGCGCGCTGGTATCCTTCGGTGAAGTCGGGTTTCAGCAAGGCCGCGGCGCACCGGGCGCTGGCCGACATACACGAGTCGATTGCGGAGTTGCGTCACTATCGCGCCAGCATGTTCATTGCGGCGACGTGACGCAGGTCGCGCCCTAACGGTCAATGCGGTTGAGCCTCCGGGGCGCATGCTATATTCCTGCCGTGATTCTCGAATGCAATCTGCCGGTTTCCTGGCGCACCGCGCCACGCAGCTTTCCGGCCCTGATGGGGCTGTATGAAAGCAACTACCTGCGCCTGGCGCGTCTGGCGGGCAATCTCGCCAGGCTTGCCGATACCTGCATTTCGAAAGTGCCCGGGGACTGTGAACTGCAGCTCACCGTGCGTGAGCGTGCTCCCTATACCTCCGAATTGCGGCTGACCTATCTGCTGCCGGCGCCGGGCGTTGCCGTGGCGCCCGAGCGGGTGCCCGATCTCACGCTGCGCCTCTATCACGACGCCCGACTGCTTGCGGTGCATGAGCAGGCGGCGGGCAGCCCGCAGCGCGAACTGGATCGGCGCTGGACGCGCAATCTGATGTTGAACAAGTGGCTGGATTATTGTGCCGAACGCGGACACCAATTCGCTGCAGCGCGTTCCGGCTGAGCAATACCGACCGATGCGCTGGGTCACTCGCGCTCTTTCGCAGCTGCTGGGGCGCATCCGGCAACTGGGCTACCTGCAGGTAACGCTCAAGCCGGCTGGTACCGAAGCCGATGATGGTCGCGTCCTGCACCTGTTCAAGAATCGCGCCGAGCTGAAGAAATCATTCAGCGGCGTGGTCGAGGAAGTCCAGCGCCTCAAGGACCGGGTCAAGCAGCAGGAGGGCGCCACCGCTCGCGTTCAGGAGCTGCTGCAGGAACTCGAGACCCGCCTGGCAAGCGCCGAGACGGGTTATCCGGCGCTGGTGTTCTACCAGCTGCGTGATTTGTGGACCCTGGGGCGAACGCTGCTGCAGCAGTTTGTCGCGGAACTGGAATCGCAGCAGCTTGATCGCGAACGACGCCAGTTCCACGCCGATTTCAACCGCCGCCAGTTTGCCCGCCGGCAGAGCGCCGAACAGGCCAGCCTGGACGCCACGGCCGCGGCGGCTGGCGCCCGCAGCCGGGTGAGTGAGCTGGAACGCAGGCTCGCGGCCCGGCAGCGCTTCTGGCATTACTTCCAGCGACGCCAGATCAGGGCGCAACTGCACGCAGCCACGGTACAGGCGCTGCTGGCCGATCAGGCGCTGAGCGAAGCGCGCAGCGCACGCGATGCCATTGACGG
>JBAVRE010000195.1:0-5193 GCA_049694695.1 Steroidobacteraceae bacterium | reverse complement strand
GGCGATCGGTGTGCCCGCGTTGATGGCAGCCGCCGAACTCGCCGTCAGATGGTAGTCACCAAACGCAGTGTACGGCGCACCAGTGGCGCTAGCCGGCTTCGCCAGGTACAGCGGGCCGTAGCGCAGGTTGACGTAGTTGTTGCCTTCATCCGTTGTCGCCGCCACCTGCAGGTTATTGACACTGCCAGGCGGATTGTTCGCAGAGAACTCCGGCGTTACACGCGCACCATTGCAGTACAGATCCTTCAAATTCGGATCGACGGCAGTGTTGGTAGCCGTGGCATAGCCAGTAAGGCTGCTAAGCACTGAATAGGTCGGACTCAGGTTATTGACAGGCTGAACCACGATCGCCAGCGGGGTCGCAGTCGCCGCGCTGAAGTCGAGCAACCCGAACTGCGCATCGGTCAGAGTCAAGCGCGCAGTGCCGTTGTTGCTCAAGGGGCCCGACGTGTTGGTGCCCTTGGTGTAGGTGAAGGTCGTCGGTGTAAGCACTGTTACGATGAAGGTGCCTCCATAGTTGGTGTTGTTTGTACCATTACCAGGGGTTACCACGATCCTCGCCTGGTTACCCGTGACAAGCCCGTGAGGGGCGCTGGTTGTTACCGTCACCAGGCCTGCGGTCTTGCGTATCGAACTAATATTCACTGCGGCAGGAAATGCCTTGGCTGTATAGCTGAACGTGTCAGCGTCGATCAGGGTAATGGCAAACACGCCGTGGTAAACCGCGTTGATCTGCGCCTGTATCAGCCCACTGGTACCCGGCAAAATGCCGGCAATCGTTACCTGCTGGTTGTTGCCCAGCAGGCTGTCGATCGCAAGCACGGCCGTTACCGTTCGGACGGGGTTGTTGTTGCCGAAGGTTGACTGCGTTGCGCTGGCAATGGCATAGGCGTCTGGATGCACGTTGCTGACATCCGTCACCGACGCTGCGCCCAGGATGCCCAGATCCCAGTACTTGGCATTGGTCAAATCACACTGGCCGGTCGTAGCCTGGTCTGCCAGAAGGCCGCAAGTTGTATTGGTGCCGTTGTTCGCGCACAGGGTCGCCGTGCCCGAAGTGCCGTCGTAATAGAACGAGCGGTTGTGCCAGACGATATTGTTGGTCAACGTCGGTGCTGAAATCACCGGAATGTTGGTGCCCGCGTTGCGCAGGTCAGTGCTGGTCGGGTCGGAGCTGATACCGGCCGGGTTCGGGTGACTCTTACCCGTCGTGCCAGTCACGCCCGCCGCCGGTATCTGCACCGGGAGGCCACCCGTCAACAGTACGCCCGCAATGCCCGTGCTGTCGTTGGACGAAATCGTGTTGTTAAGGATGGCGCTGTTCAGCGTGTCGGCCAGCGAGATGCCGCCACCACCCCAGCCCGCGACGTTGTTGTCGATGGTGTTGTTGGTGACAGTGACCTTGTGCCAGCGGGTCGCGTCAGTCGCAAACGCCGCCACGTCCGACCCGTTCACCTGCTGCAACCGGATACCACCTCCATGACCGCCCTCGGAGAAGTTTCCGCGGACAATATTGGAATCGATCGTCAGGTTGCCGGTGCCCAGGGAGAGCGTACCGGCAATGCTGGGCTCGCCGATGACGACGATGCCGCCGCCATGTGTAGAGCCGGACTGCTGAAAGCTCTGATTGAAAAGAATCGTGTTGTTCGAGATGGTGTTCGGAACAACCTGGTTGCCGACAACAAGACTCTGGCTGTAACCGATATGACCGACGCCGCCGCCATCCGAGCTGCTGAAGTTCCCGCACACCCAGTTGTGATCGACGAGGTAACCATCGGTGCCCGAGCAGATCGACACACCGCCGCCTGCGCCGCCCCCGGCGGCAGGGCCTTCCACGGTACCATTCTTGGTAATGGCGTTGTGGTGGATCTTGACGTTGTTGTCGTAGCCAAAACCCTCAATGAACCTGTTGCTCGCGGGGCCCACGAGGTTGGGCGCCGTGCCCGCCGCATTCAGCGGGAAATCCGCCTGCTCCAGGTAGGGCACGCCAATGCGTACGCCACCATTGAGCGCGCCGGCGTTGCCGTAGACTCGGTTATTGGAGATTTCGAGATTGTGGGCCCAGCCGTTCACATAGATACCGCCACCGGCGTCGCCGCCGGTGACGCTAAGGCCGTCAATGCGAGATGCGGCGCACAAGAAGTTGCTCAGGTGGGGCGTCGGAACGGTATTGGCGCCATTGTCCCTATCCAGAGCAATCGTGTACGGGGCAGTGACGGAGCAATCGGTGTTACTTGCGGTCAATGGCGTCACGCCATCGGGTCGATAGCCCTTCGCCAGCACAGTGATGCCCGCACCCTGCTCCGTGCCCAGGACCGAAGGCTCGAGCAGCACGACGCCGCCCGTCACTTCCTGGCCTGGCAGCGGATCGACCTGCGTGCCATTCGTGGACAGATTGCCCGTCGTGACGTCGACGCCAAACAGTCCGTTAATCGTCGGCCGCCAGACATCGAGCTTGCTGGTCGGGTATTTCGCAGCGTTGATGATCACAGAGTTCGCGCCGACGCCTTGCAGGCGCACGGGCTTCCACATGACCACCAGCTCGCTGTAGGTGCCCGCATCGACCAGGATCAGATCACCGGGCTTCGCCGCATCAATGGCAGCCTGGATGGTCTGCCCTGCAGAGCCCTGCACGCGAACCGGAGCCGAGCCGCCAACGGTGACGGTCACAGCATCGATCGTCGACTTCGGACTTGCGCCGGCCGTGGTGACCACGAGCTCGCCGCTGACTATGGGGTTAGCAGTAGTGCCAACTATGGTTATGGCCCCATTGGCCCACGTGACATTGGCCGACGGAATCGTCGTTCCACCAATCTTCACCGTGCCCTTGGCATCGCCAAAGCCGTAGTTGCGCACCAGCGTGCGCTGGCTCGGCGGCCCAACGGTCGCGAACGGCCCGGCGTAGGCCGGGTTCGGCACATTCTGGATCCCCTGCGACGTGATGGTCAGGGAACTGTTCGGACCAGATCCGCTCGCCACATAGGGGCCGAAGCCCGCTGCAGTCGCAGCATGATCGACGCGGGCGATGGTCGGCGTCAGATCTGGGTAGGCGCAATCGGCCGGGGTATAGCCCGCAGCGAAGGCCGCGATCGGCAGCACCGGCGTATCGAGGTAAGTAGTACGGCCCGGCATGAACGGCAGCGTGTAGCAGAAGTTGCTGTACGCCGGGTTGTACTGCGGGTCGGTAATCATCAGGCCCGTGACCGGGTCTTTGATCGGACCCGGGTCGTTCATGCAGGTCACCAGCATATTCGGCCCGTAACCGGACGGGGTCGGCGGGTTAACCAGCCAGCTCGAGGGCGTCAACACGTTGTAGGCACCCCACTGATCGGAATACGAGCGACCAATCTCGCGACCGTTGAAATCCTTGATCGACACCGGCACGAAGGGCACCGAGGCCTTTTCGCCGAAGTCCGGCGCGGCCGCGTTGAACTCAGAGGTAGCGTCATCGAGGATGATGCCGGTGCCGGCAGCCGCCGCCGGAACCTGCGTGAACACGAAGAAGGTAGCGCTGGCCTGCATCTGATCACCCAGCTTCACCAGCTTGCGATCGCACAGCGGCCGATCCATTCCGGAGAACGGCGCAACCAACCCGCCCTGTGGGAAGAGACTGAGAAAATCCGGCACGCGGTGCAGATTACCGACGCAGTCAGGCTGATTGACCAGCGATGACGATACGCCCAGGTCGCTGGTGGCGTTGTTGGCCACACCATCACCGGTCTTGAGGTTGTAAGGATTCGCGTTGTTCAACGTAGCCTGGTCAGGAAGAATGAATACGTTACCGATGCCGGCGAACTGCGTATAGACCGGGGCATCGAACGAGTCACCATTGAGGATGTTCTTGTCCTCTTCCTTCACCACCTCAAACCCAGGCGGCGTCACCGCCTCGACGACGTAGTCGCCGGGAGGGAGTATCTTCGCCGGGGAGCCTGGCTGACCGGCATTCGGATTGTTCTGGCAGGCCGCGCAATTGGCCGTCGGGAAAGCATAGCGGCCGTCATAGGGCGCCGCCTGCACCTGGTTCCAGTTGTGCCAGCCGTCGTAGCAGCGGAACTGATCGGTGCCACCCAGCGTGTACTGGAAGAACGGGTCGTCGGTGCGCTGGCCTGGGCATTGCATGTTGGTCTGCTTGCCGTTGGCGTCCACCGCGTTGACGAAATCGTCAAAGCTCGAAGTCTGGGTGTGATCGACCAGCGTCAGAGTCTCCGTGCCGTCCGCAAGTTTTTGCTTGCGATACAGGTTCACGGTCACGCGCGGAACCAACGGTTCCCACAGTGTCTGCACGTTGTAGCGCTGATCGTCGAAGGGTCGCGTGGTCGAATACACCACGGTGCCCTGGATGCCACCGTTCTCACCGGCCGCGTAGGGCATACGGGCCCAGTTGATGGTATTGCGCTGACTGATGAAGCCCTGCAAGCCGTAGGAATAGGCGCCTGGAATTTCCACACGACTGGTTGTGTTGGCAGCAGCACACGGCGGGCCCAGATTGACGTAGCCCGGATCGGTAGGACCGGGATAGCCAGATGGCGTGCAGTTGGCCGGATTGAGGGGGGTGGCCTGATAGGTCGAGTTCCACAGCCCCGCACCGTCACCGGCGGTGTCCGGCTTGCCGCCGGCGTCCACGATGATATTCACGCCAGTCTGTTTGAAGCGAGTGGTGTCCGCCTCCGTCACGTACCAGTTGAACAACGGGAAGAGCTCGGCCAGCAGACCGTTGCCGTTACTGTCCGTGGCGGTCTGGTTCGAGATGCCGCCATCGCGATAGCGCGTCGTCATCGTGACATTCGAGATGCCTTTGTCGCCGCTATCCGGACTATATATGCCGCGCAGACTGGCTGCCTTCGTCGGCGATTCCTGGAAGATATTCTGATCGTACTGCGTAAACCAGCTCAACACCGGCAGCTTGCCCATCGCGACCAGCTTGCTGCCGCCTTCCGGCACGCTCACTGCGACGGCCTGGATAATCTGGTCGAGCCACTGATCCCATACCGAAATCTCATAGGAACCGGCTGGCACGTTGCTCAGTGTAAAATTGCCGTCGTGATCGCACTGCGCGATGGCGATCGTCGGGCCATCGCCTCCCTGTGAGTTCAACGCGACCTGACAGGTAGTGGAACTCAGCAGATCGTAGGTCCCCGCATCCCACAGCGTCACATTTGAAGGCCGTGACATGTGCTGATTGGTCACATGGCC
>JBAVRE010000194.1:0-4651 GCA_049694695.1 Steroidobacteraceae bacterium | reverse complement strand
GAGTTTCGCGACGCCGGCGGCGTGGGCATCGAGGTCAGCCTGGCCGGCATGGGCCCCGCCGATGCGAGCCAGGCGGCCAGCCTGGCCCGGGCCTACGGACTGGCGGGCTCGCTGGGCTCGGATTTTCACGTCCCCGGCCTGCCGTGGCGTCCGCTGGGGCGCTGGCTTAAGCTACCTGACGGCATTACTCCAATAACCGATTTGCTCGGCTTCACGGCCGCTGCCAGCACAGCGCTGAACTCATGACTGAATCCGGTGACAACGTCGATCGCGAGCTGTTTCGCAATATCCAGAAACTGCGCGAGTTGCGCATTGCGCACCGCGATCTCGATGATGTGATCGCACGCCTGTCGCTCGACATGCACGTCGACGAGTTGCAGCTCAAACGGCTGAAAAAGCGCAAGCTCATGCTCAAGGACCAGATTCTGATGCTGGAGGATCAATTGATACCGGATCTGAACGCCTGAATGGATACACCATGAGTATCGGGGAATGGACCACGCCGCACATGCTGGCGCAGTTGCTGCTCGTCGGCCTGATCGTGGGCCTGGCCATACTGCTGGGTCATGCGGTACGCGTGGCCTGCCAGCGCCGCCCACCGCCACGGATGGTGTGGCAGGCGATGACGCTGGAAGCGCTGGTGGTGCTGGCGCCCGCACTGGCCGCGATGTCCCTGCTGCTGGCGGCGCGGGCGCTGTTCATAGCCCAGGGCTTGAGCACGGTGGCGCTCGATCTGGCATTGCAGCTGGCGGTGGCGCTGCTGCTGGTGCGCGCCGGCACCTACGTGGTGGGCCTCTCGGTCGGTCCACATTCCTGGGTGCACGCCTGGGAGTCGCGCCTGACGCTGATCATCTGGCTGGCGGTCGCGTTCCAGCTGATCGGCTGGTTTACGGTCGTCGAGCGAACGCTCGATGACATCGACCTGCTGCCCGGCAAGGCGCAGTTCTCACTCTGGTCGCTGCTCAAGAGCCTGGTAGTGGTCACCGGTTTCGTGGTGATCATGAGCGTCATCGCCCGCGCCATCGAGCGCCGCGTCATGCGCCTCGACACCGTGGCGATGTCCACGCGCATCGGCATTTCCAAATTCAGCTATTTTTTCCTGGTCAGCCTGGGCACGCTGCTGGGGATCAATGCCGCCGGAATCGATCTCACCGCGCTCACGGTGCTGACCGGCGCGATCGGTCTGGGACTGGGCTTTGGCCTGCAGGCCATCGCCAGCAACTTCGTCAGCGGCTTCGTGCTGCTGCTCGACAAGTCGATCAAGCCTGGTGATGTCATCAGTTTCACCGGCGTGGCCGGCACCAGCACCGAGAATTTTGGCTGGGTGCAGGAACTGCGCGGCCGCTACGTGGTGGTGCGCGACCGCGATGGCGTGGAAACCCTGGTACCCAACCAGAACCTGATCACCAACGCGGTCATCAACTGGAGCTATTCGGATCGCAAGGTACGACTGAAGCTGCCAGTGCGCGTCAGTTACCGCGACGATCCGGAAATTGCGCTGGCACTGCTGCTGCGCGCCACCTCCGGGCACCGGCGGATACTGCAGGAGCCAGCGCCGGTCACCAGGCTGATGCAATTTGCAGACTTTGGCATGGACCTGGAACTGCGCTTCTGGATCGCCGACCCGGAAAATGGCGTCAACAACGTGCGCTCGGATGTGAACCGCGCCATCTGGCGGCTGTTTCATGACGCCGGCATCACCATTCCGGTGGCGCAACACGAAGTGCGCCTGCTGCCGCCCGCGCCGTCGGATTCGCCACCGGGAACGCGCGTGGCATGATCTCGCCCCCCGAAATACCGGATAGCGATCTGAGCTTTACCTTCGTGCGCGCCACGGGACCGGGCGGACAGAACGTCAACAAGGTGTCGAGCGCCGCGCAACTGCGCTTCGATCTGGCTGGCACCACGATCCTCGATCCGGCCACCAAGGCGCGCCTGCGCGCGCTGGCCGGCCGACGCCTCACCAGCGCCGGCGAGATCCTGATCATGGCGCGCACCCAGCGCACGCAGGAAGGCAACCGACGCGCCGCGCTCGAACGGCTGGGCGAGCTGATCAGCCGCGCGCTCACGGTGCCCAAGATCCGGCGCGCCACGCGCCCGACACGCGGCTCCAATGAGCGGCGTATCGCCGGCAAGGTTCATCAACAGCGTACCAAGCGACTGCGGCGCTCGGTAGGCCGCGACGAATAACCACACCGCAGTAACAGGAGGTCCATATGGTTCCGCTCGCTGCACTCTGGCTGCCGATACTGGTAGCCGCCGTGGTGGTATTTGCCGCCAGTTCGGTGATGCACATGTTCCTGGGTTATCACTGGAACGATCTGCGCAAGGCGCCGCAGCAGGATGCCCTGCTCGATGCCGTGCGCACGCTGCAGGTTCCGCCCGGCGACTACGCCATGCCCAAGGCGGATTCCATGCAGCACATGCGCAGCGCCGAGTATGTAGAGAAAATGAACAAGGGCCCGCTGTTATTGCTCACGGTGGCGCCGGGCGGCATGGCGATGGGCAAGAGCCTGGCACAATGGTTCGTTTACCTGGTCGTGGTCGGCCTGTTCTGTGCCTACATCGCTGGGCGCGAACTGGCGCCGGGGGCCAACTACCTGGCGGTGTTTCGCATCGTCGGCTTCACGGCCTTCGTCGCCTATGCCATGGCCCTGCCGCAGGCCTCGATCTGGTATCGACGCAACTGGCGCATGACCATGGCGGGCATGTTCGACGGCCTGGTGTTCGGACTGCTGACCGCCGGCATCTTCGGTTGGTTGTGGCCGAAGTAGGCGCGCTCTCAGCTGTGGGTGACCTGGAGGATGGAATGGCGAATCTGCTCGGAGAGCACGATCTCGGCATCCTCGGCGACGCGCAGCAGCACGGCGTCGAACTCCAGGCAACCCGCGGCGTCCACGCGCAGCACCGCGCGCTCACGCAGGTGATCGATGAAGCTGCCAAACAGCGCGCGGTCAAAGAACTCCGGTGAATTGAACCCATAGAGCAGCGTCATGCGCTGCGCCATGAGCTGGCAGCGCTCCTCCAGCGCCTTCTGCGTGATCGCGCCGCTGCCGGCGCGAATCAGCGAGGCGATGGCCAGGTAATAGCGCTCGATGATCTGGATCGTGGCCTGCGCCAGCCACGAGAGCTGCAGCGCCGCAGCCGAATTCGGTGGCCGCCGCCGCCACACGCCGCCGCCGGCATCTTCCAGCAGGCCACATTGCGCCAGCGCGTCCACCACCCGCGCCAGTTCGGCCTCAACTGCGCTTTCGGGCCAGCGCAGGAACAGTTCTGCGGCGACGTAAGGATAGACGCGGCTGCCGAAGCGCTGGATGTCGACGAGCCGCAAGGCGGTATTGCTCAGAAAGCAGCAGGCCACCAGCGAGGGCAAGGCCACCAGGTGCAGGACGTTGTTGCGATAGTAGGTGGCCAGCACGGCATGCTCCGGGCTCATGCGTATGAACTCGCCGGCACGATGCGTCTCGCGGCTGATCACCTTGAGACTGACGCCGTAGTCGATGATCGCCGCCGGCGCCATCCCGGTCAGCGTCACGCGCTCGCTGTAGGGCACAGCGCGCAGCACCGCCAGCAGTGTCGCCAGCTGCAGCTCGAGCTCGCCGCTCATGAGGATCTGGCGCGGCGTATTGAGCAGCGCAATCGCCAGCAGGTTGACCGGCGTCACGGTGGCTGCCGAATTGATATTGCGCATCACGCTGGCGGCCAGCTCATCGACCAATGGCGCCACCCAGCGCGGTCGCTCCTGCTCGCCGAAACTGCGCGTGCGCCAGTCGGCCGCGTATCTATCGAGCAGGGCATCGAGATGAATGGGTTCACCGAGATTGACGTGCACGCGACCAAAGCGCTCGCGCAATCGGCGCAGGCCGCGCAGCAGCGCAGCCACCGATTCCTTTTCCTTGGGCCGGCCCGACAACTCGCCGATGTAGGTAGCCCCCTCGACGATGCGCTCGTAGCCGAAGTAGACCGGCAGGAACACCACCGGGCGGCGCGGCTGGCGCAGATAGCTGCGCACCGTCATCGACAGCATGCCGGTCATCGGTGCCAGCAGGCGCCCGGTGCGGCTGCGCCCGCCCTCGATGAAAAACTCGATCGAATGACCGCGCGCCATGATCGCGGCCAGGTACTGCATGAACACTACCGTGTAGAGCGAGTTGCCGCGAAAGCTGCGGCGGATGAAAAAACCGCCACCCTTGCGCAGGAAGCGTCCGACCACCGGCAGGTTGAGGTTCACGCCGGCGGCCACGTGCGGAATGGCGTAGCCGCGCTGGTAGATGGCGTAAGAGAGCAGCAGGTAATCCATGTGACTGCGATGACAGGGCACATAGATGATTTCATTGCCTTCAGCCACCTGTTGCAGGGTCTCGGCGTGGGTGAAATCGACCCCATCGTACAGGCGGTTCCAGGCCCAGGTGAGCAGGCGCGACATGAAAGTGACGAAGGCGTGTGAATAGTTGGCGGCGATCTCATCCACACAGCGGCGCGCCTCGAGCAGCGCCTGGCGCCGGCTGCTGCCGCCCTTGTCGCGCACCATCTGCGCCACCGCCTGGCGCACGGCGCGCGAGCGCAGCACCTCGGCAACGATGGTGCGGCGGTGCGAGAGGTCGGGGCCGATGCGCGCCGCGCGCGAGCGAGCGAGCTGCGAGCGCAGCAC
>JBAVRE010000193.1:0-27429 GCA_049694695.1 Steroidobacteraceae bacterium | reverse complement strand
CCTGCACGCGCCAGTCGGGCTGCCGCTCGGCGGGCGTTCGAGCGCGGCCATCGCCCTGGCGATCGTGGCCGAAATCCACAGCTGGCTGCAACAGCGCGCCGGGCCCTCGCAAGCAGAGAGCCGATGAGCGCAGCGACTCTGGGCGTCGTTGTCCTGGCGGCCGGCGCCAGCACACGCTTTGGATCGGCAAAGCAGCTGGCCACCATTGCCGGTGTGCCAATGTTGCAGCGGGTAGCAGAGCGCGCACTGGCGGTAGTCGATCAACCGGTGAGCGTAGTGCTCGGAGCACACGCGCCGACGATCGCCGCTACACTGAAACACTTGCCGGTCTCGATCGTGATCTGCCAGGACTGGAGCGAGGGCATGGCCGCATCGCTGCGTGCCGGCATCGGTCAGCTGCCAGGCCGCTGCGATGCAGCGCTGCTGCTGCTCGCCGATCAGGTCGCGGTGACCAGCACCGACCTGCGGCGGCTGGTTGAAACCTGGCGTGGCAATCCGCAGGCGGTGGTTGCTGCACAATACAATGAAGGCTGTGGGGTACCCGCGATCTTTCCGCGCGACCAGTTTCCGCGACTGTTGGCGCTGCGCGGCGCCTACGGCGCGCGCTCAATACTGCGCCAGTGCACGGTAACGCTGCTGACCGTGCCCATGCCGAACGCAGCGCTCGACATCGACACGCCCGCGGACCTGGAACGGGCCAACCGCCTCAGTGCCAGCTGCGGTCCCGGTCTGGTCTAGCGCAGCGGCGGCGCGTTATCATCTTCGCGTAGATGAAGGTGCTCTCGCCCGCGACACTCCGCCATTACGGCGCCGAGGTGACGCGTCTGACAAAGCTGCTCGCGACCCAGAACCTGCCACTTGAACAACGCAGCACCTACGACCAGGCCTTTCTGCAGGTGATGAACCTGTGGGAATCAAGCGCGCTGGTCCGGGAATTCGTACTCGGCCAGCGCCTGGCCCGCATTGCCGCGGAGCTCCTGCAGGTCCGGGGCGTGCGCCTGTATCACGACCAGTCACTCTACAAGGAGCCGGGCGGCGGCATCACGCCTGCGCATGCCGATCAGTATTACTGGCCGCTGGCCAGTGACCGTACTGTTACTGCCTGGATACCACTCCAGGGTGTGCCACGGTCCATGGGCCCGCTGGGTTTTTATGCCGGCAGTCAGCAGGTCGAGTTCGGGCGCGAGCTGGCCATCTCCGCTGAGAGCGAGCGCGCCATAACGCTCGCCATGCAGCAGCGGGGCTGTGCTTTCACCGAGGAGCCTTTCGATCTTGGGGACCTGAGTTTTCATCTGGGCTGGACCTTTCACCGCGCCGGGGCCAACGGCACAGTCCAGGCGCGCTCCGTGATGACGATCATCTACATGGACCAGGACATGCGCTTGATGGCGCCGAGCAACGACATGCAGCGCGCCGACTGGGCAGCGTGGTGCCCGGGAGCAGTGCCTGGTGAAATCATCCAGACGGCCCACAATCCACTGATCTATACGCGCGCCGGGTGAGACCAGACGTATGAACTACCGATTGTTGTGCGCCGCGCTTTGCACCGCGCTGCTGGCGACAGCCCTGCCGGCTGCGGAACGAGCCCAGGTTGAAAGTGGCACGCTCGAACGACTGGATGATTTTCCATCCAGGTACGTCGACGCGCGCAACGTCGAGGTGTGGCTGCCGCCAGGTTTCGCAGCGGGGCGGCGCTACGACGTGCTCTACATGCACGATGGGCAGATGCTGTTCGACGCGCGCACCACCTGGAACAGGCAGGCCTGGAACGTCGCCGGGACACTCGCGGACCTCATCAGTGCCGGCCGCGTTAGGGACACGATCGTGGTTGGTATCTGGAACAACGACAAGCTGCGCCACGCCGAATATTTCCCCGAAAAGTTCCTGCCTTTCGTGCCCGAGCCGCTGCGCACCCGCTTCGTCCGCGAGGCGCTGTCGGGCACACCGCTGGCCGACCGCTACCTGCGCTTCCTGGTTGAAGAGCTGAAGCCGGCCATTGATGCGCGCTACCCGACGCACACCGGGCCCGAACATACCTTCATCATGGGTTCGAGCATGGGCGGATTGATCTCGCTCTACGCGATCAGTGAGTACCCGAATGTTTTCGGCGGCGCCGCCTGCCTGTCCACGCACTGGCCCGGTATCTTTGCAGCGAACGCCGCCTTGCCGCTGGCCGCCTTCAACTACCTGCAGGCACACCTGCCCGACCCGGCCACTCACCGGCTCTACATGGATCACGGCACGCGCGAGCTCGATGCGCTGTACGGCACTGACCAGGCCTTTGTCGACGAAATCGTGCGCGAGCGTGGCTATACGCAGGCCAACTGGCTGTCACGCACGGTGGACGGGGCTGGCCACAACGAACACGACTGGGCCGCGCGCCTCGATGCGCCGCTGGTCTTCCTGCTCGGCAGGAATTGAACTGGCGGAATGACCGGGCAGGAACCGCCGGGTCAGGGATCGAGCCCGGCATCAGCCGTTTCGATGGCGCGCAATTCGCTGGCCAGATCGATATTGCGGCACAGCGCCCAGTAGAGAATTGCGGCGACCGGCAGGCCCACCAGCATGGCCAGGTCCGCACCACCCAACATACGAGCAATCGGCCCGCGATACAGGCCGGAGCTGAAGAACGGAATCATGACGATGAAACCAACAAAGTAGGACAGCAGGCCGCGCCAGTTCCAGCGCCCGTACATGCCGCGCGGGTTGAAGATCTCGCGGATGGAATAATGGCTTTTGCGGACCACGTAGAAATCGATGAGGTTGATCGCCGTCCACGGCGTGAACAGATAGAGCAGCACGGCCAGCAGATCGCCAAAACGGTTGACGAAATCCTTCGAGGCCACCAGCGCCAGGCCGATCGAGGCCACGGTCGCGACGGCCAGACCGACCATGCGCCTGGCTGTGGATGGTGGTGCCGGTCGTACCGAATCGGCTACCGACAATAGCGCCAGTGAGGCACCGTAAAAATTCAGGCTCGATATGGTCACCAGCCCCAGCAGGCCGGTGGCCAGCAACGGCCGCCCCAGTCCCGGCATGACGCTGTCGGCCGCCGCCTGCACGGCCGCGGCGACCTCAAAGTGCGGGTTGAGCGCCGCCGCCACGGTTCCGAGCAGCATCATCCAGACGCCACCCACAAAGGCGCCCAGGTAAGTCCACCAGAAGGAGGCGCGCACCGAGACCTGCCGGGGCAGGTAGCGCGAGTAGTCTGAGACGTAGATTGACCAGCTGAGCTGGTAGGCGGCCGCGGCAAAGAACTGTACCAGGAACGGTATGGCCTGAAATTCGTGCAGATCCCAGTGATGCGCCGGAAAGCGCATGGTGAAAGCGGCGGCAACCGAGAAGCAGGTCAGCACCGCGAGCATCAGGTAGGCGAGCCAGCGTTGCGTGCGGTGGATCCAGTCGTAGCCAACAGCAGCGATGGCCGCCGCCAGCAGCGTAAAGATGATGATGACCGGTGGGTCGATTTCCCGCGACGCACCCGATAACTGCCGGACGGTCTGTGCGACCAGCACTTCATTGAACGCGTTGTAGCCAATATAGGCGACCAGTGCGACTACCCAGACCAGCAGCGCTCCCATGTAGCCGAACTGCGGTCGTGACTGAATGAGCTGCGGCAGGCCCAGTTGCGGCCCCTGGGTGGAATGGAAGGACATGAAAAACGTGCCCAGCGCGCAACCGGCGATTACTGCCAGCGCGCTCCACAGCAGATTGCCGCCGAGGCCGATGCCCAGCACGCCCACCGCGAGAGTGGCCAGATGGGCATCGCCGCTGAACCAGACCGGCCACAGGTGCCAGACCTTGCCATGGCGTTCGGCCAGCGGCACGTAATCGATCGAGCGCTTCTCAAACTGCAGCATCCGGCACCCTCCCCCGCGGCTGGCCTGCCAGCCCCGCCCCTGGTGACGGATTGTACGCAAATGGCGCCGGCGCTGCCTTGGCCTTATTATTATCGACGTTATAATATAATCTGACCCGCCCGGGCCGGACTATAGGGAGAACCATCGCATGAATCCTGAAGTATTCATCACCTGTGCCATCACCGGCGATGACAGCAAAGTTACCCGCAGTCCGCATTGCCCGGTCACGCCGGAACAGATCGCAGCCTCGGCCGTCGCCGCGGCCCGCGCCGGTGCAGCCATCGTCCATATACACGTGCGCGATCCGGAGAGCGGCGTTTTCAGCATGGCGACCCGCCACTACCGAGAGGTCGTCAAGTGCATCCGCGAGAGCAAGGTCGACGTCATTGTCAATCTCACCTGCGGCATGGGCGGCTACATCGTCATCGGCGAAAATGGCCTGGCTGATACCCCGGCAGAGGGCAGTGATTTCGTGACCCAGGAAGAACGCATGCGGCACGTCATCGAGCTGTGCGAGGAAGGCAAGTACCGGCCCGACATCGCCACGCTCGATTGCGGCAGCCTCAATTTCGGCGACGGCAACCGCGCCTATATCTCGACCCCCAATTACCTGCGCCAGGGCGCGAAGATTGCGCGCGATCTGGGCGTGAAGCCGGAGCTCGAGATCTTCGATACCGGCAACCTCTCCTTCGTCAAGCAGATGGTCAAGGAAGGCCTGCTCGATGCGCCCACGCTGGTGCAGCTGTGCACCGGCATCCCCTACGGAGTGCCTGCCGACGTCGGCCACCTGCTGGCCATGGTCAATGCACTGCCCGCTGACTGCGTGTTCAGTACCTTTGCCATCAGCCGCATGCAGATGCCGTGGGTGGCCCAGTCGATCCTGCTCGGCGGCAACGTGCGCGTGGGTCTGGAAGACAATCTTTATCTGAGCAAGGGAGTCTATGCCAGCAACGAGCAGCTGGTGTTGAAAGCGCGCGGCATCATCGAGGCCATGGGCTCGCGCTTGCTGACTGCCGCCGAGACCCGCGAGCGCCTGCGGCTGCGCTAGGGTCTGATTTAATGACTTCGTGGACACCCGCGCCGTTTCGCTGCCGAATCGATCCTCTGTGGATCGACTACAACGGCCACCTGCGCGACGCCTACTACGGTCTGATCGGCAGTCTTGCAGTTGACGCCCTGATGGATGAACTGGGCATTGATGAGCGTTATCGCACCCAGACCCGCTGCACGCTTTACACCCTTGAGATGCATTTGCGTTATCTGCATGAGGTCAAGAGCGCGGATGAGCTCAGCACGCACTATGAGTTGCTCGGCTTTGATGCCAAGCGCCTGCACCTGCTCCTGGCCCTGCACTGCGCGCGCTATCCGGACCCGGCAGCGGCCATCGAAGTCATGCTGCTGCACGTCAGGCAGGATGCCGAGCCGCACGGCGCAAAGTTGCCGGAGCTCGCCATGCAGCGCCTGAACTCATGGCAACAGTCTGCGCCGGCCGCGGCACTACAGGCGCTCGGTTCCCGCCAGATGATGCTCGCGCGGCGCTGATGGGCGGGGCTACGCTCAGTCGCCTGCTCAATCCGCAGCGCATTGCCCTGATCGGCGCCGGCAGCTGGACGGATGCGGTCGCCCAGGGCGCGCGTTCGCTGGGTTATCGGGGCGAGTTGTGGCGCATCCACCCGCAGCGCGAGTCTACGGCAGCGAACCGCTACTACCGCTCGATCGATGAGTTGCCGGGCGCCCCCGATTGTTCATTCCTCGCAGTGCCGAACCATGAAGTGCCCGCCGTGGCCGCGGCACTGGCGCGGCGCGGCGCCGGTGCGTTCGTCTGCTTCAGCGCCGGATTCTCCGAGACCGCGACGCCCGAGGGTCTGGCCTTGACCCGGCAGCTGGAACTGGCTGCCGGGACACTGCCGTTCCTGGGTCCGAACTGCTACGGCATGGTCAATTTCTTTGATCGCGTCGCGCTGTGGCCCGATCAGGTGGTCGGCAGGCCGGTGGAGCGTGGCGTCGCGCTGATCTGCCAGAGTGGCACCATTGCGCTGACGCTGATGTTCAACGATCGCTCGCTGCCGATCGGCTATCTGATCACTGTTGGCAATCAGACCCGCCTCGCGGCCGAAGATCTGATCGATCAACTGTGCGACGATCCGCGCGTCAGCGCCTTCGGGCTCTACCTCGAGGGCATCAAGGACATCAAGCGTTTTGCCAGCGCGGCGCAGCGCGCGCGTGCCTGCGGCAAGCCGATCGCGCTCATCAAGAGCGGGCGCAGCGAGGCGGCGATGCGTACCGCGCGCAGCCATACCGGCGCCCTGACCGGCAGCGACGCCGCCTTCGATGCCTTCTGCAGGCAGGCCGGCATCGCGCGCTGCGAAACACTGAGTGTGCTGTGCGAAACACTCAAGCTGCTGCACCTCGGCGGCCCGCTGGCCGGCCGGCGCGTCATTGTCATGGGCGCTTCGGGCGGCGACATGGCGATGGCCGCAGATCTGTCACGGCCGCTGGCTCTCGAATACCCGGCGTTCGCGCCCGAGTCCGCGCAGCGCCTGGACACCCTGCTCGCCGGGCGCGTGACCATCGGCAACCCGTTCGATATGCACACCTATCTGTGGTTCGATCACGCCGCGATGCGCAGCCTGTTCGCCGAGGTGCTGCGCTCCGATGTCGATGCGGTCGCCTTCATGCTCGACTGCCCGCCCGCGGGTCGCGCGGACGATACTGCATTCACCGCGGTCATCGATGAATTCATCGCCGCGGCCGCCGGCGTCAAAGCGCGCGCCGTGCTGCTGGCCTCGCTCCCGGAAAACCTGGGCCAGGCGATACGCGAGCGCTGCCTGGCCTCTGGAGTCGTCCCGCTGCAGGGACTACACGAGGGACTGCTGGCGCTCGATCACGCGGGCGCCATGGGCGCTGCGCGAAGTGAGGCTGAGTGGCCACGGTTCCACCAGCGGCCACGCACCGGGGGCACGGGACACACGCTCAGCGAGCACGCCGCCAAGGCCGCGCTGCACGCCGCAGGCGTGCAGGTTCCCCCGTCACGGCTGGTCGCCGCGAAAGATGCGCCCGAGGCCGCGCAGGCCCTGGGTTTTCCGGTAGCCATGAAGGCCACCGGAGCCGGCATGGAACACAAGAGCGAGCTGGGCGGCGTCGTCATCGGCATCCGCTCGTTGGCCGAGGCGCGCAGCGCAGCGACGCGGCTGGCCGGGCTGGCGCCACTGCTGCTGGTGGAAACCATGATTGCCGATGGTGTCGCGGAAGTCCTGGTCGGCATCAGCAGCGACGAGCAATACGGACAGATCCTGGTGATCGGCGCCGGCGGCATCTACACGGAACTGTGGCGCGACACCGTGAGCCTGCTGCCGCCCTGGTCACGCGCCAGCATTGCCGCGGCGCTGCGCCCACTACTGATCACGCGCCTGATCAATGGTTATCGCGGCAAAGCGGCGGGCGATCTCGAGGCGCTTATCGAGGCGATTGTCGCCATAGGGCGCTATGCTGAAGAACATTGCGATACGCTGATTGAGATGGACGTCAACCCGATCATCGTGCGGTCGCGAGGCGCCGGTGCCGTCGCGGTCGATGCACTGATCCGCACCACTGAGGAGTCCTGACATGACAGACGGCATCACGGTAGTCCGCAACGGGCCGCTGCTCGAAATCACCATCGATCGACCCAATGCCAACGCCATCGATCTGGCGGCGAGTCGGGCACTCAATGACGCCGCTGCGCTGCTGCGCGACGACAAGGAACTGCGGATCGGCATCATCACCGGTGCCGGCGAGCGCTTCTTCTCGCCCGGATGGGATCTGAAAGCCGCCGCAGCCGGCGAGGAATCAGATGAGGACTGGGGCCCCGGCGGCTTCGCCGGTTTCAACCATCCGCGCAACCTCAACAAGCCGGTCATCGCGGCCGTCAACGGCATCGCCTGTGGCGGGGGCTTCGAAGTCGTGCTCGGTTGCGACATCATCGTCATGGAAGAACACGCGCGCTTTGCGCTGCCGGAAATCAACGTCGGGGTGCTGCCGGATGCCGGCACGATCAAGCTGCGACGGCGGATTCCCTATCACATTGCGGTCGAGTTCCTGATGACCGGACGCTGGATGGATGCGAGCGAAGCAAAGCACTGGGGCCTTGCCAATCACGTGGTCCCCAAGGGCCAGGCCATGAGCAAGGCCAGGGAAATCGCCGGGCAGCTGGCCGCCGGCCCGCCGCTGCTGTTTCCGGCCATCAAGCAGCTGCTGCGCCATTCCGAAATGGTGGCGGAACACGAGGCCTTTGCCCTGCATGATTCGCTCGATCTGGTGCAGCAGGTGGTGCGTTCCGATGATCTGAAGGAAGGCACGCGCGCTTTCAGTGAAAAGCGCAAGCCGCGCTGGACTGGTCGCTAGCCGCTAACCGCCCAGCGGGCGCAGCAGCGCGCGCGAAATGATGTGGCGCTGCACTTCGCTGGTGCCTTCCCAGATGCGCTCGATGCGTGCATCGCGCCAGATGCGCTCGAGCGGCAGGTCGGCCATCAGGCCCATGCCGCCATGAATCTGCAGCGCTTCATCCGCGACCATGGCGAGCATCTCGGTCGCCTTGAGTTTGGCGAGCGCCATGTCGGTATCAGTATCGGTATGCTGATCGCGTTTCCAGGCCGCCTCGAGGGTCAGCAATTCCGCGGCCCGCAGCTCCATGGCCATGTCGGCCAGCTTGAAGCTGACGCCCTGAAACTTGCCGATCGCCTGTCCAAACTGCACCCGCTCGACGGCCCAGCGCTTGGCGAGTTCGAGCGCGCGTTCGGCGCGCCCCAGGCAGGTGGCGGCGACCTGCAGGCGCGTCGCTCCCAGCCAGGAGTTGGCGACCTCGAAGCCCTGATGCACCTCACCGAGAACCGCCGCCCGCGGCACGCGACAATCCTGAAACTCGAGAATGCCGTTGTTGTAACCGCGATGCGACACGTTGCGGTACCCCTCGCGCACCGTGAAGCCGGCCAACCCCTTGTCGACTAGAAACGCGGTCAGCCGGCTGCGCGGGCCTTTCGGACCCGCCTCCACACCCGTGGTGGCAAACAGGATGACGTAGTCGGCGCGATCCGCATGACTGATGAAGTGCTTGGTGCCGTTGATGATGAAATCGCCGCCCCGCTCCACGGCGCTGGTCTTCATGGCGCGCAGATCCGAGCCCGCCCCGGGCTCGCTCATCGCCAGGCATTCGACGCGCTCGCCGCGCACGGTGGGCAGCAGATAGCGTTCGCGCTGCTCACCACTGCAGGCCAGCAGTATGTTCGAGGGCCGCGCCACGCAGTTGTAATGCAGTGCGTAGCTGGTGCGTCCGAGTTCCTTTTCGTACAGCACCCAGGTGACGGTATCAAGGCCAATGCCACCAACCTCGGTCGGCATGTTGGCCGCGTACAGGCCGGCATCGATCGCCTTGGCCTTCAGCTGCTGATACAGCTCTTCGCGCAACACGCCGCTGGCTTCGATCTCCTGCTCATGCGGAAACAGCTCGTGTTCCACGAAACTGCGGGTCGACTGGATGATCAGCTGCTGCTCTTCGGTGAGTGAGAAATCCATGATTACTCCGGAAGCTTTAAACGTCGCGCGCGCGGCCGGCGCGCTCGATTCGCCCAACCCTGCAGCAGATCCAGCTGCAGGCCCAGTTGTTCAATCTGGCGCGCCACCGGCCAGTCCTTGCGGCTGGTCACCGCGCTCGCTGTCAGGCCATTGATGAATGTCATCATCGAACGCAACACGTCGGCGCGCAACTTCGCCGGCCAGTGCCGCGATTCAGGCCAGTGCGTCGCGATGCAGCGCTCAAACAGTCGCGCATACTCGCGATGCACCCAGTCATTGAGTTGCCGGGCTCTGCTGTCAGCGGACACCTGGCCCCAGAACGCGGTCCAGAAGGCGCATTCCGCCAGCCGTGCTTCGTCGATCGGCAATGACTCGGACAGCACCGTGAGCAGGTCACTGCCGGCGCGCTCGCCCTGGGTGAGCCGCTGTTCGATGCGATGCAGTATCAGGCGCAGGCTGGCGAGTATGATCTGTTGCTTCGATTCAAAGTAATGGGCCACCATTCCGGTCGTATAGCCTGCAGCGCGGGCGATACGCGCCACCGTGGCATTCTCGAAGCCCACTTTGGCGACCACCTGGCAGGCCGCGTGCGCGATCTGCTCGCGCCGTTCGTCGTGATTGACCAGTTTCGGCATGAATCAACGGGCAACAGCCATGCCAACCGAGCGCCCACGCTCGCGCGGACTGGGCAGCTGCGCGTGCGCAGCGACCAGCCGTTCGAGCTGCGTGCGCACCGCGGCGTCGATGGCGCAGGCGTGCTTGATGGAAGTGTCGACATGCAGGTACAGCTGCTCGCCGGTCGCGAGCAACCGGTCGTCACTGGCGCGATGCAGGCGATAGAACACCTGCAGGCGCTTGTCATCGACCGACAGCACCTGGCCGGTAACGTAAAAGGTTTCGTTCACCAGCGCCTCGGCCTGATGAGTCAGGTGGGTCTCGACGCTGAAGAACATCCGTGCCCTGGCCCGATAGTGTTCGTCAACGCCGACGCCGCGAAACAGGGCGTCACTGGCGTTGCCAAACACATAGAGATAGCGCGATTCGGTCATGTGGCCGTTGTAGTCCAGCCATTCCGGGCGCACGCTCGCCTCGAGCAGGCGCAGCGCCTGGCCGTCATTCGCCGCCGCAGTCAGCGGCTGCGCAGCGGCCGCAGCCGCGGCATGGAGCCGCGCCTCGAGCGCACGTAATGTCAATCCGGCGCCGATACCCTGCTCGCACAGCACCTGCTGAATGGCCACCAGGTAGTCATCGCGCTGCTGTTCAAGTTGCCGGATCGAGCGGCCCGCCGCCTGGGCCTGGGTGCCCTCCACCATCCGGTCGATGAGCGCCTCTGACAGTTCGGGCGCCTCGAGCCGGGTCCAGGGCCACTTCAGGCAGGGGCCAAACTGCTCCAGCATGTGGCGCATGCCCGCCTCGCCACCCGCGAGATGATAGATGAGGTTGGTGCCCATGCCCGCCCAGCGCAACCCCGGCCCGTAGATGATCGACTCGTCGAGTTCGCCCGTGGTGGCGACGCCGTCGTTGATCAGATGCAGAATCTCACGCCACAACGCCTCCTGCAGACGGTCGGTCAGGTGGCCGGGCACCTCGCGCCGCACCTGCAGCGGGTGCATGCCGATGTAGCTGAAGAACTCAGCCGCCGTAGCGAGCGTGACCGCCGTCGTGCGGGCGCCGCCCACCAGTTCCACCAACGGCAGCAGGTAGACCGGATTGAACGGATGGGCAACGCAGAAGCGCTCAGGCTCCTTCATGCTGGCCTGTAGATCACTGGGACGCAGCCCCGAGGTGCTCGAGGCAATGATTACCCCGGGGCGCGTATGCCGGCTGATCTCGCCGAGCACCCGCTGCTTGAGCTCGAGTTGCTCGGGGATATTTTCCTGGATGAAGTCGGCGCTGCGCGCCATGTGCGCGAGATCGGTCGTGAACGACAGCACACCGCGCTCCGGCAGCGGCGCGCGTACCAGGCGCGCCAGCGCCGGCGCGGCGTTGGCGATGGTCGCGCGCAGCACGGCTTCCATCTCGGGCTTGACGTCGGCGGCGATGACATTGACACCAAAATGCAGGGCGCGCGCCGCCCATCCAGCACCGATTACCCCGGTGCCCATCAATCCAAGAGTGCGTACCGCAGACATGGGCTAAATCCTCGTGTGCCGCCGGCGCAACGCGCGCCAGCCAAGGCGCCGGGATTATAATGTAACGGCAATAATATAAAAAGATCGCCGCAGCACGGTCAATTCGTCAGTCGGTGATATTTTCGCAGGATGTCCCGCAAGGCCTCGTGCGGCAGGCCCTGCACCGTATGGCCTTTGGCGCCAGTCATCGTGCCAGCGGCAACCATGGCATTGATCACGGCTTCTTCCGTCGCCTGGACGGTGGCGAGGAAGATCGCATTGAGCTTGCCGTTTGGCAGCATGGCGACCTGACGAACTTCGTCAGCGCTCGCGATCCCGGGGTTGGCGGTCGAAAATGCAATGAAGATATCGCCCGAACCGTCGCCGGAATAACTGCCATTGCGTCCCAGGCCGAGCGCCACGCGCTTCGCGACCCGGCGCAGCTGCGTGGCAATGAGCGGTGCGTCGGTGGCGACCACAACAATGATCGACCCGACATCGTTGCCCCAAACGCTGGCACCGGGGATTTCGCGCCCCACTGGTACGCCGGCTATGCGCAGCTGGTCGCGTTGACCGTAGTTACACTGCACCAGCACGCCGACCGTGTAGCCGCCGTGCTTGCCGGACAGCAGGCGCGATGCGGTGCCGATGCCGCCTTTGAAATCGTTGCACACCATGCCAGTCCCGCCGCCGACACTGCCCTCTTCGACGGCGCCGCCATGAGCAGAGTCGAGGGCATGGAACACATCGGCCGGCTTGACGTGGAATCCGTTGACGTCGTTGAGATAGCCATCCCAGGTCTCTGCCACCACCGGCAGCGACCAGGAATAACCTTCTTTGTCAGGCGCAGCGTGCCGGAGTCGCCACTGAATCACGGCGTCATGCACCGTGCCGACACTGTGGGTGTTGGTGATCATGACCGGCCCTTCGAGAAAACCCGACTCCTCAACCCAGGCGGTGCCGGTCATCTCGCCATTGCCATTGAGGGAAAACCAGCCTGCGAAAACCGGATCGAGCGAATTCCTGCCCCGCGGCAGCACGGCGGTGACGCCGGTACGAACCGGGCCCTTGCCGACGACCAGCGCACCATCGCCTGCGATCAGGGTCGTGTGGCCCACTTCAACGCCGGCGACATCGGTCAGCGCATTCAGCGGCCCGGGAGTTCCATCGAAGGGCACGCCGAGATCGCGGGCCCGTGGCCCGCCAGCGCCATGCGCCGCGCTGGCCAGAACTGCGAACAGCAGCACGCACAGACCAAGCCTCGGGTTCATCGCTCACTCCGGTGGCTGCGCAGAAAAAGTGTGCGCAGCCCTGGCAATCAGCGTAGTGGCTTCAAGAATATTTCGCAATGCAGGCGGCCGTTGACGGCAGCAGCACAGACTCCTACAGTGATTTGCAACAACTCACCGGCGCCCACAAGGCCATTACAGATCATTCCCATGCGCCCCGAGAGCGAGACAGTACTGCACAGCTGGTGCCAGCAGACCGACTGGCACGCGCCGACCATCGTCGGTGGCGCGGGCGCGTGGCTGCACACCGCGGACGGCCGCTCGATACTCGACTTCAGCAGCCTGGCCGAGTGCAGCAACCTCGGTCATCAGCATCCGCGCGTGGTGGCGGCGATCCGCGCCCAGGCGCAGCAGCTGTGCTTCGTGACCAACGCCTGGGGAGCGTCGCCGCGTGCGCGCCTCGCGGAACTGCTGCTGGAAAAGTCCGGCTTCGCGGGCGGCCGGGTGTTCTTCACGCTCGGCGGCGCCGATGCCAACGAGCATGCCGTCAAGTTCGCGCGCCAGGCCGGTGACAAGGCGCAGGGCTGGATCATCACCCGCGATCGCTCCTATCACGGCGCCAGTTACGCAACCATGGCGCTCTCCGGCGACTCGCGTACCTCGGCACAGGTTGAGCCCGCCGCCTTTCGCGTGCTGCACGCGCCACCACCTTATGCCTATCGCTGTCCCTTTGGCACGCACAGCGAGGCCGCCTGCGGCACAGCTGCAGCCGAACATGTGGCGACGCTCATCGATACGCATGGCAGCAGCCAGGTTGCGGCAGTCATGATGGAGCCGGATGCCGGCACCAACGGCATCGTGGCGCCGGACAGCTTCTGGCCGGCGCTGCGACAGCACACGCGCGAGCGCGGCGTATACCTGATCGCCGATGAGGTCATGAGCGGCTTCGGTCGTTGCGGCGAGTGGTTTGCCTGGCAGCGCCATGGCGATGCGGCACGACCCGATCTGATGACCCTCGCCAAGGGACTGACCGGCGCCCACCTGCCACTCGGAGCCGTAGTGCTGTCGGCGGCTATCGCGCGGCGGCTCGAACCGCAGATGCTGCTCACCGGGCTCACTTATTGCGGGCATCCACTCTGCTGCGCAGCGGGTGTGGCGGCGCTGGAGAGCTACCAGGATGAAAATCTGATCGCCCGCTCCCGCCAGCTGGGCAGCGCGATGTTGGAGCGACTCCGGCAGATGCAGGCGCAGCACCCAATCATCGGCGAAGTGCGCGGCGGGCACGGGTTGTACGCGGTGCTCGAACTGGTCAGTGATCGCAGCAGCCGTGAACCGCTCTCGCCATGGCCGACGATGCATCAGGCCCTCAAGGGCCTGCTGGCAGAGGCGCTGGCAGCAGGCGTGTCCTTCGCCGCCCGCGGCAATCTCATTCTGCTCGCGCCGCCGTTGGTCATCGGGGAGCAGGAACTGGCCGATGCGCTCAACCTGCTCGATCGACTGCTGGCAAGACTGACCCACACAATTCATCCCAAGGCACTGACATGAGTTTCAAGCTGACCTATTCGACAATGTTCGATCCACCGCCGCAGCTGCACACCAGCTATGAAGCCGCGATGAGCGTGGCGCAGACACAGCTTGGCGCCCGGCAGCCACTCTATATCGATGGCGTCGACAGCTTCGCGATCGAGATGGCAGAAACCCGCAATCCCGCTGATCAGCGCCAGGTACTGGGCAGTTTCCCGCTGGCCAGTGCGGCTGATGCCGAAGCCGCGATGCAGGCGGCGCACCGCGCCTGGCCGGCGTGGCGACGCAGCTCGCTGTCGACGCGTGTCGAGCTGATGCACCGCATCGCTCAACTGGTCGAAGAGCGCATCTACAGTATTGCCGCGGCGCTGACGCTGGAAGTCGGCAAGAATCGCCTGGAGGCGCTCGGCGAGGCGCAGGAAACCGCCGACTTCTTCCGCAGCTATGCTGATGAATTCGAGCGCTCTGGCGGCTTCGACCACCGGCTCCCGAATGATCCGATAGCCAATGTGGTGTCGCGCAATCGCAGCGTGATGAAACCCTACGGTGTCTGGGTGGTCATCGCACCCTTCAATTTCCCGCTCGCGCTCGCCGCCGGCCCGACCGCCGCCGCACTGATTACCGGCAACACCGTGGTATTGAAGGGTGCCAGCGCGACGCCCTGGGCGGGGCGGCTGCTGGCCGAGTGCATCCGCGATGCCGGCCTGCCGCCTGGCGTATTCAATTACCTCGGCGGCTCAAGCAGCGCCATCGGCGCTGCGCTGGTGGAACATCCACTGGCGGCTGGCGTCACGTTCACGGGTTCGCATGCGGTCGGCATGGGCATCGCGCGCACCATGCTGTCGGGCGCTTATCCTCGTCCCTGCATCGCCGAGATGGGCGGCAAGAACGCCTGCATCGTAACGGCCAGCGCCGACCTGGAGCGCGCTGCCACGGGCATCGTCCGCTCAGCCTTTGGCATGGGCGGCCAGAAATGCTCGGCGCTCTCGCGCCTGTACGTGCAGCGCGACAGCGCCGACGCGCTGCATGAACTCATCGTGCACAAAGCCGCCGCGCTGCGGATTGGCGACCCGGCCCGGCGCGACACCGCGCTCGGGCCCGTGACCACGCAGGCCGGCTATGAGCACTACGCGCGTTGCGCCGCGCTGCTGCGTACCCAGGGTGCGCGCCTACTGAGCGGGGGCGAGCAGCTGCGCGAGGGCGATCTGGCGCATGGCTTTTTCGTGCAACCTGCACTCGCCGAAGCACCCGTCGGGCACCCGTTATGGAGCACCGAGATGTTCCTGCCAGTGCTGATGTCGCAGCGGGTGTCATCGAACGAGGAAGCGATGCAGCTCGCCAATCGCTCGCCGCTGGGACTGAGCGCCGGTTTCTACGGCAGCAGCGCCGAAACCGACTGGTTTCATCAGAACATCGAGGCTGGTGTAACCTATGCCAACCGGCCGCAGGGCGCTACCACGGGCGCGTGGCCTGGCTACCAGCCGTTCGCCGGCTGGAAGGGCTCTGGCAATACCGGCAAGGCGATTGCCTCGTTCTATTACCTGCCGCAGTATCTGCGCGAACAGTCGCAGACGGTAGTCGAGTAACCAGCAAAGGAATCATCATGCGTGCACCTCATATCCGTACCGCGCTGCCGGGCCCCAAAGCGCAGGCCCTGCTGGCGCGTGACTTCGCGGTCAGCACTCCGTCTCTGCCGCGCGACTATCCCTTCGTGATAGCCAAAGGCCGCGGTGCGGAAGTCTGGGATGTCGATGGCAACCGCTTCCTGGATTTTGCCTCGGGTATTGCGGTCTGCAGCACCGGCCATGCGCACCCGCGGGTGGTGCAGGCCATCAAGGACGCCGCTGACGATTTCATCCACATCTCGAGCGACTACTGGCACGAGCGCATGACGCAGCTGTGCGAGAAGATCAACGCGCTCGACCCGCTGGGTGAGCCGGTGCAGGTATTCGCCTGCCAGAGCGGCACCGAGACTGTAGAGGCAGCGCTCAAGCTGGCGCGCTACGTGACCGGGCGCCCACGATTCATCGGCTTTCTCGGCAGTTTTCACGGCCGCTCGATGGGCTCGCTGTCCTTCACTTCCAGCAAATACACGCAGCAGGCGGGATTCTTTCCCACCATGCCGGGCGTGACCCACGTGCCCTACCCCAACGTCTACCGGCCGCTGTTCGCCGGCGCAGACCAGGGCCGTGCGGTGCTCGAGTACATCGAGAACATGCTGTTCCAGGCCAACGTGCCGGCGAGTGAAGTCGCGGCCATTCTGATCGAGCCAATTCAGGGTGAAGGCGGCTACCTGGTGCCGCCGGACGGCTTTCTGCAGGGTCTGCGCGAACTGTGCGATCGCCACGGCATCCTGCTGATATTCGACGAAGTGCAGTCGGGCATCGGCCGCACCGGCAAGATGTTCGCCAGCCAGCATTGGGGCGTAAGGCCCGACATCATGACTCTGGCCAAGGGGCTCGGCTCCGGCATGCCAATCGGCCTGACGGTGGCGCGCCGTCGGCACATGGAAAAATGGAAGCGCGGTGCGCACGGCAACACCTTCGGCGGCAATCCGCTGTGCTGTGCGGCGGCACTGGCCACGCTCGAGCTGGTCGAAAACGAATACGCCGCCAATGCCGCGAGCGTCGGTGAGTATTTCATCCATGCCCTGCGCCAGCTGCAGCAGCGCTTCGAGTGCGTCGGCGACGTGCGCGGCAAGGGACTGATGATCGGCATGGAGCTGATCACCGATCGTGGCAGCCGCAAGCCCGCCAGGGAGCTGTGCGACCGCGTGTTGACGCGCGCCTATCACAACGGACTGCTGCTGCTGTCCTGCGGCGCCAGCACCGTGCGCTTCATCCCACCACTCATGATCACGCGTGCGCACGTTGACGAAGCCATGACGCTGATCGAGGTGGCATTGCGCGAAGCGCAGGCGGCTGGCTGAGCGCGGCGCGCTGCCGCCGGTGGCGGCGGCGTGCTGGATTCCCGGCCTTCAGCCCGGGCTGCCCGACTCAGGCGTGTGCCACCCGCGCGACTTTCGCGTCGGCCACCAGCAATTCACCCAGCGCATCCGCCAGCGGCCGGGCCTTGCCGTACAGATAGCCCTGCGCATAGCACACCCCGAGTGTGCGCAGCCGGGCGGCAACCGCCTCGGTTTCCACAAACTCCGCCACGGTCTCCAGCTCGAGCTGCTGCGCGATCAGCACCAGGGCACGTACCAGGGCTTCCGAGCGCGGGTTGCTGAGCAGATCGCGGATGAAGGTGCCGTCAATCTTGATCTGCTGGATGAAGAGCTCCTTGAGATGCATGAGCGAAGACAGCCCGGTGCCGAAGTCGTCAAGTGCGATGGCTGCGCCCAGCTCACCCATGCGATCGATGAAACGCTTGGTGGCGCTGATGTTGCGCACTGCCGCGGTTTCAGTGAATTCAAAGGTCAGCAGGTCCGCTGGAACATTGTGCTGTTTGACCGCAGTGCGGACAAAATCGGCGAAGCTCGGCTGGCTGATCGATTGCCCGGTGAGATTTATGGCAAAGCGCACACCGCTGCGGCGCAGCCTGGTGGCCTGCGGCGCCACCGCCTGCAGCACATTCTCGACCACCCAGCGATCCAGCCGCTCGAGCAGCTGGTAGCGATCCGCGGCGCGCATATACTCGCCCACGCTGATCAGCCTGCCGTCCTGCTCCCGGATGCGCAGCAGTACTTCAAAATGCGAGGGCCGCGCGGGCGCCGCCAGGGCAACTATCGGCTGGGCATGCAGCACGAAGCGATTGTCCTCGAGTGCGTCGCTCATGACGCGCGACTCGCGCACTTCCGCGTGGCGGCGGATCATGGTGGCATCGGCGATTTCGTAGATTTCAACGCGATTGCGGCCGCGTTCCTTGGCCATGCGGCAGGCGGTCTCGGCGGCCGCCAGCGCGTGTTGAAAGGAACTGGCGTTATCCAGTGAAACCACGCCCAGGCTCGCAGTCGCACGCTTATGGGCCGACTTGTACACCAGCCCTGCAATCGCCTCGCGAACCCGCTCCGCCCAGTTGCGCGCCTGGTTCAGGGTGTGATTGAACAGCACCGCGGCGTAGCGATCGCCCGAGAGATGGGTAGCAATACTGCCGGCCGGCAGCAGTCGCGATTGCCACAAGCGTCCGATGTCACGCAATACTTCATCACCGGCGCTGAACCCCGCGATCTCATTGATGGCGTGCATCTGATCAAGGTCAGCGTAAACCACGCAGGCGGGCACCGCCGGGTCGAGCCGCTGCGCGACTTCCAGCTCAAACACTGGCCGGCGCAGCAGACCAGTATTGGCTTCCACGCGACCACCCAGCTGATCCTGCAGCTCCGGCGCCGCCGCACTCAGTATTTCAATATCGGCTGGCACGAACTCCGCTTGCGCCTGCAGGCGGATCGCGGCAACCAGGCCTATGGTCTTGCCGCCGTCGATCAGCGGACAGAAAAGGACGCGGTACGGCAGGACCGGGCCACCGTGCTTGAGCCGCATTCGATTGAGGAGTTTCGGTGTACGGTCCTCGCGCGCCATCGACCACAGCAACTGCCGGGTCAATGAGTCTATACCCTCGGTCGCGCCTTCAGCCGCTGGCGGCACGACCAGGTCGGCAAACCAGGACGGCGCGTGCACCACGATGTGGGTGCACTGCAATCTGGCAAGCAGTGAATTCAGGAGCTCGTCGATCATGTCCGGCACCGTACAGAATGCACTGCGCATGATGACGGTTCCCGGCGCAAACCGGTTACGCGGTGGTTCACAGGCTCAGGGCCACGAATCCGCGACTTGCCGATATTATGTGACGGCCGTCATGTTTTCAGGCGCCCAGGCCACCGAGACGCCGCAACCCCACGGTACCGGTCAGAGTCTGCGCTCCCAATGTCAGATAGAGCGTACGGTCGGCAACCGCCAGATCAAAGTCCATGCGCCGCTCCAGCAGGGCAACAAATGCCTCAAGCAACGGCCGATCGACGGTGATAATTTCCAGCTCCCCGGCCCTGTGAATGCGTTCTCCGGCGAGGCGCGCCAGCCAGGATTCAGGATCACGGTGTACATAGACGACGACGCGCCGCGCCGCCTTGGCAGCCTTGTGCAGGCGCGCAGCTTCCGGCGTACCAATGTCTATCCAGGTGTGCAGGGCACCGGTCAGGTCGCGCACCGCAATGGCCGGTTCATCCGGCTCAGCGAGGCCCTTCGACCAGGCAATGCCCTCGGTGTATTCAAGGCAATAGGCCAGCAGCCGGGTCAGCAGAAACTCGGCAGTTTCCGAGGGGTGCCGGGCCAGGCGCAGGCTCAGGGTTTCGTAGACGTTGCGATCGGCATCAGCCAGGCGCACAGTGAAATTGTAGACAGTGGCGCCCAGTGCCATGGATCGTGCGCCCCTCGAGCTGCCAGCCGCAACGCGCCGGCAACGGTGATCACTAACGCTTCAGGGAAGATTCTGCAGTGCGCTGAAGGTACCAGCGACCGTGGCGCTCTGCAGCAGCACACCGGGCTGCGTGGTGTAGGTGCCGGAAGTCAGCGGCGAGCTGGCCGAATTCGTGGTCACGATATCCGGAAATCCGTCGTCGTTGACATCCGCCACGGCGACCTGAAAGGCGCCATAGGGCGCGGCGTAATAGCTGGCAGCCGCAAAGGTGCCCGGCGAACCGGGATTCTGCAGCAGCACATTCACGCCAGCGTTATCGCCGACCACGACATCCGGGTGGCCATCGCCGTTCAGGTCGGAGAGCACCAGCGACTGCGCCACCTGCCCGTTCGGCAGCGAGAAGCTGAGCGGAGCGAGGAAGCTGCCCGGCGTAAGCTGACTCTGCAGCAGCACATTGATCGTCGGCGGTGTCGGGCCATACGGGCCCGGATCGGCGATCACCATGTCGTCTCTGCCATCGCCATCGAGATCAGCCACGGCAACATAATTGGCAGCGCGGAAGGCCTGGTTTGGCGTCTGCGTAAAGACCGTCACCGGAGCCTGGAAACTGGCGCTGGTCGCGGTCGCAGAATGCAAATACACGTTGACGCCGCTGGCGTCGGTGACCACCAGGTCAGGCAGGCCGTCGTGGTTCAGATCACCGCTCGCCACCCAGCTGGCGCCGCCGGCCGAGAGACTGAAGGGCGCGAGAAAAGTACCGGGGTTCGCCATATCCTGCACGAAGACACTCACACTGTAGTCGGCCGCTACGAGGTCTGGCAGACCATCGCCGTTGAGATCGGCGATTGTTACCTGTGATGCGCCCGGCGAGGCGAGTTGCAGCACCGGCGCAAAAGTACCCGGCGCCGTGACCTGACTGAGATAGACCGAGAGCTGGCCATCGTCGTCACTGGCGCTGACCACATCAGGCAGGCCGTCGCCGTTGATATCGGCAGCCGCCAGATACAAGGGTTCAATTCCTGCGGGCGTGCTGGTGGCGGCGCCATAGCCGGTGCCAGCACCAGCATTGTGCAGATACAGGTTGAGTGAACCGCTCTCTACCGGCGATGTAGGTTGATGGAGCGTACGTCCGTCGAGCACATCGGCGCGGCCATCGCCGTCAAAATCTGCGGCAACCAGCGCAAAGCTGGCCTCGAAGGGCGCGAAACTCAGCTGCGGAGCGTCGTAGCCGCCCCCGCAACCCGCCACTGCCAGCAGCGCCCCCAGTGCAGTGCCGAAACCCACTTGCCTGATATTCATTGCAACCATGGCAGGAAACTCCTGAACTTGTCGCGATTGTACTACTGCTGTGATTGCCGCCAGCGTCTGCTCTGAAGATCTGCGAACAGGCGCACAGCAACGCAGAATCTTCAGTCGCCCGAATGAACGTGCAGGCGCGTGAACAGGACGCCTACCGCAGTCAGTGCGGCGAACACGGCACCGCCAACAAAGGTAGCCGCATAGCCGTAGTGGCTCCACAGTATGCCGGCCACGGTACTGGCCACCAGCATCGCAATGCCCGTTACCAGGTTGAAGACGCCAAAGGCGGTGCCGCGAAGTCCGGCGGGTGCCACGTCGGCCACCAGCTTTGAGAACAAACCCTGAGTGAGCGCCATGTGCAGCCCCCAGATTGCCGCTCCCGCCAGCACCAGGCTCGCCGACCTGGCGCGCGCCAGCACCATGTCGGCGATTACCAACACTGCCAGGCCAAGTATCAACAGCACTCGAGCATCACGGCCGTCAGCCGCCCGGCCGGCCGGATAGGCGGCGCTCGCATAGACCACGTTCATGACCACCATGACCAGTGGCACGAGCGTAACTGACAATCCGGCCTGCTGTGCGCGCAGCACCAGAAAGGCTTCGCTGAAACGTGCCATTGTGAACAGCGCCCCCAAGGCCGCGAGGTACCAGAAACGCGCGCCCAGCCGACGCAGGCCCGCCGTGCCGAGCGGCGAACGCAAGCCCGGCGTGCGCGGCACGGACGCCGGCTCTCTCACCATCAACACCAGCAGCAGCACGGCAATGAACGCCGGTGCCACCCCCACCCACAGCACTGCCTTGATATTTCCGGACAGCAGCACCATGCACACAATGGCCAGCAGGGGTCCGACTGCGGCACCGAATGAATCGAGCGCCTGGCGCAGGCCATAGGCCGCGCCGCGCACTTCGACTGGGGTGATATCGGCGACCAGCGCGTCGCGCGGGGCGCCGCGTATTCCCTTGCCCACGCGGTCAAGAAAGCGCGCTGCCGCCACCCAGGCTATCGAGCTGGCCAAGGGGAATACCGGCTTGGTCACTGCCGCCAGGCCGTAACCCACCAGCAGCAAGGGCCGGCGGCGTCCCCAGCGATCGCTCAAGGTCCCGGAAAACAACTTGGTGATCGATGCCGTGGCCTCGGCAATGCCTTCAATCAGGCCAATGGTCATCATGCTGGCGCCCAGCACGCTGGCCATGAACACCGGCAACAGGCTGTGCACCAGTTCGGAAGAGATATCCATGAACATGGAGGTAAGCCCCAGTCCCCAGATGCCGACCGGCAGACCATGCAGCAAGACGCGCAGCCTTCGCAGTCCGGGTCGCCCATGCCCAGTATCCTTGTGCACTTGTTGCTTATAACCTATGCGGACAAAAGCTGGCTGGAGTGGCGAACATGGCACAGACTACTCGTTTTCGATCTGCCGGACTGCCAGCCGGCGCGCTGGCACTGCTGGCATGCGGCGCGCTGGCCAACGCCGACCAGGCGCTGCCACTTCGCGATCGTCCGGCCAGCGATGAAATCATCTATTTTCTGCTGCCCGATCGCTTCGAGAATGGCGATCGCAGCAATGACCGCGGCGGGCTGAGCGGTGACCGGCTGCATACCGGCTTCGATCCGACCTCCAAGGGTTTTTTTCATGGCGGTGATCTCAAGGGTCTGACGGCGCGTCTCGATTACATTCAGGCGCTGGGCGCCACCGCGATCTGGCTGGGACCCATCTACCAGAATAATCCGGTGCAGGGCGCCAGGGGCGATGAATCGGCCGGCTACCATGGCTATTGGATTACCGACTTCACGGCCGTTGACTCACATTTTGGCACGGCTGCAGATCTGCAGACGCTGGTCGCCGCCGCGCACGCTCGTGGCATGAAGCTCTATCTGGACATCATCGTCAATCACACCGCCGATGTGATTCGCTATCGCGAGTGTCCCGACAATCAGTGCCCCTACCGTTCGCGTGCCGACTATCCGGAGCGTGCCGACGGCTACGCCTACACGCCCTATGTTCCGCCGGGTGAAGCGCACCGCAAGGTTCCCGAGTGGCTCAACGAGCTGCGCTACTACCACAATCGCGGCAACAGCACTTTTGAAGGCGAGAGTTCGACCCTGGGCGATTTCAGCGGCCTGGACGATGTCGCCACCGAAGATCCGCGCGTGGTGCAGGGCTTCATCGATATCTTCAGCGGCTGGATCGACAACTTCGGCATCGACGGTTTTCGCATCGACACGGCCAAGCATGTAAATCCCGAGTTCTGGCAGGTGTTCGTGCCGGCCATCCGCGCGCACGCGGCGGCGCGCGGCATCCGGAACTTTCATATCTTTGGCGAAGTGGCGACGTCGGAAATGGATCCGGCGCTGCTGGCCGAGCACACCCGCGTCGACAAGCTGCCGGCGGTGCTCGATTTTGCCTTTGCCGCAGCAGTGCGCGACACGGTCGCGGGCCGTGCCGGCACCGACCAGCTGGCGCGGCTGTTTGCGGCGGACTCGCTCTACGAGGGCGGCGTTACCGCGGCACTGCAATTGCCCACTTTCATCAGCAATCACGACGGCGGTCGCTTCGCACGCCAGGTGCAGCTGGCAAGACCCAAAGCCAGTGCGGCCGAGGTGCTCAAGCGTGTGCAGCTGGCGCACGCGATGCTGCTCACGCTGCGCGGCGTACCAACCGTCTACTCCGGCGACGAACAGGGTTTCGTCGGATGGGGTGACGACCAGGCGTCGCGCCAGGATATGTTTGCGAGTCAGGTGGCCTCGTACAACAAGCAGCCCTTGCTCGGCACCAGCTCTACTACGGCAGTAAGCAACTTCAACCGTACTCATCCGCTGTATCAATCCATTGCCGCCCTGGCCCGGCTGCGCACCGAACTACCAGCGCTACGCCACGGACTGCAGGGGGTGCGTGCGGCCTCGAAGTCCCCGGGGCTGTTTGCCGTGTCGCGTTTCGACAGCGAGACCGGCACGGAAGTGCTGCTGGCCTTCAATACCAGCACTGCCAGCATCGATACGCAGGTCGTGGTAGACAGCAAATCCGGGTCTTTCACGGCGCGCCACGGGAACTGTGCGCCGGCGCCTGCGGCACCGGGCAGTTACCACATCAAGGTGGCAGCGCTCGACTATCTGGTCTGCGTTTCGGGAGCACGCCCATGAATACCCTGCGCCGTCTGCTGATAGCACTGACGCTCACGCTGAGCGCGGCGGCCGCAAATGCGGCGAGCGTGGCCACGGTCAGCTCGCCTGGCAGCGTGCTCACGATGGCGCTGACCCTGGACAGCGATGGCCGGCCCGGCTATAGCATCAGCAGGCGCGGCGCGCCGGTGGTCGAGGATTCGAGGCTCGGATTCATCCTCGCCGACGCTCCAAAACTCGAGCGCAATTTCACTCTGACCAGCTCCAGCACCAGCAGCTTCGATGAAACCTGGGAACAGCCCTGGGGCGAGCGGCGTTTCGTGCACAACCACTACAACGAACTGCGTGCCCGCCTGACCGAGAGCAACCAACTGCGGCGCAGCCTCGATATCGTATTCCGTGTCTATGACGACGGCGTGGGATTTCGCTACGAGTTTCCTGACCAGGCGCAACTGCGCGCTGTCAACATCACGGCCGAGTTGACTGAATTTTCGATTGCCGAGCCCGCAACGGCCTGGTGGGAACCGGGTGGTGAATGGAATCGCTACGAGTATCTGTACCGCAGGACGCCGCTCAACGAGCTGAGCCAGGCGCACACGCCGGTGACGCTGAAGGCAGCCAGCGGCCTGCACATCGCCATTCATGAAGCCGCGCTGGTCGACTACGCCTCGATGTGGTTGCGGCGCGTCGATGCTCAGCGGCTCAAGGCGGTGTTGTCACCCTCCTCGGCCGGCCCGCCGGTGCAGCGCACGGCGCCGTTTGCGACCCCGTGGCGCACGCTGCAGATCGCCGACAATGCCGCCGGACTCTACATGTCTGATCTGATCCTGAATCTCAACGAGCCCAACAAGCTCGGCGATGTCTCCTGGTTCAAGCCCTATAAATATGTGGGCATCTGGTGGGAGATGCACCTGGGCACTTCCAGCTGGAGCTCGGGCCCGCATCACGGCGCCACCACCGCCAACGCCAGGCGCTATATCGATTTCGCCGCCAAGAATGGCTTTCGCGGCGTATTGATCGAAGGCTGGAACGAAGGCTGGGACGGTACCTGGTTCGCCAACGGCGAAACCTTCAGCTTCACCAGGCCCTATCCTGATTTTGATCTCAAAGCGGTCACCGACTACGCACGCCAGAAAGGTGTGCACCTGATTGGCCATCATGAGACTGCGGCCAATATTGCCAACTACGAGCCACAGCTCGGCGACGCGCTCGATCTGTACGCGCGACTCGGCGTTGACAGCGTCAAGACCGGATACGTCGCCGACGCCGGCGGCGTCAAGGCCATGGGGAGCGATGGCAGGATTCACTATGAGTGGCACGACGGCCAGGTGATGTCGCGCCATCATCTTCATGTGGTGACCGAGGCGGCCAAGCGCCACATCGCCATCGACGCGCACGAACCCATCAAGGACACGGGACTGCGCCGCAGCTATCCGAACTGGGTGGCGCGCGAGGGGGCGCGCGGCATGGAATACAACGCCTGGGGCAACCCACCCAACCCGCCGGAGCACGAAGCCAATCTGGTGTTCACGCGCATGCTGGCCGGCCCTTTTGATTTCACGCCCGGCGTGCTGAGCCTGGTGGGCAAGAACGGCCAGGCCATTCAATCGACAGTCGCCAAGCAGCTGGCGAACTACGTGATCATCTATAGCCCGATTCAGATGGCGGCCGATCTGCCGGAGAATTACGCCAGGTACCCGGGGCCGTTTCAGTTCATCAAGGACGTACCGACCGACTGGTCCGACACCCGCGTGCTCAATGGCGAAGTGGGTGATTACGCCACCATTGCGCGGCTGGATCGCAACAGCGACAACTGGTATGTCGGCAGCGTAACCGATGAGAATGCCCGCACGCTCGATGTCGTTCTGGATTTCCTGGACGCCGGACGCGACTATCAGGCGCAGATCTACCGCGACGCCGATGACGCTGACTGGCGCACCAACCCGCATGCCATTGTCATTGAGTCGCGCAGAGTACGCCGCGGTGAGCACCTGACATTGAAACTCGCTCCCGGCGGCGGCGAAGCAATACGGCTGCTAGCCAGCCCCAGGGGTCGCGGCTAACCCAGTGCGCTATCGGCGCCCTGGCCGACGCTGTGGTCGCGGCGCAGGTTGATTTCCACGCGAACTTCCTGGCAGCCATACACAGGCTTGCCATTTTCAAGTTGCGGCTGATAGCGTGCCTGCCGCGCCCAGCCGAGCGCCGAATCGTCGAAGTTCTTCTGCGTGGACGACACCACGATGCGGGTGCTGGCAATAGCGCCATCGGCGGCCACGCATACCTGCACCACGGCATATTGACCATGGGGGTAGTGGTGCCCAAAGCTGGCAATGTACGTGGTCGTGACATCGACCGGTGTAACGACTATCGGTGGTGCAGGCGGTTTGGCGGGGACGTTGGCGGCGCACGCCACCAGCATCGTGCAGGGTACCGCCAGAATCCAGGATTTCACGCCGCCCATGGCAGAAGGAGAATACCGCTGCTGCCAAAAGTCAACCGCCAGGCGCGTGCTGCAGATCGCGGTAACTGACCAGCAGCGCGACGGAATAAGCGGGCGCGGCGACGAAGTTAACGAGCAGCGATACGCTCAGCGCGGCGGCATGCTGCAGTGCCGGATCAGGGTGCAGGGCCGAATCCAGCAGCTGAACCACGACACCCGCAATCAGGCTCAGCAATGCGGCCGCACCCAGGCCGCCCAGCAGTATGAGTGCAACCTGTGTGTTGCTGCGCCACCATCGACCGCGCACCAGCTGCCAGCTGGCGCGCAGCGACTGCCAGGCGCCAGCTCGCTGCAGCAGCAACGCCACCATCCATAACTGCAGCGCGCCAGCCAGGTAGATCCCGGGAATCAGCAGCAGTGTCAGCCCGGCCATTGCCGCGGCGGCAAACAGCAGGCCTGCCAGCAGCGCTCGCGGGTAAGCCCTCAGTGCCGCCAGCAGTCCGCCGGCTGCCGGTGGTGCTACGCCACGCACACTGGCATCAGCGCACAACACCAGCGCACAGACTGGCCACAGCGATAGCAGCGACACGGCCAGCGCCGAGCGCCACAGGCTCGCGGAACTGAAGAATTGCGTCAGTCGCTCGAGCCCGTCTGGCGCCAGCGGATCGGGTAGCGCGGCCATCAGGCGATCCACAAATGCCGTCGTCAGAATCGCCAGCAACAGGGCCGGCAGCCAGCCGCGCCACAGCGTGGCGCGATACAGCTGCAGCAGCTCGCGCGCGTTCATGCTGGCGCCGGAGGCATTGGTAGTGTTGGTGGCGCACCCGCCAGCGCCAACTGCAGCTGGCCGGCATCAAGCTCGCCTTCCCAGCGCGCGATGACAACGGTGGCCACCGCATTGCCGACCAGATTGGTGAGCGCACGGCACTCACTCATGAAG
>JBAVRE010000192.1:0-6817 GCA_049694695.1 Steroidobacteraceae bacterium | reverse complement strand
GTACAAAAGAACTCGTCCATCGCGACAGTTCGGCTGCATGTAGGCGACGGGCGGATGACGTGTGGTCTCAGGGACGTGCCCGCCCTTCGCTGCTATCGTGGAGCGACGGCGGGCATGTCCCTGAGACCGCGCGGCGTCCGCGCGTCGCAGAGACGCCGCGGTGCTAGTTGAAGATGGCCAGATTCTTCTTGACCGTCGCGCGCCGCTGCATTTCCGCCAGGTAGGCCGCCAGGTCCGCTTCGCGATGCCGCTGGCTGACACGAGACATCAGTTGCTGATCGTTGGCAGGGTTGGCACCCGAGCTGCCGGGCTTGACCGAGATAACCGCGAGTATCGCCGCGCCACCCTCATCCAGCGCCAGCGCCTGGTAGACCGGCTTGCCATCGGGATTAGGCGCAGCAAACGCTGCGTCGCGCACCTGCGCAGGCGGCTGCGGGTCGCCGCGGCCAATCATGGCTGCCGGAGCAGCTGTCGCACCCATGGTTTTGACCACGGCGTCGAAGTTGCCGCCTGCTATCAGCTGCTTCACGGCGGATTCGGCGGCGGCGCGCGCGGCGCGCGTGCCCGCTTCCTGGCGTACGGCGGCCTCGACCTCGGCGCGCACCTCCGTCAGTGCCCGTACCTTGGGCAGGTGATGCTCGAGCACCTTGACGATCACCATGCGATCGTCGGCGAGCGCCACCGGACCGCCGATGCGCTGATCCTTGATGACGCTGTCACTGAAAACCAGGCTGGTCAGATCGGCGTTGACGCCCAGGGCGCCACCGCCACCGCGGGTGTATTCAGGCACCTCGCCCGTGCTCAGGCCGAACTCGGTCGCGAGCGCAGCCAGATTGCTGCCCGAACTGGTCTCGAGCTTCAGCTGCAGGCTTTCCTGGCGATTGCCGAAAATCTCGGCGGCACGCTCGTGCCGATAGTCGGCTTCAATGCGGGCACGATCGTCGCTCAGGGTGCGGGCGTGTTCCGCCTGCACTTCAGTCAGGCGGATGATGTGGTAGCCGAACTGGGTCTTGACCGGCTCGCTGGTCTCGCCGGCTTTCATGGCAAACAGCCGATCGGCGAACGGTTGCACGTAGGCGCCGCGCAGCGCGAAACCCAGATCGCCGCCCTGACGGGCCGAACCCGGGTCCTGGGAATACTTGCGGGCCAGCGCGGAAAAATCGCCACCAGCACGCACTTCGGCCAGCACCGATTGCGCCTTCTTCAGCGCTGCGGCGTCGGCAGCGGCGTCCTTGGGAGCCGCCACGGTGATGAGTATATGGCTGGCGCGGCGCTTTTCCGCTTCGACGTAGCGGCTCTGGTTCTGCTTGTACCAGGCTTCCAGGTCCGCAGGAGTCATGCTCACAGCGGCCGCGACGGTATCGAGACGCAGCTCGGCGTACTGCAGGCGCACCGATTCCTTGCTCAGATAATCTTCACTGTGGGCCTGGTACCAGCTCTGCAGCGTGGCATCGGCAATGTTTACGGCGGAGCTGTAGCGCGCGAGCGGCAGCAGTGCGTAGCGCACTTCGCGCTGTTCGTTTTCAAGCGCAAAGGCACGCTTGATCTCTGAATCGGTGAGGAAATCACCGATCTGCAGGCTCTGTTCAAGCTGCCCGACCTGCAGCGAATTGCGCAGCTGGGTCTCATATCCGGCAATCGTCATGCCCACCTGCGCCAGCATGCCCTTGGCGGCCACGTCATTGAATTTGCCATCCACCTGGAAGGACGGCTCACCCTGGTAGGCCGTGAGCAACGCAGCGTCGCTGACCCGGAAACCGCGCTGGTTCGAGCGCTGGCGCAGTAGCGTGCTGCGCGTGTATTGATCGAGCAGCTGTTCCTGAAGCGTGGTGCGCACGTCAGGGGGAATTTCCGCCTTGACCTGCTGCTGGTACTGCGACTGGCGTTCCTGCCAGGCCTGCTGCAGGGTGGCGGACGGAATCTCCTCGCCATTTATCTTGAGCCCGTATTTGGGCGTACCAACGGTCAGGTCGACAATGCCGTAGGCCCCCCACAATGCGAACACCAGGATCAGCAGTCCCAGCAGGGCATACGCCAGCCAGCGCTGGGTTTTTAAAGTGTCACCGATATTTTGCAGCATATATGTATAAATGGCGGAGCGGACGGGACTCGAACCCGCGACCCCCGGCGTGACAGGCCGGTATTCTAACCAACTGAACTACCGCTCCGCTGAAATGGTGGGTGCTGAGGGGATCGAACCCCCGACATTCGCCTTGTAAGGGCGACGCTCTACCAGCTGAGCTAAGCACCCGAAATCAGCGTGTCAGGGCATCACCCCTAAGCAAAAAGGCGGCGCATTCTAAGTTATTGAACCGGCAGATGCCAGCTGCCAGTTAATGGGCCTGCACCGTCTTGCTCGCGCGCGCCCGGGAGCGGCGCACTGGCTTGGGGGCGGTGCTTGCGGCTGCGACCTGCACCAGCGGCGTCGGCCGCGCGGTCAGGGCGATTTCCAGTACTTCGTCGATCCAGCGGACCGGGCGGATATCAAGCTTGCCCTTGATGTTGTCCGGGATCTCGACCAGGTCTTTCTTGTTCTCTTCCGGGATCAGCACGATGGCAATGCCGCCGCGCTGCGCCGCCAGCAGCTTCTCCTTCAGGCCACCGATCGGCAGCACTTCGCCACGCAGCGTGATCTCGCCGGTCATGGCCACGTCCGAGCGTACCGGGATGCGCGTCAGGGCTGAAACCAGCGCCGTGCACATGCCGATACCCGCGCTGGGGCCGTCCTTGGGGGTGGCTCCCTCGGGCATATGCAGGTGAACATCGTTCTTCTGGTAGAAATCGGACTCGAGCCCGAGCACATCAGCGCGGCTGCGCACCACGGACATGGCGGCCTGGATGGACTCCTGCATTACCTCGCCCAGCTGGCCAGTGTGTTGCAGCTTGCCCTTGCCCGGCACCACGGCCGCCTCGATGGTCAGCAGTTCACCGCCGACTTCGGTCCAGGCCAGGCCCGTGACCTGGCCGACGCGGTTCTGGTCTTCGGCCTTGCCATAGCGGAATCGGCGCACGCCCAGGTATTTGTCGAGATTGCGCGGCGTGACCGCGATGCTCTTTGACTTGCCCTTCTCGGGGCCCTTCTCGGGGCCCTTCTCGGGGCCCTTGTCGAGCAGCAACTGCTTGACCGCCTTGCGACTGATCTTGGCGATCTCGCGTTCGAGATTACGTACCCCGGCCTCGCGGGTGTAATAGCGCACGATGTCGAGCAGCGCCGTGTCCGCGAGCTTCAACTCGCCTTCCTTGAGGCCGTTCTGCTTGGTCTGCTTGGGCACCAGGTAGCGGCGGCCGATATTGAGCTTCTCATCTTCCGTGTAACCAGGCAGCCGGATGACTTCCATGCGATCGAGCAGCGGCGCCGGAATATTCAGCGAGTTGGCCGTGCACACGAACATGACTTCGGAGAGGTCGAAATCGACTTCCAGATAGTGATCGGAGAAAGCCGAGTTCTGCTCCGGATCAAGCACTTCGAGCAGTGCCGAGGACGGATCGCCACGGAAATCCATGGCCATCTTGTCCACTTCATCGAGCAGGAAGAGCGGATTGTGAACGCCGCTCTTGGCCAGATTCTGGATGATCTTGCCGGGCATCGAACCGATGTAGGTGCGCCGATGACCGCGGATTTCCGCCTCGTCACGCACGCCGCCCAGCGACATGCGCACAAACTTGCGATTGGTGGCGCGCGCCAGACTCTGCCCGAGCGAGGTCTTGCCGACGCCGGGCGGCCCCACCAGGCACAGGATCGGACCCTTGATCTTCTCGACCCGCTGCAGCACCGCCAGGTACTCGACGATGCGTTCTTTGACCTTTTCGAGCCCGAAATGATCGGTATCGAGCACCACCTGCGCGTTGGCGATGTTCTTATGCAGGCGCGTGCGCTTCTTCCACGGCACCTTGACCAGCCAGTCGACGTAGTTGCGCACCACGGTGGCCTCGGCCGACATCGGTGACATCATCTTGAGCTTGTTGATCTCGGCGGTGGCCTTGTCGCGCGCCTCCTTGCTCATGCCGGCCTTGGCGACCTTCTGCTCGATCTCAGCCAGTTCATTGGTGCCATCTTCCATGTCGCCGAGCTCTTTCTGGATGGCCTTCATCTGCTCATTCAGGTAGTACTCGCGCTGGCTCTTTTCCATCTGCGATTTGACGCGGCCGCGAATGCGCTTTTCAATCTGCAGCACGTCCATCTCGCCTTCAATCGCGACCAGCACATGCTCGAGGCGGCGGCGCACGTCGAGGATCTCCAGCACCTTCTGCTTTTCAGAGAGCTTGAGCGACATATGGGCGGCCACAGTGTCGGCCAGCCGGCCCGGTTGCTCGATGCCGGCCAGCGCGGTGAGCACTTCGGGCGGCACTTTCTTGTTGAGCTTGACGTACTGCTCGAACTGCGAAACCACCGAGCGCACCAGCACATCCATCTCGCGCTCTTCGTACTGATCGAGATCCGCCTCGACGGCGATCTCGGCCGCGTAATAGTTGTGCGCCGCGTCGGTGGTGCCCGGCAGAGCCAGCTGCATGCTCACCACACGGGCGCGCTCGATCCCTTCGACCAGCACCTTGACCGTGCCGTCGGGGAGTTTGAGCAGCTGCAGAATAGTGGCGGCGGTGCCGAAGCTGTGCAGATCTTCGAGCTTGGGGTCGTCAATATCGGCCTGCTTCTGCGCCACCAGCATGATGCGCTTGTCGGTGCGCATGGCGGCGTCGAGCGCGTGTATCGATTTCTCGCGGCCGACGAACAGCGGGATCACCATGTGTGGGTAGACTACGACGTCGCGCAGCGGCAGCACCGGAATCCGGCCGGCCAGCAGTGCAGGCGGAGGGGTGGGCGGTGCGGCTTCGACGGTTTGGTTCACTTCAGGTTCTCGCTATGCAAAACGGGGATCTGCAAACGGGCCGGGCAGGCCCCTGCCGCATTGGATGGGGGCGTGCCGTGGCATTTCAAGGACTCTCAGGCGTGGCCAATGCTCCCGGCCCGGCGCGGCTCTTCAACGGCCGCCAGTCGCGGCTCTTCAGTACGGTAGACGATATAGGGCTTGGAAGTGCCTTCGATGACGCTCTCGTCGACGACCACCTTGGAGACATTGCGCAGCGAGGGCAGCTCGTACATGGTATCGAGCAGCACATTCTCGAGGATGGTGCGCAGGCCGCGCGCGCCGGTCTTGCGCTGCATGGCGCGCTTCGAGACTGCGCGCAGCGCTTCCTCGCGAAAATCCAGCTCCGAGCCTTCCATCTCGAAGAGCTTGCGATACTGCTTGGTCAGCGCGTTCTTGGGCTCGGTGAGGATGATCATCAGCGCGGCCTCGTCGAGTTCGTCGAGTGTCGCGACCACCGGCAGGCGACCGACAAACTCGGGAATCAGCCCGAACTTGATCAGGTCCTCCGGCTCGACCTCGTGGAACAGATCGGAGCCGTGCGGCTTCTGATCGGCGCTGCGCACTTCGGAAGTGAAGCCGATGCCGCTCTTCTGCGTGCGGTTGAGGATGATCTTTTCGAGCCCCGCAAAGGCGCCGCCGCACACGAACAGGATGTTCGAGGTGTCGACCTGCAGGAATTCCTGCTGCGGATGCTTGCGTCCGCCCTGGGGCGGCACCGAGGCGATCGTGCCTTCGATCAGCTTGAGCAGCGCCTGCTGCACGCCCTCGCCCGAGACGTCACGGGTGATCGACGGGTTGTCGCTCTTGCGCGAGATCTTGTCGATCTCGTCGATATAGACTATGCCGGTCTGCGCCTTCTCGACATCGTAGTCGCACTTCTGCAGCAGCTTCTGGATGATGTTTTCGACATCTTCACCGACGTAGCCCGCTTCGGTGAGGGTGGTCGCATCGGCGATCGTAAAGGGTACATTCAGCAGCCGTGCCAGCGTCTCGGCCAACAGGGTCTTGCCGCAGCCGGTCGGGCCGATCAGCAGGATATTGCTCTTGGCGAGCTCGACATCGTCCTTGGTCTTGGTCGCACCGCGCGTCTGCAGGCGCTTGTAGTGGTTGTAGACCGCGACCGAAAGCACCTTCTTGGCGCGCTCCTGGCCGATCACGTATTCGTCGAGCACCTTCTTGATTTCATGGGGCTTGGGCAGCTTGTCGCGTGCCTTGTCGGCGCGGTCTTCGAGCTCCTCGCGGATGATGTCGTTGCACAGCTCGACGCATTCGTCGCAGACGAACACCGAAGGGCCGGCAATGAGCTTGCGAACCTCGTGCTGGCTCTTGCCACAAAAGGAGCAGTACAGCAGCTTGCCATCGTCTGTCCGGGTGCGGGAATCGTCAGTCACTGGTACTTACCTCAAGCCTCAGGGCCTTATATAACATGCCCACAGCGCGCTGCGCAAAGAACTGCGTTCCATCTAAGACCTTGTTATTCATGAATTTTAGGCGCCTTTGCCCGGCTTAAGGGCCTTCAGGCGGGCGCTCCGGGCGTCATGGCGGGAGCCACTTCACGTTTCAGGAGGACCTTGTCAATCAGGCCATAAGTCTTGGCGGCCTCGGGGTTCATGAAGTTGTCCCGATCGCTATCCGCCTTGACCCGCTCGACGCTCTGGCCGGTGTGGTGCGCGAGGATGCGATTGAGGCGCTCCTTGGTCTCCAGGACATCGCGCGCGTGGATATCGATATCCGAGGCCTGGCCCTGGAAACCGCCCGAGGGCTGGTGAATCATCATCTTGGAATTCGGCAGTGAAAAGCGCTTGCCGCTGGCACCACCGCATAGCAGGAGGGCGCCCATCGAGGCGGCCAGACCGACACAGATAGTGCTGACATCGGGCTTGATGAACTGCATGGTGTCGTAGATCGCCAGGCCCGCGCTCACCGAGCCACCCGGGGAATTTATATAC
>JBAVRE010000191.1:0-5557 GCA_049694695.1 Steroidobacteraceae bacterium | reverse complement strand
ATGGTGCACCTGAATTATGGCCGTTTGCCCGCTTAGACTCGCCAATTCCCCCCGCAGCCAGCGAAACGAACTCGGCGTCAGCGCATCGCGACCATGGGCACTGTCCAGACTCAGGATGGTGAGCGGTCCGAAATCAGTGCGATGGTCACGGGCGCCGAATACCCTGAGGTATCGATGCCATGCTTCCCGTTCGTGATTGCCGGCGGCGACAATGACGGGTGCGTCCAACTCCGCCAACTCCGAAAATACGAAGTTGATATTCGATTCCGTGCCAGTGTAGTTGATGTCGCCCGTCACCAGGATGGCATCGGGCCGCCTGACGCGCATCTCGCCCACAAAGCGCTGCAGCATCGACTCGCGACCTGGGGGCGGCAGATCCGCGATCTGTGCCAGTCGCAGCACCGCGGGCCAGGCATGTCGAATAAAGACCGCCTGCGGCACTGACATACTCTGTGTCGGCGTCCGCAGGCGCAAGGCATAGCCGCCATCGGGCAGCTCGGGCACCGTGACAGAGACCATGGCGTCGGCGCCATCCCAATGGTGAGCCGTGATCTGCAGTGCTCCGGCACCGCCCGGTCCGGCCAGCGACAGTTCCATCGTCGGCAGCATCAAGGGCAGGCTGCCGGTCAGGCGAACGACCATCGATGCCTGAGGCTTGCCAATCCAGGGAGAACCCAGCCGCGGGGCCAAGACGCGCATCTGCAGCGGCCATCCTATGCCGATGACCGACACGCACAGCAGTACTGCTATGAGCAGCCCGCCGAGCAGTGCCGGCCGCCGTGGCTCGCTCATGGTTGGCTCAAGGGCTGATTGTGTTCCATGAGATAACGCGACCAGACCAGAAACCCCTGTGCCAATTGCCGCAGCTCTTGCGCCTTTTGCGGTTGCTCGGCAGCGTGATCCTGCTCACCCGACTCACGCAGATCATTGAGAGTGAACTTGCCATCGGGATTCAGGATCAGGTAGTCCGAGCCGCGAATGAAACCGACCACCGGTGGGCGCCTGAAGGTGCTGAAGGTGAATGCGCCGCTGCGGCTCGCATTGACCGGGTCGAGCAGGTCTTTGCCCAGCGTCTGGGTACGCGTGGCATGACCCAGCAGGCTCATGACGGTGGGCACGATGTCCATCTGATTGCCGACCACAGATACCCGGCGGCCTGTCTTGATGAAACCCGGCGCATAGATCAGCAGTGGTATCTGATGCACTGCCAGCGGTATCGAGGCAAAGCGTGCATCCGTATTGCCACGCGCGATGCCGTGGTCTGCCCACAGCACGTATACCGTATTCAAAAACCTGGGCAAGCGCGCCTCAGCCGCAAAATACTTGTTCAGGCTGTAGTCCAGCAGGCGCACGGCATTGAAGTCGTCATTGCCGGAGAAGCCCCCGGCAGTCAGCCTCTCTGCGGGCAGGCTGATGGCGTGAAAATCCTGCAAATGCGCTGGAATCGTGAATGGCGGGTGATTGCCGCTGGTCTGGAAATAGGCGAAATAGGGTTGCCGCGCGTTAGCGAGCAAGCCGCTGCCTTCCAACAGCATATCGACATCGGCGATGCCCCAGACATCGACGATGGGCGCCCGGTAACTTCCGGCTTCGAAAATTCTCAGACCCGGAATATTATTCTTGAAGGCCGCACGAATCTGCGCCCAATTGGCGCTGCCGCCCAGAAAATAGAATTTCTCGTAGCCGTGCAGGCCGTTGAGCAGGCAATTCTGATCAACCAGCAAAGGGTTTCGCGTGGCGTTGAGCTGCAGGCTGGTGACATCCGGAATGCCGAACAGTGTCGCGAACATCGAGCGACTGGTGTTCTCCATGACCACATAGAAGCGATCAAAAAAGATGCTCTGCCCGGACAGCTGCTGCAGAAAGGGTGTGGGGTCGAGCTGGTTGCCGAGCAAAGAGGTCTTGTAGATCGACAGGCTTTCCATCTGTATGAAGACGACGTTGGGGGTGCCGGCGACCAGTGCTCGCGGGGCGATGGTGCGCAGCAGGCTGGGCGCGCCCTGGGCGTCGTAGCTCCTGGGTATACCGAAGTAGTCGGCGAGCGCCTGATGCGTGGTCCGCACGGCATTCAGATCCGGACCGGTATCGGGTGTGACCCGGGTTTCCAGAAGGAACAGCACAGGGTTGAGCGCGACCTGTGCGATGAAGCGGGCGCGACCATCGAATACTTCGCCCCAGCGCAGCGGGTAGAGGCTCTCTTTGCCCCAGATCAACAGCACCAGCAAGATGCTGATGGCGATATTTGTGGCCCAGTGTGCTCCAGTGTTGAGATGCAGCCGGTGCCAGCCGTCCATTCGTCGTAGCGCCCAGGCCAAGGTCGCCAGCAGCAGGCTGCACAGCAGCAGGCCACGAACGACCGGGTAGCTCTGCCATACCATCCGGGCACTGATGAGCGGATCCTGGAGGAATCCCAGTACCGTGCCGTTCAGCCGCACCCGGTTATAGCTGTAGGAGCCAAAGTCGGCGGCATAGGCTGCCAGTACAAAGGCGCCAATGCCCAGGGCGTAGCTGCCCCAGATCCAGCGCACTTCACGCCAACTGGCCAGACCGTAGTCCCTGAAATACGTCTGGTGCAAAGCCACCAGCAACAGGAAGGCGGCCAGCCATGGCCGCGCGCCACTGTCATCAACCATAGCGATGGCGATCAGTCGGCCGTAGCATAGCAAGGCGAGCGCGAGCACCAATATGCTCAATCCGCGGCGCCTGGGTTGCTCGTTCCCCGCCTGCAGCAGCAACCAGGGTGGCACGAATACCACCGCTACCAGGCGCAGGTCGAACTTGAGCCCGATATAGAGGCTGTTCCAGCCTTCAGCAGTGAAGATCTGGTGGAGCGAACCGAATTTCCACAGAAACAGCAGTCGCGCCACCTGCATGAGCGCCAGGAAGCCGAGCGCCAGGACAAACAGATGGCGAAGTCTTGATCTCGGTCGCGGCGCGGAAGTGGGCATCGTTAAGTCTATTTAGACGCATGTGAAACGCCAAAGCAATCACAGTCGCTGCCGTTCAGCGCGGCAAGCCCGAGTCTGAAAGATTCTGAATTGCGCAAACTGGCGGATGCATCTAGATAATCATCACCACGCCCGGCGTGAGCTTGAGTTCGGCGAACAAGGCGGCGATCTGGGCCTCATCACGCGCCTCGATCATGTAGGTGACACTGGAGTAATTCTGGTGACGCGAAGCGCGCTCGCTGATATCGGCGGCGCCCAGTGTGCCCGCATGCCGTGTCACGATGAGGTCGAGCTGTGCGCGCAGGCTGGCGGTGGCGCGAATCATCACCTTGATGGGGTAGCGGCACGGGAACTGCAGCAGTTTCTGGTCAGTCATGGCGACAGGATAGCCGCTGGCGCCGGGCTCGGGAACCTGCCTTTAGCCCCGCGGCTTGAGCACCGAAAGTTTGCTGTAGGTGCGATCGAGATCCTGCAGCCCGGCGCCGGGGCCACCGCTTTCGGCGCTGCGCGCCATGAGCGCAAAATCCGCCGCCGGCACCGCCGCGCTGTAATGGTAGCCCTGGTACTGATCGCACCCCAGGCTCTTGAGCAACTCCAGCTGTTCGGGCGTCTCGACGCCTTCGGCGACCACCTTCAGATGCAGGCTGTGCGCCAGCGAGACGATGGCCCGCACGATCGAGGCGTCATCCGGGCGTGAACTCAATTCATTGATGAAGCTGCGGTCGATCTTCAGCTTGTCGATCGGGAAGCGTCGCAGGTAGCTCATGCTCGAATAGCCGGTACCGAAATCATCCACGGAGACCAGCACGCCCATCTTGCTGAGCTGCTCGAGGATGAGCACCGACTCCTCCGGGTCGCCCATCAGCGCGCTCTCGGTGATCTCCACTTCCAGCAGGCGCGGATCGAGGCCAAAGTCGGCGAGCGCGCCCTTGATCATCTTCAGCAGCGTGCCCTGACGGAACTGGAAGGCGGAGAGGTTGACGGCCACGCGTATCGGCTCGAGTCCCTCCAGCTGCCAGGCGCGTGCCTGCCGGCAGCCTTCACGCACCACCCATTCGCCGATGGCATCGATCAGCCCGCATTCCTCGGCGAGCGGGATGAACTCGAGCGGTGGAATCAGCCCACGCTCGGGATGCCGCCAGCGGATCAGCGCCTCGGCGCCGTGGATCGCCCCGCTGCGGGTGTCGATCTTGGGCTGGTAGTGCAGCTCGAACTGCTGCAGCCGCAGCGCCTCATGCAGGCCGTTCATCAGCATCGCCTTCTGCTGCGTCACAGCGCTCATGTCTGGCGAAAAGTACTGGACATTGTTGCGGCCGCGCTGCTTGGCGCAGTACATGGCCGCGTCGGCGTTCGCCATCAGCGTGTCGACCGAGTTGCCGTCAGCGGGGAAGAAGGCGAAGCCGATGCTCGCCGAAGTGTGCAGGTCGAGGTCGCCTGCCCGCAGTGGTTGGCGCAGCGCCTCGACGACCCGGTTGGCGACGATCTCGGCATCCTGCCGGTTTCCCAGGCGATCGAGGATCAACACGAATTCGTCGCCGCCCAGCCGGGCTACGGTATCGATGCTGCGGGCGACGCCCTGCAGACGCTGTGCGACTTCCTTGAGCAGCTCATCGCCGGCCTGGTGGCCGCATGAATCGTTGACCTGCTTGAAGCGGTCGAGATCGACGACCGCCACTGCAAAGCCGTGGCGTTCGCGTTCGGCATGTGCGATGCCCTGCTCCAGCCGATCGTCCAGCAGCACGCGGTTGGGCAGGCCGGTCAGCATGTCATGCGTGGCGAGGTGGCGCAGTTGCCGGTTGGCATCCTCGAGGCCTTCGGTGCGCGCCACCACGACTTCCTCGAGTGTCTCGACCTGGCGCCGCAGGATGCGCTCGTTGTGCCACTTGCGCACCAGTGCACTGGCGCACTGCTGCACCTCGATCGGTTCGAATGGCTTCTTCACCACCAGCAATTTGTCGGAATGGTCGAGTTTTGCCACCAGGTCGGTCCAGTCGTAGTCGGCATGCGCCGAGCAGATCACGACCTGCACGTTCGGATCGATGGCCCACAGCCGCTGGATGGTCTCCAGGCCATCCCAGCCTGGTGGCATGCGCATGTCGACAAAGGCCAGCGCATAGGGGCGGCCTTCATGCAGCGCGTGCTGCACACGCTCGACGCCCTCCTGGCCCTGCAGTGCGCTGTCGAGTTCGAACCAGGGCCGCGTGGCGCTGACTGCGGCCTCGCCCAGCAGCAGCCGCTCGGCCAGCTCGAACTCCGGATCGACCTGCGAGCCGCGTCCGAGAATCTTGATGAAGTCCTCGTGGATGGCCCGGTTGTCATCGATGATCAGGACCCGGCGATTGACGATCAGATGATTGTCAGGCATTGGCTGCTCCCGGGGGATTGAGCGGCAGTTCAAGCGTAAAAGTGGCCCCCAGACCCGGACCCTGGCTGCTCGCCCGCAGTGCGCCGCCCATCTCGCGGGCGGCCAGTGCGCCGCTGTGCAGGCCAAAGCCGTGACCCTCCTGCTTGGTCGTAAAGCCGTGGCTGAAGATGCGCGTCAGGTTTTCCGGTGAAATGCCCACGCCGTTGTCGCTGACCGCAATGTGGACCATGCCGTCGCCGGCGGC
>JBAVRE010000190.1:0-18162 GCA_049694695.1 Steroidobacteraceae bacterium | reverse complement strand
GCGCCGGTGCGGCCGCGGACGCTACCGGCTTGCTGTGGGTGACCGCACCCGTATCGGTTTCGAAAGTCGCCAGCGCTGCGCCCACTGCCACCACGTCACCCGGCTTGCCGCTGATCGTGACGACGCGGCCGCTTACGGGCGAGGGCACTTCGACCACGGCCTTGTCGGTCGACATTTCGACCAGCGGCTGATCTTCCGTTACCAGCTCGCCGGGCTTCACATGCCAGGCGACGATCTCCGCCGAGACCGTGCCTTCGCCGAGATCCGGGAGTTTGAAAGTATGTGTACTCATCGGCTTTCCATGACGGCTTTCAGAGCCATTGCAACTCGCGCCTGCCCTGGGAAGTATTCCCACTCGAAGGCGTGCGGGTAGGGCGTATCCCAGCCGGCCACGCGTTGAATGGGCGCCTCGAGATTCCAGAAGCAGTGTTCCATGACGGTGGCGGCCAGCTCGGCGCCGAAACCGGCAAAGCGCGTGGCCTCGTGCGCGATGAGGCAGCGCCCGGTCTTGCACACCGAGTTGCACAGCGTGTCGACATCGAGCGGCACGATGCTGCGCACATCGATGATCTCGGCATCAAGGTCGAGGGCACGGGCCGCCGCTTCGCAGACATGCACCATGGTGCCGTAGGAAATGACCGTCAGCTGGCTGCCGGGGCGCACGATCTCGGCGCGACCGAAGGGCACGGTGTAGTGATCGGTGGGCACTTCGCCCCTGGGGTGCGTGTTCCACGGCACCGCAGGCTTGTTGGGATCGCCATCGAAAGGCCCGTTGTACAGGCGCTTGGGCTCGAACAGGATCACCGGGTCGTCGTCTTCGATGGCCGCGATCAGCAGACCCTTGGCATCGTAGGGGTTGGAGGGCATCGCAATTTTCAGGCCGCACACATGCGCGAACAGCACTTCAGGACTCTGCGAATGAGTCTGTCCGCCGCGTATGCCGCCGCCGCAGGGCATGCGCACCGTGACCGGCGCAAAGAACTCGCCGGCGCTGCGATAGCGCAGGCGCGCCAGCTCGCTGACGATCTGGTCGTAGGCCGGGTACACGTAGTCGGCGAACTGCACTTCGGCCACTGGCCGCAGGCCATTGACGCCCATGCCGATCGCGGCGGCAATGATGCCGCCCTCGGCGATTGGTGTGTCGAGCACGCGCTGCTCGCCGTACTTGCGCTGCAGGCCATCGGTGCAGCGAAACACGCCGCCAAAAAAACCGACGTCCTGGCCCAGCACCACGACGCTCGGATCCCTCCCCATCATGATGTCCATGGCGGAGTTGAGAGCCTGAATCATGTTCATCTGCGCCATGCTCGCCTCTATTTTCCCAACTCGGCACGCAGCAGGTCGCGCTCGCGGCGCAGATGCTCGGGCAGCTCCTTGAAGACGTCTTCAAACATCAGGTCGCGATCGAGTCGCGGCCCTTCGTTCAGGGTGCCGTAGGTGAGTGCTTCCTTCCAGGCGGCGGCCACCTGGGCGTCGAGCTCGGCGATCAGCGCCTCATGCTTGGCTTCAGTCCACTCGCCCAGCGCAATCAGATGCTGCTTGAGTCTTTCAACCGGATCGCCGAGGGGCCAGCGCTCCTGGTCATCGCGCGGACGGTAACGCGCCGGATCGTCGCTGGTGGAGTGCGCCGCGGCGCGATAGGTCACCAGCTCAATGAGCGTGGCACCGCCGCCCATGCGGGCGCGATCGGCCGCCCAGCGGGTGGCGGCATAAACGGCCAGAAAATCGTTGCCGTCAACGCGCAGTCCCGGCAAACCATAGGCCGGCCCGCGGGCCGCGAAGGTGTTCTGCTCGCCGCCGGCCGTGCCCTGGAAAGTGGAAATGGCCCACTGATTGTTGACCACGTTGAGAATGACCGGCGCGCGATAGACCGAGCCGAACAGCAGCGCATAGTGAAAATCCGCCTCGGCCGTGCTGCCTTCGCCGGTCCAGGTTGCGGCGATGTGATCCTCGCCCTTGATCGCTGCCGCCATGGCCCAGCCCACCGCCTGTGGAAACTGCGTCGTCAGGTTGCCCGATATGGAAAACAGCCGCGCTGAAGCCGAGTGATACATCACCGGGAGTTGGCGCCCCTTGCACATGTCGCGCGTATTGGAGAGCAGCTGACACATCAGGTCGACCAGCGGCTGCCCGCGCACCATCTGCAGCCCCTGCTGGCGATAGGAGGGAAACAGCATGTCGCCGGGCTTAAGTGCCATGCCGGCCGCAACCGAGACCGCTTCCTCGCCGGTCGACTTCATGTAGAAGGTCAACTTGCCCTGGCGCTGGGTGCGCAACATACGATCATCGTAGACGCGCGTGAGCAGCATGTGCCGCAGGCCGACCTGCAACTCGTGAGCGTCGAGGTGCGGGTTCCAGCTGCCGACAGCGTGGTGCGCATCATCGAGCACCCGCACCAGGCCGGTGGAGAGATAGCCCAGTTCGCGCCAGGAAGCCTGGGTCTCCGGGCGCGCAAGCTCGCCGGCCGGCGACAACTGCAGATAGCCGAAATCGGGCGCTTCGCCGGGGCGCGAGGGCGACGCCGGCACATGCAATCGGGGTTTGGCAGGCATGGTCGGCTCCTTGGGAACCTGATTACGCAGCATAACGCCCCCGGCCATCAAGTCTCAATGGCAGGCCGTTGCGCGGCGCGTTGGTCCGCGGGCGCGCCGCGTAATTCCGGATGGCGCCGCTCCAGCAGGTTCTTCAGGCCCAGTGTGAGCAGCGCCAGCAGCGCCAGCAATGAGGCGGTCGCGAAGGCGCCTACGTAATTGTATTCGTTGTAGAGGATCTCGACATGCAAGGGCAGTGTATTGGTTTCGCCGCGTATGTGGCCAGAGACTACCGAGACGGCGCCAAATTCGCCCATGGCGCGGGCGTTGCACAGCAAGATGCCATACAGCATGCCCCAGCGCACATTGGGCAGGGTCACCATCCAGAACGTGCGCCAGCCGCCGGCGCCGAGCGAGATTGCCGCATCCTCGTCATCGCGTCCCTGGCTCTGCATCAGCGGAATCAGCTCGCGCGCAATGAATGGAAAGGTGATGAAGGTGGTCGCCAGAATCATGCCCGGCAGCGCGAAGATGACCTTGTAGCCGTGATCACCCAGCCATGGGCCGAACCAGCCGCGGGCGCCGAACACCAGTACAAAGATCAGTCCGGCGATCACCGGTGAAACCGCAAAGGGCAGATCGATCAGTGTCAAAAGGAAACCCTTGCCACGGAAATCATATTTGGCCACCAGCCAGGCAGCCGCGGTGCCAAACACGGTATTCAGGGGCACTGAGATGGCGGCTACGGTCAGCGTCATGCGCATGGCGGCCAGCGCATCGACATCGCGCACGGCATGTACAAACATGACCAGCCCTTTGGCGAACGCTTGCGTGAACACCGCCAGCAACGGCAGGACCAGGAACAGCACCAGGTAGCTGAGCGCAAGGCCGATCAACACGGTCCGCGCCAGCGCCCGCCCCAGAGTGGCGCCGCCCGGAAAACCATCACGCCGGCTCAAAGGCGGCCCTGGTAGCGACGCTGCAGGGCCAGCTGTGCGCCGTTGACCGCAAATATCATGGTGAATGACAGCAACAGCATGGTGACTGCGACCACCGTGGCTTCGGCGTATTGAAACTGCTCGAGCTTGGTCATGATGACCAGCGGCACGATTTCCGAGACCAGTGGAATATTCCCGGCAATGAAAATGACCGAGCCATATTCGCCCAGGGCGCGCGAAAAGGCCAAGGCGCTGCCCGCTATCAGCGCCGGCAACAGCGCCGGAAAGATCACGCGGCGGAACACCAGCAGCGGGCCGGCGCCCAGCGTCTCGGCCGCGCGCTCCAGATCGCGATCCAGCTCGCCGAGCACCGGCTGGATGGTGCGCACCACGAAGGGCAGACCGACGAACACCAGGGCGGCGCTGACACCCAGCGGCGTAAAAGCGACCTGTATTCCCAGTGGCGCGAGCAACCGGCCCAGCCAGCCGCCGGGTGCATAAAGCGTCGCCAGTGCAATGCCGGCCACCGCGGTAGGCAGGGCGAAGGGCAGATCGACCAGTGCATCCAGCAGCCTGCGCCCCGGAAAATCGTAACGCGTCAGCACCCAGGCAATCAGCAGCCCGAACACGGCATTGACGCCGGCGGCAATCAGGCTGGCGCTGATGCTGAGGCGGAACGCCGCCAGCACCCGTGGCGTCAGCAGGATCTGCAACCAGCGGTCCGGTGGCAGGTGCGCGGCGCTCAGGAATGCGGCGCTCAACGGAATGATCACAATCAGGGACAGATAGACCAGCGTATAGCCCAGCGTCAGGCCGAATCCGGGCAGCACCTGCCGGCGTCGTGGTCGGCGCAGCAGCGCACGGTTCATGCGCCTGCTCCCACGGCAAACAGCACGTTGGCCTGGCTGCCCGCGCGGAACAGCATGTGAAAATCAGCCCTCAGGCGCGCGGCCAGATTGGGCGAATGCGCAACGCCGAGCACCAGCAGCGACGGTTCCGCCCGGGTCGCAATGGCATTGAGCCAGGTTGCCAGGTCGCCGATGAACGGATCGCCGCGCAGATCAAGGCCATGCGTGCTGCGCAGCTCCGCGCGCGCGTCGAGCAGCGCACGCTGCGCTTCCACCACTTCGCTGTGGCCGGCCTGCGGGCGTTGCAGCGCAATCGCGCTGGCTGCGATCGGCAAATGGCGCATGACACTCGACACCAGCGCCAGCAGTTCGGCACGCGGCACTTCATCGCCGCTATGCACCAGCAGGCGCTGCGGCGCACTGCCGCCGGCAGCCAGGCACAGTACCCGACGCGCACCACGTGCCGCCGCGGCGGCAATGTATTCCGGTGCCTGTGCATCGCGCGGCAGGACACAGATGCCGGCTGCCAGGCTTTGGTTGGGCTCGCCGCGACGAATGACGCGCGCCTGCATGCTGCTCACCAGCTGCATCAGCAGCGGCGAGGCCGCCAATCGTGCGGCTTCCGCATCATCGACCGCCATGAGATTGAAGCTGGATATCGGTGTCGGCAAAGCGTGCACGCGACGCACACCCAGGGTCACGGCCGCGCCCAGCTGCAGCGGCAGCGCGCTCTGATCGGCAGCCGAGCGCAGGGTGTCGACCAGTACCGCGGGTGCACTGCTGCCAGCAGCGGTGGCCGGAGTGATCCCGGATTGCTCATCCAGCTGAATGCTCACATATTGCTGGTGGCCGGCAAAGGTCAGCGCCTGGACGGTGCCCGAAGCGAAGCCGGGGCTGCACAACCCGGCACTGTCCACGCCGATCTCGATATCTTCGGGCCGCACCACCAGCACCGCTTCGCTGCCGCCCGCCGTGGCGCCGGGTGCTGTGGTGCCGGACGCGGCGGTGGCGGGCGTGGGCGTCAGGGTCGCGGCGCCCAGATGCAGGCCAAGTGGCGATACCTCACCCAGAAACAGGTTGGCTGCGCCCAGAAAACGCGCCACGAAGCGCGTCGCCGGATGGCGATAGAGCTGCTCCGGCGTGCCGGTTTCCAGCAGGCGCCCCATGTGCATGACGCCGATGCGATCAGCCAGCGCAAAGGCTTCTTCCTGATCATGCGTGACCAGGATGGTGGTCATGCCGATGCGCCGTTGCACGGCGCGCACGGTCTCGCGCAGCTCAACGCGAATCCTGGCGTCCAGGGCGCCGAAGGGTTCATCGAGCAGCAATACCGCGGGCTCATGCGCGAGCGCCCGGGCGACTGCAACGCGCTGCTGCTGGCCGCCGGAAAGCTGGCTCGGGTAGCGCTCGTCGTAGCCCTCGAGCGCCACCAGTTGCAGCAACTCCTGGCGACGGCGCCGGCGTTGCGCGGCGCGCACGCGGCGCACGCGCAGCGCAAACTCGATGTTCTGCGCCACGGTCATGTGACGAAACAGTGCGTAATGCTGGAACACCAGGCCCACGCCGCGCGCGCGCGCCGGCAATTGCGTGACCTCGCGTCCGTGAAAGGAAATTCGGCCATGATCGATATAGGTGAGGCCGGCCAGCGAGCGCAGCAGCGTGCTCTTGCCACTGCCCGAAGGGCCGAGCAGCACGAAGAATTCCCCGGTCTTGATCTCGATGGTCACATCGTTGACCACCGGAACGCCCTGGTAGAGCTTGCTGACCTGTTCAATTCTGATCGACATGTATGAATTCGCGGCGGCTGGTCAATTGGCGGTATAGATGCGATCGAAACTGCCGCCGTCGGCAAAATGCTCAGCAGCCGCTGCCTGCCAACCACCAAAATCGGCGATGCTCACCATGACCGGTATCCGCGGAAAGCGCGCGGCATAGCGGGCGGCGACCGCGGCATCGCGTGGTCGATAGAAATTCCCGGCGATGATTTCCTGCGCTGCGGGTGTATAGAGAAAGCGCAGATAGGCTTCGGCGATCTGCGTGGTGCCGTGCTTGTGCGCCACCTTGTCGATCAGCGCCACCGGCGGTTCGGCCAGTATGCTGAGCGAGGGGTAGACCAGGTCAAAGCTGCCGGGGCCGCTCTCCTTGATCGCCAGATGCGCTTCATTCTCCCAGGCCAGCAGTACATCACCGATGCCGCGCTGTACAAAGGTCGTGGTGGCGCCACGCGCGCCGGAATCGAGTACCGGCACGTTGTGGTACAGCTTGCGCACGAAAGTCTCGGCGCTGGCTGGGTTGCCACCCGGTGCCTTGAGCGCCCAGGCCCAGGCCGCCAGGTAATTCCAGCGCGCACCGCCGGAGGTCTTCGGGTTCGGGGTAATGACGGCGACGTCACTGCGTATCAGATCATTCCAGTCGAGTATGTGCTTAGGATTTCCCTTGCGCACCAGGAACACAACCGTCGAAGTGTAGGGTGAACTGTTCTGCGGCAGGCGCTGTTGCCAGGTGGTGGGCAACAGCTGTGCATCGCGGGCAATGCTGTCGATATCGCCACCGAGGGCGAGGGTGACGACATCGGCCTCCAGTCCGTCGATCACGGAGCGTGCCTGCTTGCCCGAGCCCGCATGAGATTGCCTGATGGTGGGCGTAACGCCCGTCTGTTCCTTCCAGTGCGCGGCAAAAGCGGCGTTGACCTGGTGGTAGAGCTCCCGCGTCGGGTCATAGGAAACGTTGAGCAGGGTCGCGTTGCCGGGCGAGCGCGGATCATTCGAAGAGCAGGCAGTGGCCAGCAGCAGGGCGCTGGCCAGTACCAGAGTCAGTCGCGGCCGGTAGTTTTTCATTGGCCTATGTTGCCTGAACACGCCGCTGCAATGCGGTCACAAGGTGGTGGCTTTTTTGTTACCTATAAAAAAGATGAGAAAACTCATATAACTCATTGAACAACAAAGCTACAAACCGTGTCCTTGCAGCGATACCGCTTTGACGAGCACCCACACCGGCAAGCCACGGCGCAGCTGCAGCTCGCTCGATGCGGCGCTCGTCACGCGCGCCAGCAGGGTTGCGCCGGCCGCTTCAATGCTCACCAGCACGTTGTGAATGCCGTCAGGTTCAAGATCCGTGATCAGCCCCGAGAGTTGATTGCGCACGCTCAGGCCCTGCGGCAACGCGGTCGCCAGGATCAGATCGCGCGCCAGCAGCTGCAGGCGCACGCGCTTGCCGCGCACCAGGCCGCTGTGCGGCAACAACAGTCGTTCCTGGCCTACCGTGACTGCAGCCAGGCCGGATGCGGCATCGAGCGACTCCACTTGCCCTTCAATCACCGCGCCCACCGCCTCGGGCCCCAGCAGTGCGCGCATCTGCGGCTGCAGACTCATGGTGGTGAGTTCGCCCTGTGCGCTGACGCGGCCGGAGTCGAGCAGTACCACTCGGGTGGCCAGACGCAGCAGGTCCTCGAATTGATGGGTCACCAGAATCATCGGCAGTGACAGCTCATCGCGCAGTCGCTCGAAATACGGCAGCAGCTCACTGCGCTTGCGAGCGTCGATGGCAGCCAGCGGCTCATCGAGCAGCAACAACTGAGGCTGCGCGAGCAGTGCCCGGCCCAGCGCAACGCGTTGCCGCTCTCCGCCGGAGAGCTGGTTCGTGCGGCGTAGCAGGAGTGACCCCAGCTCCAGCAATTCGATGGCCCGAGGCCAGTCGACCACAGTGTCGGCGCCAGCGCGGCGTTGTCCGTAGCGCAGGTTCGCAGCCACGTCGAGGTGTGGAAACAGCCGCAGATCCTGGAACACATAGCCAATGCGGCGCGCCTCGGGCCGCAGGTCGATCGCGCGCTGCGAATCGAACAGCACCCGGCCGTCGAGGACCACGCGTCCGGCATCGGCATGCCACAGACCCGCGATGAGCTGCGTGATCGTGGACTTGCCAGCGCCCGAGCGGCCGAACAGCGCTGTGACTCCCGGAGTGGGAGCGCAAAATTCCACCTCGAGCGCGAAATCATCGCGGCGGTATCGCAGGGCTACTTCAAGCATGGTCAGCGCCCGGCGCGCCGTCGCAGGGCGCGCGCCAGCCACTCCGAGGCCAGCAGCCCGCCGAGGCCGAGGGCCAGCGACACCAGGGCGATGCGCAGCGCCGCTGCTTCGCCATCCGGTGTCTGCAGCGCTGAATACAGCGCCAGCGGCAGGGTGCGGGTTTCGCCGGGAATATTGCCGGCAAAAGTGATGACCGCGCCAAACTCACCCAGGCTGGCGACGAAGGCGGTTACCGTGCCAGCCAGAATGCCCGGCGCCATCAGCGGCAGGGTGATGGTTACCAGGCGATCGATTGCGCCCGCGCCCAGCGTGCGTGCGGCATCCTCGAGTCCGCGATCCACATTTTCCAGTGCGAGCCGAATGCTGCGCACCATCAGGGGAAACGCCATGACGGCCGTGGCCAACGCTGCGCCGTTGAGCGTGAACGCCAGCCGGATGCCAAACTGCGCCTCGAGCCAGTGACCCAGCGGGCCGCGCACACCCAGCAGCAGCAGCAGCACATAGCCGATCATCACCGGCGGCAACACCATCGGCAGGTGCACGAAGGTGTCGAGCAGCGCGCGCCCGTGAAAGCGCCGGCGGGTCAGCAGCCACGCGGCGCCGACCGCCACGGGCAGGCTGCACAGCACGCTGCGCAGCGCCACCGACAGACTGACCTGCAAGGCCTCGATTTCGGAACTGGAGAGCAGCATGGCGGGCATTATGGGCGGGACGGTGGGGTGTAATATAGAGGCCACCCCTGGGGAGCACGCCGATGCGCGATAACGCTGCACAAAACCGCTTTGAACTGGATCTGGGTGGCGCGCTCGCGGTGCTCGACTACCAGCGCCGTGGCCAGGTACTGGCGCTCAATCATGCAGGGGTGCCAGCGGAGTTCGCCGGGCAGGGTGTCGGCAGCCGTCTGGTGCGCGAGGCGCTCGAGCTGGTGCGCCGGCGGGGCGAGCAGGTGGTGCCGCACTGCTCATTTGTGGTTGCCTACATGCAGCGCCACCCGGAGTTTGATGATCTGCGCGCGCCACCGCATGCCGCCCGCGAGTGACAATCTGTACGAGCGCTTCGCGACGCTGAACAACGAGGATTCGCGCCCCTTCATCCGCCTGCCGGGTGGTGGCGGCTATTCCTATGCGCAGATGGGGCAGCGTAGCGCGCAGCTGGCGAACGCCTTGCTCAACCTTAATGTGCAACCTGGTGACCGCGTGGTGGTCCAGGTCGACAAGAGTGCCGGGGCCATTTTTCTGTACCTGGCCTGCCTGCGGGTCGGGGCGGTGTATGTGCCGCTCAACACGGCCTATACGCTGGTGGAGCTCGAGTATTTCATCTTTGACGCGCAGCCGCGCGTGCTGGTGTGCAGGCCCGCTGCGCTCGCCGCACTCCTGCCGCTGGCGCAGCGACTGGGCGTGCAGCAGGTGGTGACGCTGGACGCGTCTGGCGCAGGCGGCTCGCTCGCTGAACGCGCTGGTGCCCAGGCAACTGATGGTTTCGAGGTGGCACGCACCGGCGATGACGCTGCGGCGATTCTTTACACCTCGGGCACCACCGGCCGCTCCAAGGGTGCCGTGCTCACCCATGGGAATCTGGCCAGCAACGCCTTCGCACTCAAGGCTTGTTGGCGCTATACCGAGCGCGATGTCCTGCTGCACGCCTTGCCCATCTTTCATATTCACGGCCTGTTCGTGGCCATCAATATCACGCTGGCTGCGGGTGCCGCGCTCTTGCTGCTGCCGGGATTCGATCCGGAATCGATCCTCGCGCAGCTGCCCTTCGCCACGGTCATGATGGGAGTGCCCACCTATTACGTGCGCCTGCTGGGTGAGGCGCGCCTCGATGCCAGTCTTACGGCTCACATGCGGCTGTTCATTTCCGGGTCAGCCCCGCTGCTGACCGAAACTCACAACGCCTGGCGGGCGCGCACCGGTCACGCCATTGTTGAGCGTTACGGCATGAGTGAAACCGGCATCAACACCTCCAACCCCTGCGAGGGCGAGCGCCGGCCTGGCAGCGTCGGTGTGCCCTTGCCCGGCATCAGTGTGCGCGTTGTCGATGCCGACAGCGGCGCCACGCTGCCGACCGGCCAGGTGGGCATGATTGAGGTGGCTGGCCCCAATGTGTTTGCCGGTTACTGGCGCATGCCGGACAAGACGCGCGCCGAGTTTCGCGCCGATGGTTTTTTTGTCACTGGCGATCTCGGGCGATTCGATGAGCACGGTTACCTGCAGATCGTCGGACGCGGCCGGGACCTCATCATTACCGGCGGCTTCAATGTCTATCCGCGCGAAGTGGAGAGTGAGCTCGACGCGCTGCCTGGCGTGCTCGAATCGGCCGTCGTGGGCCTGCCGCACGCTGATTTCGGTGAAGGCGTGACGGCGCTGATCGTGCGCCGCGAGGCTGCTGCCGCCGAGGTGCCCGGGCCGTTGCTTGATGAGGCGGCGGTGCTGATGCGGCTGAAAGAACGCTTGGCCGGATATAAATGTCCCAAGCGGGTGCTGTTTCTTTCCGAGCTGCCGCGCAATACCATGGGCAAGGTGCAAAAGAACATGCTGCGCGACACTTACCGTGACCTGTACTCGCCCGGGCGTGGTGAGCAGCCGTGAAGCTGGTGAGCGTTGAACTGCAGGGCAGGGTGCTGGCCGGTCTGTGGCTGGAGCAGCCGGGGGGCGAACCCGAGGTGCTCGACCTGGCCGCTGCCGCCCGTACTGCCGGTGAGAGCGCCGATCTCTCCTCGATGCTGGCTCTCATCAGGGGCGGCGAGCCGGCGCTGGCCGCAGTACGACGGTTGTACGAGCGACGCACGACTCTCGCAGCGGCCCTGGTGCCGGCTGCGAGTGTGAAACTGCTCGCGCCGATTCCGGTTCCGGTGCGCAACATCTTCTGCGTCGGCCGCAATTACCTGGAGCATGTCAGGGAAGGTTATGCCAAGGCTGGCGTCGATCTGAAGCTCCCCAGGGCGCCGCAGTTCTTTACCAAGGCAACCCATGCGCTCAACTCGCCGTTCGGTGAGGTGCGGCTCGACCCGCAGGTCACGAAGCTGCTCGATTATGAAGTTGAGCTGGCCGTCATCATCGGGCGCGGTGGCCGCGATATCCCGCCGCAGCAGGCTTTCGAGCATGTGTTCGGCTATTCGGTCGCCAACGATTTTACCGCGCGCGATCTGCAGCGCCATCATGAGCAATGGTTCAAAGGAAAATCTCTCGACACCACCTGTCCGCTGGGCCCCTGCATCGTCGAGCGCGACAGCATTGGCGATCTGGCCACGCTGGAACTGACGCTGTCGGTGAATGGTGAAGAACGGCAACGCGCGCGCGTCGGGCAGATGATCTTCGACATTCCGACCATCATCGCCTCGCTGTCGGCCGGCATGACACTCGAGCCTGGGGATATCATCGCTACCGGCACGCCCTCGGGGGTCGGCTTTGCGATGACGCCCACGCGCGCCCTGGCGGCGGACGACCTGGTGGTCGCCAGCATTGACAGGATTGGCGAGTTGCGCAATCGCATCGTCGCCGCCTGAAGCGCCGGGCGCGGCTCGACCCGTGCAGGCAGGCCCGGGCAGGCAAACTAGTTATTCTGAATGTTCGAGCGCGACTTGCCGATCTTCGCCACGGCGGCGTCGACGGCCGCGCTGTTCACGCCGATAACCAGTCGCATGCCCGCTGCATCGATCGCAATGGTGTTCGCAGCGGCTGCCGAACGGCCGAGTTCCATCGTAATGGTGAAGGGCTTGTGCATGCGCTTGCCCGTGGCGAGGCCGCTGGCTGCGTCCCGCGGGCCGATGATGGTGTAGTCAAGCACCATGCTACTGGGCACTACCTTGCCTTGCTCGTCACATACCAGGGCGGAATATTGCCCGATAGCGAGGCCCTCGACCACGCAGGCACCGGCCGTACAGGCCACGACCCGCGTTTCGCCCGTGGCGCCCTTGATCTGCAGAAACATGTCTGCGGATGCTGATGCCATGACCGGCAGCAGCAGGGCTGCACAAAGTGCGACGCTACGCGAAAGATATCGATTCATCAAAAATCTCCTGCCCGGCGCACACAGCCTGGTGTGCGCCCCAAATATAGGCCCAAAGCGGGCCCGCTGCTTGACCGGCCCTGTACTGCACTGCAATAACGAGACCCTTGGCCCTGGTGCCTGCCGATTTAGCCGATCGCAGCCGCGGCGGCATGGTTAGAATTCAATGGCATCACAGCAGGAGAGTCGACGATGGAAGAGGTGGTCATAGTTGCGGCCCTACGGACCGCGGTAGGCAAGTTCGGTGGTGCTATTGCCACGGTGCCGGCGGCTGAGCTGGGCGCGCAGGTCATCAAGGCACTGTTGGCGCAAACCGGTGTCGCTCCCGCCCAGATTTCCGAAGTGTTGATGGGCCAGGTGCTGACCGCCGGTTGCGGCCAGAATCCGGCACGGCAGGCGGCCATGCGTGCCGGCATCCCCGCTACCGTTCCGGCCATGACCGTCGGCAAGGTCTGTGGCAGCGGCCTGAAAGCCACTCATCTGGCGGCGCAGGCCATTCGCTGCGGTGATGCGGAGATCGTCATCGCCGGCGGTCAGGAAAACATGAGTGCCTCGCCGCATGTCCTCAACGGTTCACGCGATGGCTTTCGCATGGGCGATGCCAAGCTCATTGACAGCATGGTCGTCGATGGCCTGTGGGACGTCTATAACAACTATCACATGGGCATCACGGCCGAGAACGTCGCCAAAGAATTTGGCATTTCGCGCATGGAACAGGATGAGTTTGCCGCCGCCTCGCAGCAGAAGGCCGAGGCTGCGCAGCAGGCTGGGCGCTTCCAGGCTGAGATCACGCGCGTGGAAATCGTTACCAGGAAGGGCACGACCTACTTTGACGCGGATGAATACATTCGCCGTGGCGCCACCGCCGCGGCGCTTGCTGAGTTGAAGCCGGCATTCAGCAAGGATGGCACCGTGACCGCTGGCAATGCTTCGGGCATCAACGACGGCGCGGCCGCGGTGCTGATGATGTCAGCCAGCAAAGCGCGCGAGCTGAAGCTCACGCCGCTGGCGCGCGTGAGCGCCTATTCCTCGGCCGGCGTCGATCCAAAGATCATGGGCATGGGGCCGGTGCCGGCCAGCGAGCTGTGCCTGCGCAAGGCGGGCTGGAGCGCGCAGGATCTGGACCTGATGGAAATCAATGAGGCTTTTGCCGCGCAGGCCATTGCCGTCAACAAGAAAATGGCCTGGGATACCTCGAAGATCAACGTCAACGGTGGTGCGATCGCCATCGGCCATCCCATCGGTGCCTCAGGGTGCCGCATCCTGGTGACGCTGCTGCACGAGATGGTGCGTCGCGGTGCGCACCGCGGGCTCGCCAGCCTGTGCATAGGCGGTGGCATGGGTGTTGCGTTGGCGGTGGAGCGTTGAGCAGGCACATGATGTCAAAGGCAGCCGGGTTTCATTGAAGGGGGGAACATGACAGCGAAGCAACGTGTAGCACTGGTCACGGGTGGCATGGGCGGACTGGGCGAAGCCATCTGCATCAAGCTGGCGATACTCGGTCACACCGTGGTGACCACGCATTCGCCGGGCAAGGCGGGGGTGGACGAATGGCTGGCGCAGATGCGCACCGCCGGCTACCAGTTCAAAGTCATTGCCTGTGACGTCGCTGACTACGATTCCTGTGTCGCCAGCGTATCCAGGGTCATGGCCGAGGTCGGCCCGATCGACGTACTGGTCAACAATGCCGGCATCACGCGCGACATGACCTTCAGGAAGATGGATCGCATCAACTGGGACGCTGTCATACGCACCAATCTTGATTCCTGCTTCAACATGACCAAGCAGGTGGCCGACGGCATGGTTGATCGCGGCTGGGGCCGCATCATCAATATTTCTTCGGTCAACGGTCAGAAGGGTGCCTTCGGCCAGACCAACTACTCGGCGGCCAAGGCGGGCATGCACGGTTTCACCAAGGCCTTGTCACTCGAGGTTGCGCGCAAGGGCGTGACCGTGAATACCATTTCACCCGGGTACATCGGCACCAAGATGGTGATGGCGATTCCAAAGGAAGTGCTCGATTCCAAGATCATTCCGCAGATTCCAATGGGACGGCTGGGCAAGCCGGAGGAAGTTGCGGGTCTGGTCGCGTATCTGGCGAGCGACGAGGCGGCATTTGTAACCGGCGCGAATATCGCCATCAATGGCGGGCAGCATATGCAGTGAGGCGCCACCAGCGCAGAACCTTTGTGCCTGGCAATGGTCCTAACTGATCATCGTCGAGGTGATTGTAGTTTTTTGGAGGTGGGCCATGACCAGTTTCAGCACTTTATGCTCGCGTCTGGGTGCCCTGACCCTGGCGCTCAGTTGGGGTTTGTATTCGGCCGCCAGCCAGGCGGCGGCGGTTGTACCGGGTAGCGATCGTGTCGGCGCGCAGTGGCAGGCTCGAACCCTGAACTTTACCTATACCGGCATCACGTCGCTTTATACCTGTGATGGCCTGGAAGGCAAGGTGCGTGACATCCTGCTGGCGTTCGGCGCGCGCAAAGATGTCAGCGTGCGCGCCACGGGCTGTGACCTCGGCCGGAACGCGCCCAGTCGCTTTGCCTGGGTGGAAGCCAAGTTCAACTCATTGACGCCCGGCAGCGATGCCAGCGCGACCGACGTCATCAAGAGCGTCTGGACGGCGGTCGAGATCCTGCCCAATCGGCCCTCGTACATGGGTGCCGGCGACTGCGAACTGGTGGAACAGATGCGCGACGTCCTGCTCAAGGGTTTCAGCATGCGCAAGCTGCAGTATCGAGCCTCGTGTACGCCCCACCAGGTGTCGCCGGGTTCATTTGCGGTAAAGGCGGAAGTGCTGAAGGCCGAGCCGCGCGCGGAGTAATCCAGGGCCTACCTCAGCGTGAACCCGTACTTCCGGAAGATCTCCGCGGCCGCCGCGCCGCCCAGGAAATCGAGCAACGCTTGCGCATTGGCCTGCGCCCCGGTGGTGAGTGCGACCGGATACACGATGGGCGCGTGCAGGGTCGCGGGGAAAATGCCGATGATGCGCACCCGCGGATCGCTGCGCGCGTCGGTCTGGTAGACGATGCCCAGTGGCGCTTCGCCACGGGCCACAAAGGCGAGCGCCGAACGCACATTGTCAGTCAGCGCCAGATGCCCGCCGAGTGCGGGCCAGAGGCCGAGCCGCTCGAGCGCGGTGCGTGCATAGCGCCCGGCCGGCACCGAGTCAGGATCGCCCATGGCGAGCCTGCCGCCGGCCAGCGCCTGCAGCAGCGGGAAGTGCGGTGCAATGGCCAGCCGCAACGGGCTGTCGGCAGGTGCAATCAATACCAGCGAGTTGCCCAGCAGATCGCGGCGGCTGCCGGCATCGATCAGGCGCCGCGACTGCAGGTAGGCCATCCACTCGGTGTCGGCGGAAATGTAGAGATCGGCGTGCGCCCCCGCCTCGATCTGGCGGGCCAGCACGGCGCTGGAGGCATAGGAAAACACCACGCGCTGACCGCCGGCACGCTGGTAGGCGGCCCCGATTTCATCCAGAGCATTGGCCAGCGATACCGCCGCGTATGCGGTCAATGGTTGTGGGGGCTGCCCGCTGGCAGGCGCCGGGCGAGCGGCCAGAAGCGGTAGCAGCGTGAGCAGCGCCCAGAATCTCCAGCGCAATCGAGCCATTGGCACGCGTGCCGCCGTCATCACCGTCGACGCCTCAGCGCAGCCCTTGCTCGCGAAAACGCCTGGCACCGCGATAGCCGACCAACTGCTTGGCGCGGTCGTCCCACAGCCGCAATGACAGGGATTTCAGGCTGGCGAACAGGGTCAGAGGCTTGACCCGCTGGAAGTAGGGCTCGGCATTGTAGCAACGCTGCAGGTTGTAGTTGGGGATGCGCGGGCTCAGATGGTGAATGTGGTGGAAACCGATATTTCCGGAGAACCACTGCAGGATGCGCGGCAGCTTATAGAAAGAACTGCCCTGCATGGCGGCGGCCGCATAGTCCCAGTTCTCGCCGCGCTCCCAATAGACACCCTCGAACTGATGCTGCACGTAGAACAGCCAGACGCCGGCTGCGCCTGAGAAGACCATCACCGTGAACTGCATGAGCAGGTAGGCGCGCCAGCCAAAGATGGCCGACATGCCCGCGGCCCATATCAACAACGCCAGGTTGGTCCAATAGACCGAGCGGCGCTCGCGCGGCGGTGCGTCGCCGGAGGGGAAGCGCAGGATCACCGCAAACAGGAACAGCGGCGCGATCACGAACAGCACCAGCGGATTGCGGCTCAGTCGATAGGCCAGGCGCTTCCAGCGCGAGCTTTCGACATATTCCTGCACGGTCAGCGTCCAGACGTCACCGTAGCCGCGGCGGTCGAGATCGCCGGAAGTGCCGTGATGCACGGCATGCTGCCAGCGCCAGAAATAATAGGGGGTAAAAGTGAGCAGCCCGGTGACGAAGCCGACCAGGTCATTGACACGCCGCGATTTCACGAACGAGGCGTGGCCGCAGTCGTGAAAAATAATGAAAATACGCACCAGGAAGCCGGCGGCCAGCGCCGCTACCGGCAGCAGCAGCCAATAGGACACCGACAGGCACAGCGGCATCAGGCACCACAGCAGTGCGTAGGGCAGCAGCGTATTGGTCAGCTGCCACAGGGCCCGCCAGGCCGAGGGTTCCCGATACTTGGCTACGATCTGCTGCCAGCCCGCGTTATCGATGAACGGCGGTGACTTCAAACCGCTTTTTCCGCACTGGCCACGAGCCGGAATTTCACGGCGATGGGGCAGGGACGGCTGCTGACGTGGTTGCGCAGGCGCACACCTTCGCAGCTGAGGTTGTCGGAAACGCTGCGGTTGCTGTTGCGCTTGCTGCTGGGTGCGTCATTGACCAGCGCCGAGACCACCGGACTGAGGTCGAACTCGCCATCGCACTCGGAGCAGGGGCAGGCAAAGCGGAAGAACGCCCGTGCCGGCGGAAACAGGATGTGCATCTGCGGCGAGGGTGCGCGGCCGGTGCGATCGTTGAAACTCAGTTCGATGCGCAGCTGCTCCACCTGCGGAAAGGCGCTGCGCATCGGCGGCGAGCGATCGCGGTCGGTCTGGCGCTGATTACGCTTGATTTCACTTATCGAAACAGTCTTGCGGGCTTGAAGTTTCACGGTGTCACCTTGGGCGCAATGCCGGTTGCTGGCAGCGGCGCCCGCTCGGCACTTGCGCCTGTGGCGTTCGTGCCCTGGGTTTCTGTGCCGGCAACGCCGGCAGTGTCAGGATTCGCCTCTTCGCCTTCGAGCTTGCTGGTGCGGCGCTGCAATCTCTCAGCCTGGCGAGACTTGCGCGACAGTTCTTTCTGGCGTTTTTGCTGGCGGTAATTCGGTTTTGCCAAGGCGAGTCTTCCCTCAGACGGCCGGCACGGCAGCAACGGGGGGCGCAATACGCAGGCGCTGCTCATCCAGGACTTCGTCCATGGTGAGACCGGTATTGGCGGCAATGATTCCCAACAATCGGTGATTCGGATCGCGCGGCAGGCCCAGCTGATGCAGGCGCTCCCAGATGCGGATGCGGGCCGTGGGGGTATTGAGGGTCGAGGCCTGCTCCAGCAATTCACGCTGGCGCTGCTCGAGCATGTCGGCCTGGTGATGCGCGATGCGAGCGCGATAGTCGTTATTGGTCTCACCCGCAAAAGGTACGGGTGCGAACGATGCGTGGCTCGAGGATCTTTCGCGTTCAATCATGAATATTCTCCAGGCGCGTAAATCAGAAGGCCCGAATTACTCCGGGCCTTCCGTTGTGGTCACAGTGTTGCTGTTACCAGCGGCCACCGCCGCCGCCACCACCACCGCCGCCACCGCCGCCACCGCCGCGATAGCCGCCGCCGCC
>JBAVRE010000189.1:0-3613 GCA_049694695.1 Steroidobacteraceae bacterium | reverse complement strand
GACCAGGACCTCATCATTTATGGGTTTCTCAAGGAAATCGGCGGCCCTGGCCTTGAGCGCAGCGCGCGCCGAGGTCAAATCGCCATGCGCAGTGATGATCACCACTGGCACAGTGCAGCCGCGCTTGCGCAGCTCCTGCATCAGCTCCAGACCGCTCATGTCCGGCATCCGCACGTCGATCAGCATGCAACCATGCCAATCCGGTCGATACACCTTCAGCACACTCTCGGCGTTGGCGAATATTTGCGTGCGAAATCCACGCAACCCGAGCAGCAATGCCAGGGAATCGCGCACGCCTGGATCATCATCAACTATATAGACCGTTGCATTGGTAGCATTCATGCCAATTGCTCCTGAACCGGACCCTGCCAGACCGGCACTGCAAACGCGATGCAGGTGCCGTTCGCAGCGCTGCGTTCCAGCCAGATTCTGCCGCCATTGGCCTCCACCAGCGCACGGCTGATGGCGAGCCCGAGCCCCATGCCCGCCGGCTTCGTGGAGCGTAACGGCCAGAACAACTGCGCCCCGCTCGCCACTGCGATACCGCCACCCTGATCTTCAATCAAGAATCGTACCTCATCGCCACTGCGTTGCACCGTAAGCGTGATGGCTTTGTGACTCGTATCCATATCCTTCACGGCGTCACAGGCGTTGATCAACAGGTTGTGGAGCACCACCGAGAGCTGCATGGCGTCGGCCTTGATCAGTGGAATATCCGCGGCACTGCTCACCGAACAGCTTATGCCCCATTGCCACAACCTGGCCTGCAGCGCGGCCAGGGTGTCGTCGACCAGTTTGCGAGGTTCCAGCTGCTCCTGTTTCAGGGCGCCGTCGCGATAGAATGCGCGCAGCTCGCCAAGCACTTCGACCGCGCGATGCGCCTCGTCCACGGCCTTGTGCACGGTGCTGCGCACCAGTTGCTGATCGATGGCAGGACGCTCGAGCAGCAGCGACGCGGCGCGCAGGTAATTGCTCACGGCCGCCAGCGGATTGTTGAGTTCGTGAGCAATGGTGGAATTGAGCTCCATGATGCCGGTCGAGCGGTTTACCCGGACCAGTTGCTCATCTCTGGCCGCCACCAGGCGCGCCAGGCGCTTGCTGTTGGTCACAGCAATGCCCATGAAGATTCCGGTACCGGCCAGAACCAGCATCAGCAACTGAATAGCTGCCAGCGGTTGTGCCGCGCTGCGGGTTGCCAGGACCACCACGACACTGACCTGGAGCAGCACCATGGCAATCGCCGTAACACCGGCTCCGTAGCGCAGTGCGATCCAGATGGTCGGCACGAAGAACAGGTAAAACAGCTGCAACTGGGTGGTGGCGAGCCAGACAAAAGTCACGCAAAACACCAGCGCCAGGGTCAGTGACTGCAGCAGCAACTCACCCAGGTGCAGGCGCAATTGGCGCAGCTGCAAACCCTCGCGGGTCCGCAACAACAAGACCAGCGGCAGCACCACGACTATGCCACTTACATCGCCAATCCAGTCAGTCACTACAGCCGGCATCAGGGCTTCGCGGGTCAACGCGCCGCTGTGCAGCAGCGCCATTGAAAACAAGGTCGACCCTGCCAACTCGCCGATCGCTATGGTCACCAGCAACAGCGTGAATCCGGACAGGGAATTCACGCGATCGGGGCGCAGGGCGCGACGCAGAAACAGCCCCATGCCCGTATTGATGCAGCCTATGCAGATCATGGCGGCTAGCGCGGTAATGCCAAACGGGTGGCCGTCGCGATTCACGATCTCCGCCCACCAGGGCAGCAGGATCGTCAGCGGCGCAATCACCACGCCAAATTCAATGACAGCCCCTATCATCAAGGGGATGGCGAGCTCCCAGGGGCTGATTTCCGTGCCCTGTACCGACTCAAAGGTACTTACGCGATCCAGCAGCAGGTAGGTCACGCTATACAGCACGGCCACCAGGACAGCGCTCAATAGCCAACGCATACCCGGACGCTGCCGCCAGATTGCGAGCCGCATCAGGTTGTGAATATTGGACGGCATCAGGCAGGCACCGTTCGATGCTCCTTCGGGTATGCAGCGGTAGATAAGCGACGATCTGGCGTCACCGCGCGGGCCATGGTCTGCGAATTGTACATGGCCCTCACTCGCGCGTTGGTCGGCCACCGACGGCAAAGCGCGCGGCGCACCGAAGCCATGGCGCGTGGATTCACTCGACATGCCCAGCGCATAGCCGAGATTGCGCGCGGCCTTGGATGTCGGTGGCTAAACTAGTGCGCGGCCGCCATCGGGGCCTGCAATTCGGCCAGCAGGTCGTCGGCGGAGGCGAAACCATCGAAGCGCACCCATGGACTGGCGGGCGTGGAGCGCACCAGTGTTACCGGGATATGCGTCGTCTTGTCGCCCCGGTAGACGTCGAAGGCCTGCTGGGCCTGGATACTCGCCTGCAGGGTGCCGGTGTAGTGCTGCCAGGCCGGGCCGGCCTGATAGCGCGCCGCGTAGGCGCGCAGCCGGGCCGGCGTATCCTGCTCCGGATCGATCGAAATCGAAATCAGGTGCGCTTGGGTATTCGTCCCCTTGAGCCTGCCCTGCAGCATGGCGAACACCTGGCTGGTCATCGGGCAGATGGTGGTGCAGGTCGTGAAGATGAAATTCAGCACGACCGGACGGCCGTCATTGAACTCCTTGTCGAGCGACACGCCGATACCATCGGCGCGGACCATGCGCAGCGAGGGAACGGTGTACTCCATGATCGAACGCTTCACATCGGTATTCGCCAGCATGTGGCGATGGGCGGCGTGCGGATCGCTGCCGGCGGGCGCGACGCCCTCTTGCATAGCGGCGTGGTCGTGCTCCTGCCCCAGCGCCAGCGAGCCTGTCAGGCTAAGGGCCAGGACCAAAGCCAGGCGGAGGGATGCCCGCGAAAGACGCATACGCTCGCTCATCGTGGGACTTCTCCTTCCAAGGCTACTTACTGCGATCATACTCGGGGACTGCTGCGAGACGCTCAATGGGGTGAAATCCCACCTCGCATGACGGCTCTATCTCTTTGACTTAAAAATGATTTTTACCAGAAAACCAGTAGCTTCGGGGAGGCCGTGGGCGCGGCCGTGCGTCGGGCGCTGGCCATCGGCGGCCCCCACCCGCCTCAAGCCGGGGGCGGAGCCACCACAGGCGCTATGGCGCGCTCAGGGGGGCACAACAGCACCGTGCCGCGGGTGTTCGCGTGGTACTCGAGCTGCCTGCCCGCGGCGTCAATACGGATGCGAAGGCCCGGCACCAGGGCCTGTGTGTACATAAGATCGGGCTCTGGGCAACCGAGCGACCCATCGCGCCAGGTGACCCGCTCGACAGTGCCGAGCTTGAGTTTATCAATGGCCAGCCCCGTGACGCGCGCGGCGTCGTTCAGCGCGGCCTGCACCTCCGGCGCATCGGGCACCGCAGCTGCGGCCGGCGCCGGCGGAGTCGCTGCGCAGGCACCCATGGCGTTCAACATTACCAGCGTAGCCGCGTACAACCAGAAGCGCATGACGCTCATTCTACGGCACGATCCAGTCGGAGAGGGGCGACAACTCCCCCTGCTCCCCGACCTTCACGATGTAGCTGCCCTTGGACGCGTAGCGCTGGCCCGGGCCCAGGCTCAGGTGCGGATA
>JBAVRE010000188.1:0-5928 GCA_049694695.1 Steroidobacteraceae bacterium | reverse complement strand
GCGTCAACTTAGACTGCGTGGCGTTCTTATCGCCATGCTGGGGAGTGCTTCCTTGAAATATCGATCCGCATACCTGAGATGCTGCGCGGTGATGATCGTCATGCCGCTGATCATTGCAGCGACCTTGGACAGCGGTCAGCTGCCCGCGCATCAGCAAGACCAGGCAGCACTTCGCCGGCCGCCTGACCTGGCCCGCGGGCGCGAACTGTTTGCCACCTGCGCGGCGTGTCATGGTGGTGATGGCTCGGGAGTTGCCGATGGCTCGGTGCCGGCGATCGCCGGGCAATACGCGGCCGTGATCGTCAAGCAGCTGACCGACTTCAACAATGCCAGGCGCTGGAACATCCGCATGGATAAGGTGCTCCTGCCGCTGCACATCACCAGCCAGACAGATTTTGCCGACGTCGCCGCGTATATCAGCCGGCTGCCACGCCACGCTACGCGGGATGTCGGCGATGGCAGTGCGCTATCCGCCGGCACACGCGTCTATTTTGTCGACTGCGAGCGTTGCCACGGCGCGGTCGGCGAGGGCGCCGAGTCGAGTCTGACGCCGCGCCTCCGCGGCCAGCACTACCGCTACCTGGTGCGCCAGATCCGTAACGCCGGCATTCGCTGGCGGCCAAATATGAGTTCGCAGCATGAGCGCCTGGTGCGCAAGTTGTCGTTGGAGCAGATCAGCGGAGTTGCTGATTACCTGTCGCGACTCGACCCTAATTGATAATATTATCAATAAGTTAGAGTTCTAACCTGCCAGGCTACCGCAGGCCCTCGCCAGCTTCAGGCCCCAGCTTCGCACTCGCTCCTCGAAGTCGTGCGGGACGCTGTAAAATGAGCGCTCGCTCCCACCCACCATTCAATATGGCTTAGCTGAGCCACTACGAGGGCAGCCATGAAAGCGGCGGCGTTTGAGAGTACGGCGGCCCAGGCGCTTGGCGAACTGCGCGAGCAGGGCCTGATCAAGTCCGAACGCCAGCTCGGCTCTCCGCAGGGCGCAGTCATCAGCGTCGGCGAGCGGCGCGGCGTCATCAACCTGTGCGCGAACAACTACCTGGGCCTGGCCAATCACCCGGCGGTCATCGCGGCCGCGCACCGCGCGCTCGATGAGCACGGCTATGGCATGGCCTCGGTGCGCTTCATCTGCGGCACGCACGAACTGCATCGCGAACTCGAGACCCGTCTCGCGGCCTTTCTGGGGACCGAGGACACGATCCTTTATTCGTCCTGCTTTGATGCCAACGGCGGCTTGTTCGAAACCCTGCTCGGCGAGCAGGACGCCGTAATATCCGATTCCCTCAATCATGCTTCGATCATCGATGGCATCCGCCTGTGCAAGGCGCAGAAATTTCGCTATGCCAATGCCGATCTGGCCAGCCTCGAGGAACAACTGCGCGCGGCGGCGGGTGCACGCACGCGGCTGATCGTGACCGATGGCGTGTTTTCCATGGATGGCACCTTTGCGCCGCTGCATGGCATCTGCGCGCTCGCTGAGCGCCATGACGCGCTGCTGGTGGTTGACGATTCGCACGCCACCGGATTCATCGGCGCACACGGCCGCGGCACGCCCGAACGCGCCGGCGTCATGGAGCGCGTCGATCTGCTCACCGGCACCCTGGGCAAGGCGCTGGGTGGTGCGGCCGGCGGCTATGTCTCCGGTCGGCGCTCGGCGATCGACTGGCTGCGCCAGCGTTCGCGTCCCTACCTGTTTTCGAATTCCATTCCGCCGGTGATCGCGGCCACTACCTTGCGCGTGCTCGAGCTCATCGGGGAAGGCGGCGAGTTGCGCGCGCAGCTCACGCGTAATGCCCGGCAATTCCGCGCCGGCCTGAGCGCCGCGGGTTTTACGCTGATTCCCGGTGAGCACCCGATCGTGCCTGTGATGCTGGGTGATGCGGCACTGGCCGCGCGCATGGCCGATCGGCTGCTGGAGCTGGGCGTTTACGTCATTGGGTTTTCTTTCCCCGTGGTACCCAAAGGGCAGGCGCGCATCCGCACCCAGTTGAGCGCCGCTCATACGGCCGAGCAGCTGGAACGTGCGGTGCAGGCCTTTGCCACGGTGGGGCGCGAGCTCGGACTGCTGCGCTGAACTACAGTTCGTAATACGAGGGCTCAGCATGAAGGCACTGGTCAAGGCGAAAGCGGAAAAGGGCATCTGGATGCAGGATGTGCCCATGCCCGCCTACGGGCACAACGACGTGCTGATCCGCATGAACAAGACTGCGATCTGTGGCACTGACATGCACATCTGGCACTGGGACGAGTGGGCGCAGCGCACCATCAAGGTGCCCACGGTCGCGGGCCACGAATATGCCGGCGAGATCGTCGCCATGGGCAGTGAGGTCGCGGGGCTCGAGATCGGCAACCGGGTCTCGGGCGAAGGGCACATTACATGCGGTCATTGCCGCAATTGCCGTGCCGGGCGGCGACACCTGTGCCGCAATACCGTGGGCGTGGGCGTCAATCGCGACGGCTGTTTTGCCGAGTACATGTCGCTGCCGGCGAGCAACATCTTCAAGCTGCCGGCGGTCATCAGCGATGAGACCGCCTCGATACTCGATCCGCTTGGCAATGCGACCCACACGGCCCTGTCCTTCAACCTGGTGGGCGAGGATGTCCTGATCACCGGCGCCGGACCGATCGGCATCATGGCCGTGGCCATCGCCCGTTTCGTGGGCAGCCGGCACGTGGTGGTCACCGATGTGAATCCCTACCGGCTGCGACTGGCGGAGAAGCTCGGCGCCTCGAAGGCGCTGGATGCGCGCAGTGAAAAACTCGATGCGGCGATGAAGGACCTGCAGATGGAAGAGGGCTTCGATGTGGGCCTCGAGATGTCCGGCGTGCCCTCCGCGTTTCGCGACATGCTGCGCACCATGAATCATGGCGGCAACGTTGCATTGCTGGGCATCATGCCGCAGGACACCGGCATCCACTGGGACGAGGTGATCTTCAAGGGCCTGGTGCTCAAGGGCGTCTATGGGCGTGAGATGTTCGAGACCTGGTACAAGATGGCGAGCATGCTGCAGAGCGGCCTCGACATCTCCGGTGTGATTACGCATCGCATCCCGATCGCCGAGTACCAGTATGGGTTCGAGACCATGGCGTCCGGGCAGAGCGGCAAGATCATCATGGACTGGAGTGCGCTCAGATGAGCCTCAGCGTCCTGGACATCTTCAAGGTGGGCATTGGTCCATCGAGCTCCCACACCATGGGGCCGATGAACGCGGCCTGCCGCTTCGCGCTCGGGTTGGCGGAGCGCGGACAGCTGGCAGACACCGCCCAGGTCACGGTGGAGTTGTACGGTTCGCTCGCCTGGACCGGGCGCGGGCACTGCACCGACCGGGCTATTTTTCTGGGCCTGGAGGGCAACACACCCGATACGCTGGATCCCAATGCGCTCGAGCCCGCGTTGGCGCGTATTCGCGCCAGCGGCCAGCTGTCGCTGGCGGGCACTCACGCCATCGCCTTCGACGAGACCCGTCACCTGCTCTGGCATCGCGATCAGACCCTGCCGCGGCACCCCAACGGCATGTGTTTCACGGCCCTCGATGCGGCTGGCGCCGTGCTGCGGCGCGAAGAAGTGTACTCACTGGGTGGCGGATTCATCGCCAGCGCCGAGGAACTTGCGAATCCGGCTACTGCCAGGGCGCCGGTCACCGTGGCCTTTCCGTTTGACTCGGGCGATGAGCTGCTGGCCCGCGCCAGGCAGCACGGACTGAGACTCGATGAACTGGTGCTCGCCAACGAGACCGCATTCCGCGAACCGGCCGCAACCCAGGCCGCGCTGCTGCACCTCTGGCAGGTGATGCAGTCGTGCATCGAGAAGGGTTTTGCCGCGCGGGGCGTGTTGCCCGGTGCGCTCAAGCTGCCGCGGCGCGCGCCCGGGCTCCACCGTCAGCTGCTGCAGAGCGATGCCAATGCACCCATGCATGTGATGGACTGGGTGAACGCCTTCGCCATGGCCGTCAATGAAGAGAACGCCGCCGGTGGCAAGATGGTCACGGCGCCTACCAATGGTGCGGCGGGAATTGTGCCGGCCGTACTCGCGTATTACCGGCGATTCGAAGAGGGTGCAGCGGATGCCGGGGTAGTGCGTTTCCTGCTGGTCGCGGGCGCGATCGGCATGCTCTACAAGAAGAACGCCTCGATCTCCGGCGCCGAGGCTGGTTGCCAGGGAGAAGTCGGCGTGGCCTGCTCCATGGCGGCGGCGGGCCTGGCGGCTGCGCTCGAGGGCAGCAATGAGCAGATCGAAAATGCGGCCGAGATAGGCATGGAACACAACCTCGGGCTCACCTGTGATCCGGTCGGCGGGTTGGTGCAGATTCCCTGCATCGAACGCAACGCGATGGGAGCGATCAAGGCCATCAACGCGGCGCGTCTGGCCATGTGCGGCGATGGCACGCACAAGGTATCGCTCGATCAGGTGATCGCCACCATGCACCAGACCGGCAAGGACATGTCCTCGATCTACAAGGAAACCTCGCTGGGTGGCCTGGCCGTCAACGTGCCGGAGTGCTGAGTTCGCGCATCTTCGAGTGGTAGCGCCCGTAGCCAAAATACACGGCAAATCCCAGGCCCAGCCATACGACCAGTCGAATCCAGGTATCGCTTGGCAGGTAGACCATCAGGGCTACGCAACTGAAGATGCCGAGGCCCGGGATCAGCGGCACCCAGGGCGCGCGAAATGGCCGGTGCAGTTCGGGTGACTTGCGCCGCAGGATGATGATGCCGGCGCACACCATGGCGAAGGCCATGAGCGTGCCGATCGAAATCAGTTCACCCAGCAGATCGAGAGGCACGAGCCCCGCGGTCAGTGCCGAGAGCACGCCGGTCACGATAGTGCCGATATGCGGGGTATGGAAGCGTTCGCTGGTGCGTGACAGCGCCGCCGGCAACAGGCCATCGCGGCCCATGGCGTAAAAAATGCGGATCTGCCCGAGCAGGCTCAGCAGTATCACCGAGATCAGTCCGAATATGGCGACGATGCCCACCAACACCTTCAGCCAGCTCAGATCGGCATGGGCCAGGCTGAGTGCCTTGTAGAGGGGATCGGCGACGTTGAGCTGGTGATAGTCAGCGATGCCGGTGATGATCAGGCTCACTGCGACATAAAGCACGGTGCAGATCAGCAGTGAGAACCCCAGGCTGAGCGGCATGGTGCGCTGTGGATTGCGCGCCTCTTCGGCCAACGTCGAGACGCCATCGAAGCCGATATAGGCAAAGAACACGATGCCCGCGCCGCGCAACACGCCGGTCCAGCCAAAATCTCCAAATTTTCCCGTGTTGGGCGGCACGAACGGCTGCCAGTTGTGCGGATCAACATATTTCACGCAGGCCGCGATCAGCACCAGGATAGCCAGCACTTTGGCGCCGACGATGATCGAGTTGACAATGGCGGACTGGCGCGTACCGATGATCAGCAGCGCCGTGCAGGCCAGGGTGATCAGTACTGCCGGCAGGTCGAGCCAGTGGCCGGTGGCGATAAGGTGCAGGCCGCCGCCGGCCTTGAACGGTGCGCCGGTCAGCACGGCGGGCAGGTGCAGTCCAAGGTCGGCCAATGAGGCCGTGACATACCCCGACCAGCCGATGGCCACCACCGAAGCCGAGAACAGATATTCGAGCATGATGCTCCAGCCGATGATCCAGGCGATCAGCTCGCCAAAAGTCGCATAGGCATAGGAATAGGCGCTGCCCGCGACCGGCACCATGGCGGCAAATTCCGCGTAGCAAAGGCCGGCAAAGAAACAGGCGAGGCTCGCGAACACGAACGAGAGCGTGACTGCGGGTCCGGAGTGCAGCGCTGCCACGGTGCCCGTGAGCACAAAAATGCCGGCGCCGATGGTATTGCCGACACCGAAGGCCGTGAGATTGAGCACCCCGAGCGAGCGCACCAGCGCCGGGCGCTCGCCGCCGTCCGCCTCGCGTTTGAGTGTA
>JBAVRE010000187.1:0-2247 GCA_049694695.1 Steroidobacteraceae bacterium | reverse complement strand
GCCAGGTCTGGTCAGTCAGATTGGGAGCCCCGATGGCCACGTTGCCCTTGCCATCGGCGCCATGGCAGGCGATACAGTTGGTCGCGTACAGCGCCTGGCCCGCAGCCGCATCGCCGGCCGGCAATTTACGCCCCGACAGCGACAACACGTAGGCCAGCACGTTTTCGACGCCCTCGTTGCCGAGTATCTGCTGCCAGGCGATCATGACGCCGGCCCGGCCGCCGGTAATGGTCGCCTGCACCTGTTCGGCTGAGTTGCCGTAAAGCCAGTCTTGATCGACGAGGTTGGGAAAGCCGACGTTGCCGTGTCCATCGGCTCCATGGCAGAGCGCGCAATTATTGGCGAACAGATTGCGACCGATGGCGTGCGCCTGCGGGTCGGCGCGCAGCTCCTCGATGCTCTTGCCCGTGAAGCGCGCGAAGATCTGCTGCGCCTGTGCTTCGGCGCTGCGTTGCAGCTCGGCATGCTGGTTGGCGGAAGTCCAGCCCAGCCGGCCGGCATAGCTGCCGAAGCCCGGGTACAGCACGAGATAGCCCACGGCGAACGCCACCGAAATGAAGAACAACCACAGCCACCAGCGCGGCAGTGGATTGTTGTACTCAGCCAGGTCTCCGTCCCAGACGTGGCCGGTGGTGTCGGCACCCGGGCCTGGTTCGCTGCCAGTGCGCTTGCGCATCGCCAGCATGAGCCACACGGCGCCCACGACGTTGAGGGTCGTGAGGACAATGATGAATACGCTTAACCCTGGACTCACGGGCGTCGCTCCCTGTTGGCGTTGACCTCGGCATCTTCTTCAAGCGGCAGGCGTGCCGTGGCATCGAAGCTCGCGCGGCGCTTGCTGCTCCAGGCCCAGGCCACCAGGCCCACGAACAGCAGGATCAGTACAGCGGTCAAGACGCCGCTCAGTGTTCCGTACAGCTCATTCATGGCCGAGCGCTCACTGCCATGCCTGGGTGTTGGTGCCCAGGCCCTGCAGGAAGGCGATCAGCGCGGCCTGCTCGGTCTGTCCGGCCACTACGCCGCCCGCGCTGGCGATCTGGGCGTCGGTATAGGGCACGCCGACGAGGCGCAGGGCTCGCATCTTCCTTGGCGTCATGCTGGCATCGATGGCGTGTGTCGCCAGCCACGGAAAGCCGGGCATGTTCGACTCGGGCACGACATCGCGCGGATTGTTCAGATGAATGCGATGCCATTCGTCGGAATAGCGCCCGCCCACGCGCGCCAGATCCGGACCGGTGCGCTTGGAACCGAACTGAAACGGATGGTCGTAGACCGACTCGCCGGCCATGGAATAGTGACCGTAGCGTTCAGTCTCGCCACGCAGCGGCCGGATCATCTGTGAATGACAGTTGTAGCAGCCCTCGCGCACGTAGATGTCGCGGCCCTCGAGTTCCAGCGCGCCGAGCGGATGCACGCCGGGGGAAGGTCTGGTCACTTGCCCGGACAGATACAAGGGGACGATCTCCACCAGTCCGCCGACGCTGATCACCAGCGCGATCAGCACCGCCAGCAAGCCGGTGCGTTTTTCTATGAGGTCGTGCTTCATGACAGTTTTTACTCCCTGGCTGGCCGCTGTCAGGCCGGCGCCATGACCCGTGTATCGATGCTGGTGGCGCGCTCAGCCAGTGTGCGACGGACGTTGTAGGCCATCAGGAACATGCCGCCGAGCACCATCAGTCCGCCAATCAGGCGCACTATGTAGAACGGATGCGTCGCCTGCAGCGCCTCCACGAAGCTATAGGTGAGCGTGCCGTCCGCATTGGTGGCGCGCCACATCAGGCCCTGCATCACGCCGGCGATCCACATGGCGGCGATGTACAGCACGATGCCGATCGTCGTGGTCCAGAAGTGCCAGTCGATGAGCCGGATGCTCCACATGGTGGTGCGGCCATAGAGGCGCGGGATCAATGCGTACAGGCAGCCGACCGACACCATGGCCACCCAGCCGAGTGCGCCCGAGTGCACGTGGCCGATGGTCCAGTCGGTGTAGTGCGAGAGCGCGTTGACCGTCTTGATCGACATCATCGGCCCCTCGAAGGTCGACATGCCGTAGAACGAAAGCGAGACGATCATGAATTTCAGGATCGGATCGGTGCGCAGCTTATGCCAGGCGCCCGAGAGGGTCATGATGCCGTTGATCATGCCGCCCCACGAGGGCGCCAGCAGCATGAGCGAGAACACCATGCCGAGTGACTGTGCCCAGTCGGGGAGCGTCGTGTAGTGCAGGTGGTGCGGGCCGGCCCACAT
>JBAVRE010000186.1:0-10069 GCA_049694695.1 Steroidobacteraceae bacterium | reverse complement strand
ATCTGGCCATACGCGAGGCGATCGATCGGCTGGTGGCGGGCGTCGAACAGGGCAAGTGGAATCCGGCGAAGGCGTCCAGATGAACAGGGCCGCGGTTGCGACGCTGGCCGCAGCCCTGCTGCTGGGCTGCTGCGCCACCCAACAAACGCTATACACCTGGGGGGGATATGAGCAGTCGATCTACGTGGTTTTCATCGCCCCGGGCAGCTCGCCTCCCAAACTGCAGGTGGAAGCGCTCGAGCAGGATTTCCAGATCGCTCGCGTGGCGAACCAACGCTTGCCGCCGGGCTGGCACGCACATCTTGGGTACCTCTATTCCGAACTGGGGAAGCTCGATGAGGCGGCGAGGGAGCTGCAGTTGGAAAAGGCTGAATTTCCCGAATCCACCGTGTTCGTCGATCACCTGCTGGCGAACATGGCGAAGCCATGAACCGCATTGCCCGGTGCCAGCTGCTACTGGTCGCTCTGTTTGTTTCCTACGATGTGTGCGCCGACCCGCCGTCGATGCCGCCCCACGATTACGCAAGTTACATTGAGCACTCGCCACGCTCGATCCTGGTGCTGCCACCGCTCAATGAAAGCAAGCAGATCGAAGCCACCTACCGTTGCCTATCGACCGTGACCCAGCCACTCGCGGAGCTCGGTTACTACGTCTTTCCCGTGGCCGTGATCGATCAGTACCTGAAGGCGAACGGTATGCCGACCGCTGCGGAGATGCACCAGATCTCGCTCGGCAAGGTGCTCGAGATCATCGGGGCCGACGCCGTGCTCTACCTCGATGTCCAGCACTATGACGCCCAGCTCGTGACGATTGGCGCCCGATTGGTCGATACCCGCAGCGCCGCATTGCTGTGGGAAGGCTCGGCCAGGGCCGAGTACCATCCGAGCACATTGTTTGAATCGAGATCCCCGCACAATGCCTGGGACTTTCTGGGCGAATTACTACTCGATCTGGCAGTCGATGAGTTGACTGGCAATTTGCGGAATCTGTGCAGCCAGGTCAGCGTGCAACTGTTTAGCCCCGGGAAGCGCGGCCTGCCCCATGGACCCCACCACCCGAAGCATGTCGTAAACTAGGCGAGTGGTGGGTTGTTACTCCAGGCTTCTGCTCCCAATCTACGAGGTTGCTTCGGCGGCGCCCTATGCCGCACACGGTCCACTGATCGGGCCATGCTTCGAGAGCGCGGTGGTAGAGCGAGGAGGCGGTACGCTACTGTGGTTCAAGGCGGGGCGTGCCGATTGCCTGGAGATCTACGCGTTTGGAGATTATTTTCCAGCGGATCATTCGGAATTGGGCGATTTCCGGCTGGAAAGCCAGTTGTCCGAACGTTGGGGAGTGATGCGACAGAAGCTTCGCACCTTCAGGTTCAAGCTCCGGCGCGCCCTCCTGCCCTGGCAATTGGGTCCGTGTGCCCATGCTCAGTTGGTTTACGAGGAAGTTCCAGTCGGGGAGGAGAGTCGCTCGCGGAGCGTGTCCGGCCAATTGCTCTTCAAGAGCTTGCGTCAAACAGCCCACCCCTTTACCTTGATGTCCCAATAGGGGGCGACGGGCCACGGTGAGACGCGTGGCAGAAGTAAATCATGAAAATCCATTCCAGAAGTGCATGGCACGTGGGCGCGATCGCCGCAGCCGTCACCATAATTACCGGGATCACCGCGGGTGCATCAAGGCCGACCCACGCCGCGCAACCGCAGCCGAGCGCGCAGCTGGTGCTGGTCCACGGCAAGATCATCACCGTCGATGCGGCTGATTCGGTGGCGCAGGCCATCGCCGTCCGCGACGGCAAAATCCTTAAAGTCGGGAGCGATGCCGAAATCCTGGCCCTGGTCGATCCGCACACCGAGGTCATTGACCTCAAGGGCTGCGCCGCAACACCCGGCCTGATAGACACCCATGCGCATATAGCCAGTGGTGGCCTGTCGGAACTGTATGAGGTGCCGCTGGGCGATGCCATGAGTGTGGCGGAGGTACGCGCACGAGTGAAGGCCGCGGTGGCTCTCCTCAAGCCAGGCCAGTGGGTGCAGGGTAGCGGCTGGGATGAGGGCAAGCTCGATGAACGTCGCTACCTCACCGCCTCGGACCTGGACGCGGTAGCACCGAAAAACCCCGTGTGGCTTGAGCACACGACTGGTCACTACGGGGTCGCGAATGGCTACGCGCTGCGACTGGCCCACGTCGACGCGCAGACGCCGGACCCCAAGGCCGGCACCATCGACAAGGATGCGCACGGCGATCCCAGCGGCGTCATGAAGGAAGCGGCGCAGGAGTTGGTGACCGCGCTGATTCCGCCGCCCACGGCCGAGCAGCGCCGCAAAGGCATTGAACACATCCTGGAGGTGATGCATCGCGAAGGCATGACCGCGGTCAAGGATCCCGATATCGACAAGGATACCTGGGATGCTTATCGCGCCGTTCTGGATGAAGGACGACTGGACGCGCACATCTGCGTGCTGTGGCATGGCGGATCCACGCTTGCTACCGTCCAGGCAGCGCTCACGCTCTTTCAGGCGGCACCGCGACTGCCACAATCGCTGGGCGACGGCCGCCTGCAGTCCTGCGGCGTCAAGATATTCATGGACGGCAGCGGCGGGGCGCGTACGGCGTGGCTATACAAAGACTGGAACAAGAACTCCAGTGGCGTGGACGCAGGCAATGTCGGCTATCCCACGACTGATCCCCAGGTGTACCGGCGGCAGGTCGCGTTGTTGAATCGCGCTGGAGTGCCCATCGGCACACACGCCATCGGCGATCGCGCGATCGATTGGGTGGTAGACACGTACGCGCAGGTATTAAAGGAGCAGCCTACGCACGGACTGCGCCACGCCATCATTCACGCCAACGTGCCCACCGACCATGCCATTGAAACCATGGCGATGCTGCAGAAGCAATACGATGCGGGCTACCCCGAACTCCAGGCACCCTTTCTTTGGTGGATCGGTGATACCTATGCCGCCAACTTCGGGCCGACGCGCTCGGCACGTCTGATTCCGCTGAATACGTACCTTGCTCATGGCGTGATCTGGGGCGCTGGCTCCGATTACTTCGTGACACCGCTGCCGGCGCGCTATGGGCTGTGGTCGTCGCTCGTGCGCGAGACGCTGAAGAGCAGCTACGGTGCGCACCCGTTTGGTACAGCTGAAGCCGTGGATATCCATACCGCGCTTCGTTCCTATACCGCGTGGGCGGCGCGGCAGCTGTTTCTGGATCAGCGCATCGGCAGCCTGGAAGCGGGCAAGGATGCCGACATTGCGGTATGGGACCAGGATCCCTATACGATCGCGCCCGCACAGCTCAAGGATCTGCACTGCCAGCTCACTGTGTTCCAGGGCAGGATCGTATTTCGCCAATAGCCCTGCGCGGGCACCGTTCAGCGCCCCGGCGCAAACTCCGGTGGCAGTCTGTGCCCCAGCAGATCCTCCACTATGGAGCGACGCGCCGCCTTGCGCAGCTGATCCGCGCGCCGGCGCGCGAATCTTGCGGCACTTACATCCAGCACCCGACACCAATCCGCGGCGAACCGCTGATACTGCTGCACGCGTTCGTGCGCAAGCGCCTGCGGTTCAACACGCACACTCGACACCGCCTTGCTGTGAAGTATTGAACCGGACTCTGCATCAGTTACCTGCACGTCCCGTGACCGGCAACGCAGATAACACACCACCAATGGCAACGTGGGCGGCCGGCCGCCGTCCGGCATATCGTCCGGCAATTCAAACTCGTGACAGGCCAGGATCAACTGCACATCGTCGCGCCTGCATTCGGCGGCTAGGGCTGCGAGCAGTGCCTGCTTGGCTCCGAGCGTGCCGGTGCGATGCGTGAGCAGCGCACCCGGATCGTCGGGGGAGGGGCCCGGTTCATCACCGTATTCCCGCAGCATATCGGCGACATCGCGCAGCGTATGGCAATGGCCGGCGCGCCGACAGGCTACGCCCATTGGTCCCGTGCAACTCAAAGTCACGTCCGGAAGCCAACGGCTCTGATGAGATAGTCTGACCGCGGCCGGAATATGAGCGCCCCCCTGCGACCCGGCCGACGCCGGCGCTTCTTTGTCTTGCACGTTCACGGCTCCCCGCCTGCGGACAACGTTTCGTACGCATGATCATGCGCCCAGGGCCGCGCGGAGTTGTTACCTCGGCCTTAACGACCCATTTCTTGGAACCGCTGCCCAGAACTGCCAGAATATCCTCGTCATTGCCTCACCGGCAGCGGCAAGCCCAATTTGACTTAAAGCCCTGATCCTTGAAGTTCCACGCCGCAAGCGCCTTGTCACGATCGAAGACACCCACTCGCAACAGGCAACGCGCCAGGGCACCCAGGACCGGGACGTTATGAACGACTCCGACGCCCCCATCCAGAATCCCGACCGCATCGATATCGTCGGTCTCTGCCAGAGCGGTGGCCTGGATCTCGTCATCGTCGTTAGCGCTCCGCTGGACGGTAGTGACGATACGCTTCACCGTTTGGCGCAGAAAGTCAGAAACTACCTTACCGAGATCGCTGCCGGGGAACTCCTGGAGCGATACCCGGAGGCCATCCCCGGGCCCTGCCGGATTCTCATCCTCTGCAAACACACCATCGACGCTGCAGCCCTGGGCCTGATCAACGCACTGGAAGCCGAGGCCGCGACGCAAAATGTGGCCCTCGAACTTGAAACCACGGACAGCTGAGCATGACCCTCGAACTCATGCCCCTCATGGTCATCGCCGATTTCCTTGCCGGCTCCATCGTCGCGATGCAGGTCCTCCGCTGGATTGTGCTTCTCCAGGCCACCACCGCTCCCCAAAGTGGTGACTTCTTGAAAGGCACGAAACGCCACCTGCTCTGGTCCACACCCCTGATCGCTCTGCTTCACCCCGCGCCGTACCTGCTCGCCGCATCCCTCACGGCAACAGTCCTGTGGATCGCCGGCCGCCTGCCACCCGGCTGGGGCTGGTTCTTTCCGTTCTTCTATCTCAACGCAGCGATGATTGCAGCAAGGTTCCGGCGCCGACCTGCCAGATAGCCCCACGCCAGACAAATTCCTAAGGCGTACGCACCCGGTGGCGAGAGATCTATTGACGCTCGCTCCTATCAGGAGTGGAATCGGCGAACGCCGTACACGCCAAAGTGCACGCCGGCTGTTAAATCAACGAAGAACAATAGGGGAAGTGACATGAATAAAAGCTTCGCATGGATATTTGTAGGCGCTCTGTCTCTCGGCTGCGCGGCGATAGCGCAGGCAAGTGAGATGAATGGGGCGACAGAGAAAGCGATTGCCGCTCTGGAAGACCAGTGGGTGCAGGCAGATAAGGCGAGCAACGCCGATATGCTGGCACCGCTCCTGGCTGAGCAGTTTGCGGGTACCAATTCCGAGGGAAAAGTCAGTGATCGGAAGCAGGCGCTCGCAGACGAGAAGACGTCAAAGTTCACCAGTGCCAGCCTTGAGGATATGCACGTCACGGTTGTTGGTACAACGGCCATTGCCCGATACGTGTACAAGAGCAAAGGGACTGACGCAGCGGGAAAGGCGTTTGATTCACACGTTCGTTATACCGACACCTGGGTGAAGATGCCCGACGGGAAATGGCAGTGCGTCGCCGCTCACGGCTCAAAGGTGAAGATGTAAGCAGCTCCTTGGGTTTGTGACATTTGGCCGCCTGTACGCAAGGCGGCCTTTCTTTTGCGGGCCTGATGTCAGGCGTTGTCCGGTTCGCTCCACAAACCCACCCCAGATCCAGCTCGGCAGAAACCATAATCTGAAAACGACATCAGCCGCCGGGGCTCACTTCCTGATCAACCACGCTACCGCCGATATAACCAGGCTCACAACCACCATCGTCGCAATCGGAATGAATACCTTCACGCCTGGGCGATCAATGACGATGTCTCCAGGCAGATGAAACCACGGTACTTTCTTCAACCACGGCCAGAGGAATCCAGCCAGGACGAGGAGGGCACCCAGCGCGATGAGCAGGCGATTCACCTCTTGCTTACCCCTTTCAATTGTCGGCGAATAAAGACAATTGAATCGCCCACCTGAAGAAGTCTAACCTTATTGCGCGTACCAGGAAAATTGTCACTGCGGCAGGGAATTCGATGACACAGCCACACGGACACACGGCGACCACGAGTGCCTCACTGCTCAAGATACTGCAGAAGGCGCAAGCCACGGGTACCCGCTTTTCCCACACGGAACGCGTCATGTATACGGCCTGCGAGTTCTGGATCGCCGCCGTGAATCACTCGCTCACCCGCTATCTCGGCAACATTCCGAAGATCGTCCTGCGCGACGCCGAAGCCGCCTTCGCAGCGATAGAGATCCCCAGCGTCGCGAACATCCTGCGGGAGGCTCGGAACGGTCTCATGACGGCCACGCCTGGCGTCTCAACCGAGCACGCAGTCGCACAGGTGCAGCTAGCGCTCGACCGTCTGGGCGAGCCCGTCGACGAGATGATTGGCAAGTTTGCCGCCGAACAGACCTGGTCGCGTCTCAAGAGACCGACCTTTGAGGCGGCGGTGTTCTCTGCCAAAGCCGAAGCGGAAGCCCGAGCTCGCTAGCGGCAAGCCGGTGCGCGCCAACGCTAACGCTGGCTGACGCCCGCCAGCTCATGCAGCAGCGGTGTCAGCTGCTGCAGATGATCATAGAGTGCATCGACGTGGCCGCCGAAACCATCCCGCACTGCCTCATCCAGGCGCAGCAGTCGCTTCGGCTCATTGGCGGCGGCATAGAGCTGCGGCGCGTGGTGAAAGGGGATGATCGAATCGCGGACGCTGTGGGCGACGATCACTGGCATGCGCACGTCGCGCATGCGTTGCAGCGAGTTGAAGTGAATGCCAGCCAGCCACCGGACCGGCAGGTAGGGATAGGTGTCGGCCGCGACATCGGGAACGGACGTGTACGCGCCAAACAGCACCAGTGCCGCCGCGGGATGACGTGAGGCCACAAACACCGCCGGACCGGACCCCAGCGAATGCCCCCAAATGATGATCTGCCGTGGCGACACGCCCCGCCGGATCAATTCCTGGTAGGCCGCCACCGCGTCCTCTTCAATATGCCGCTCTGAGGCGACGCCGCTGCTACGCCCAAAGCCGCGATAATCGACGGCCAGGACATTCAGGCCCAGCGCGCGCAGTTGTTCCCCGTGGCGCAGCTGCCCGACAGAAAACGCCGAGTCCGCATTGCCATGCAGGTGCAGGACCCAGAATCCGGAGTCCTGCGCGGGGTCGGCGCGCAGCAACACGGCCGCCAACGCATAGCCTCCGGCGGCCGCGATGGTTACGCTCTCGGCGCCTGCCGGCAACTGCCCCATGTCCCGTGCGTGACTGAGCTCGGTGTGAAACACCAGCTCGTCTTCATGCCATTTCAGCCAGCCGAGACTCGCGACCAGCGCCAGCACTGCCAGCGCTGCGACGAGTTTGATTGCAGGGAGCCAGCGGCGAAAGCCGTGTGATGGGGATGGGTTCATGGACATCGGAGTCTAGCCAGGGGTTTCGACTATTATACTTCCTGGCCATTTGCATTTCCCGCTATGGTGCCCAGGCCGCTCGCCCAGGGAGGGCGTTGATCCATGAAATACCGCCGAATCGAGCCAGGCGCACTCGCTGCGCTTTTCCTCTTGTGCACTTGCGCCAGCGCGGCAGCGGGCCCGGGCTTCACGATGGCCCAGGCGCTGCACTATCCGTATGAGTCGCAACTCGCGGCGGCGGAGAATGCCGATGTGATCGGTTGGGTGCGCAACATCGAAGGCGTGCGCAACGTCTGGGTGGCACGCGGCCCCGCATTTGCCCCGCTGCCGGTCACGCATTACACGCAGGACGATGGGCAGGAGATCACGCAGATCACTTTCTCACCGGATGGCACGCGCCTTGTCTACGTGCTCGGGGGTGATCAGGACGCCAACTGGCCTGCGGAGGGCAACCTGGCGCCCGATCCGGCTTCATCGCCGGAGCAGCCCGTGGCTGCCATCTGGAGCGTGTCCCTGAGCGGCGGGGCGCCGCGCAAGATCGACGATGGAAATGCGCCGGCGATTTCCGCAACCGGGCAGCTGGCCTACATCAAGGACGATCATGTGTGGACCGCGTCCCTGGACGAGGGCAAGCCCGAGCGTCTGTTTTTCGATCGGGGCAAGAATAGCGAGCTGCGCTGGTCGCCGGATGGCGGCCGGCTCGCGTTCGTCTCCCATCGCGGTGACCACGCCTTCATCGGCATCTTCTCGTCCAGGACCGCGCCGCTGCTGTATCTTGCGCCGTCCACCGGCTTCGATGCCTCGCCCCGCTGGTCGCCGGATGGCAGGCGCGTGGCTTTCGTCCGACGCCCCGGCGATGGCGGCCCGCCAGAGCCTATCCTGACGCAATCGCCGCATCCCTGGTCCGTCTGGACGGCGTCGGCCCTCGATGGCGTTGGCCGCGCGGTCTGGCGCAGCCCCCGTACGCTGGCGGGCTCCTTTCCGGACGTCGAGGGCGAAGCGAACCTGTACTGGGCCCAGGGCGATCAGCTGGTGTTCCTCGCGTATCTCGATGAGTGGCCGCATCTGTATGCTGTCGCGGCCACGGGCGGCGCGCCATTGCTGCTCACCCCCGGCGCCTACATGGTTGAGCATGTGAGCATCAGCCGCGACCGCCGCTTCATGATTTACGACGCGAATGCCGGGTCCGCTGCCGGCGACGACGATCGTCGACATGTGTTCCGCGTGCCTGTCGACCGCGCCGCACCGCTCGCGCTCACCTCCGGCAGCGCACTCGAGTGGACGCCGGTCAGCGCGGCCCGCGACCGGGTCGCGTTCATCGCCGCCGGTGCGCAGCAGCCGCCAGCCATCGGCATCGTCGATCTGGACGGGCGCTCACGCTTCGCCGTGGAGGAGGCCCCGTTGCCGGCGGATTTTCCCCGCGCAGGCTTCGTCGTACCCAAGCGCGTGACCTTTGCAGCGGCCGATGGCACGCGCATCCATGGCCAGCTGTTCGAGAATCCGGCGGCAAAGGCTGCGGCGCGTAAGCCCGGCGTGATCTTCGTGCACGGTGGCCCGCCGCGACAGATGCTGCTCGGCTGGCATTACATGGATTACTACAGCAACGCCTATGCAGTGAACCAGTACCTGGCGGCGCACGGTTTCGTCGTGCTGTCCGTGAACTATCGCTTGGGAATCGGTTATGGCCGCGCGTTTCATCAGCCCGAGCACGCAGGTCACACCGGGGCTGCCGAGTACCAGGATGTTCTGGCGGGCGCCCGCTTCCTGCAGGCGCTGCCGAGCGTCGACACGGCACGCATCGGCATCTGGGGCGGGTCTTACGGCGGCTATCTTACGGCGCTGGCACTGGCGCGCAATTCAGACATTTTCAAAGCCGGTGTGGATCTGCACGGCGTGCACGATTGGTCGCGACTCATGAACGACTGGGTCGGCAAACCGGCGAGTCGTTATGAGAAGGGCGATCGGGAAGAGGCGATGGCGGTTGCCTGGAACTCATCGCCAGATGCCAGCGTCGATGGCTGGAAGTCGCCGGTGCTGCTGATTCATGGCGATGATGATCGCAATGTACCGATCCAGCAGACCGTCGATCTGGCGCGGCGCCTGGAAGCGCGCGACCTGCCCTTTGAAGAGCTGATCATTCCTAATGAAATACACGGATTCCTTCGGCATGACTCATGGCTGCGCGTCGACACAGCGACCGCCGGGTTTCTGGCGCGCAAACTTGGCGTGGCTGAGTAGCCGGCCATGCATCGGCGCCTCGGCCAAGGATTACTGCCCCTGGTGCTTGTATTTCTGACCGCCTGCACAGCTGAGAGGACCACCATGGATTCGAACAAGCTGAATGAGTTTGCTGCTCGGTACACTGCCGCCTGGTGCAGCCAGAAGGCCGCAAGCGTCGCTGCGTTTTTTTCCGCTCAGGGATCACTGAAGGTCAATGACGGGAACCCGGCGGTCGGGCGCGCAGCAATTACTGCTGTCGCCCAAGGGTTCATGAGCGCCTTTCCAGATCTGGTAATCAGGATGGACAAAGTTACAGTGAATGGCACCCAGGTTGCTTACCACTGGACGCTGACCGGAACCAACACGGGTCCCGGCGGCACGGGGAAATTTGTCCGGATCAGTG
>JBAVRE010000185.1:0-2031 GCA_049694695.1 Steroidobacteraceae bacterium | reverse complement strand
CCCGGCGAGCGTGATGCGCTGCTGTTCGTGGCCATTGCCCAGCGTTTCCTGGGCCGGGTGCCCGATGCACTGAACACACTCGCCACGCTGGCGCAGCATCAGCCGCACTTCAGCCGCCTGCACGAGGAGCGCGGGCATTGCTTCGTCGTCCTGAAGCAGGCGCCGCAGGCCATTGAGGCCTTCCTGCAGGCGGTCAATATCAATCACGCGCTGCCGGCGAGCTGGTCGATGCTCGAAGGCCTTTACCGCATGACCGGCCAGGCCGACAACGCCGCCATGGCGGCGAGTCACGTGGCGACACTCCTCAAGCTGCCGCGCGAGGTGGTGGCTGCGACCGGGCTGTTCATGGATGGCGACCTGGACGCAGCCGAACCGATGGTGCGCTCCTTCCTGCTGCAGCACGGCAATGAAGTGGAGGCCATGCGCCTGCTGGCGCGCATCGGCATGGCACGCAAGGTGTTCGACGACGCGGAACTGCTGCTGACGGCTGTCCTGGAGCTCGCTCCCGACTACCGTACTGCGCGCGCGGAGTACGCCGAGGTGCTCATTGAGCTCCAGAAGTACAGCCAGGCGCGCCGTGAGCTCGATCGGCTGTTGCAGGAGGATCCCGCCAACGCTCGCCATTATCAGGGCCTGCAGGCGGTGACCTCGGTTGGTCTTGGCGAACACGACCGGGCGGTAGCGCAGTACCAGGAACTCATCGCCGCCACGCCCGGGGACGCCGAGCTGCATCTGTCGCTGGCGCATGCACTGAAGACGCTGGGCAAACAGGCTGAGGCGATAGAGTCTTACCGCAGGGCGGAAGCCTGCCGGCCCGGGTTCGGCGACGCCTACTGGAGTCTCGCCAACCTCAAGACCTATCGGTTTACGGATGAAGAGCTTGCGCGGCTGAAGGCATTGCAGACGGCCCCGGAAATTGGCGTGGTCGATCGCTATCACCTGCATTTCGCGCTCGGCAAGGCCCTGGAGGATCGCGGCGAATATGCCGAGTCGTTCCATTACTACAAACTGGGCAATGCCTTGCGGCGCTCGAAGAGCAACTACCGCCCGGAAATCATCGAGAACAATACCCGGCAGCAGATCGAAGTGTGCACGCGCGAGTTCTTCGCCAGCCGCCAGGGGTTCGGGGTTGCCGATCGCGATCCGATCTTCATCGTCGGCCTGCCTCGCGCGGGATCGACCCTGATCGAACAGATCCTGGCTTCGCACTCCCATGTCGAGGGTACGCAGGAACTGCCCAATGTGCAGCAGCTGGTAGCGAATCTGCGTGGCCGCGACCCGGATCTGAACAACCCGCGTTATCCGCGCATTCTCCCGGAGCTGCAGGCCGGGGAGGTGCGGCGCCTCGGCGAGCAGTATCTGGCCGACACCCGCGTGTATCGCGGCGCCAAGTCCGGCGCAGTGCCGTTTTTCATCGACAAGATGCCCAATAACTTCCGGCACCTGGGGCTCATCCGCCTGATGCTGCCCAACGCGCGCATCATCGACGCGCGCCGCGAGCCCATGGCCTGCTGCTTCAGCAACCTGAAGCAGCTGTTTGCCAAGGGGCAGGAGTTCACCTATAGCAATGAAGACATCGCCCGCTATTACCGTACCTATCTGCAGCTGATGAAGCATTGGGACGAGGTGCTGCCCGGCTGGATACTGCGGGTACAGCATGAAGACGTGGTCGATGATCTCGAGGGCAGTGTGCGGCGTATCCTTGAATTCTGCGGCCTGGAATTCGAACCGCAATGCGTGGAGTTCTACAAGACGGTCCGCAGTGTGCGCACGGCGAGTTCTGAGCAGGTGCGCCAGCCCATTTACCGCGAGGGGCTCGATCAGTGGAAGCATTTCGAACCCTGGCTCGGGCCGCTTAAAGATGCCCTCGGCGAGGCACTCGTGAGTTACCGTGGTAACTGAAGCGCTCGGCTTAAGCACCTTTGACATCAGCGCCCTGGTGACGCTGGTGAAGCAGGAGCGCCTGCGCGAGGCGGAACACAGCGCGCGCACCCTGCTCAAGGCCTATCCTGATGCGGGAATGCTCTGGAA
>JBAVRE010000184.1:0-3854 GCA_049694695.1 Steroidobacteraceae bacterium | reverse complement strand
GCGGCGCCGCGGGTCAGCGCGCCGCTGGTGGCTGCGCCAGGTAATCCACCGCCAGATTGGCGAGCGTGCGCACACCCAGCTGTAATCCGCTCTCGTCAACCCTGAAACGCGGCGAATGGTTCGCCGCATATTCTTCCATGCTGGCGCCTGGCTTGCGCACGCCCAGGAACACGAACAGCCCGGGGATCTGCTGTTGAAAGAACGAGAAATCCTCACTCACAGTCTGCGGCGCAGTCTCGATCAGTTTGTCGGCTCCCGCCACACGCCGCAGCGTCGGCAGCATCCTGGCCGTCAGTGCCGGATCGTTGTAGGTCACAGGATAGGCCACCTCGGCGCCGATGGTTACCTCGGCAGTGGCGCCGGCTGAGGCCGCGATCTGTTCGGCCGTGCGCCGCACGCGCGCCACCACATCGGTGCGCATGGCAGGATCGAGGGTACGGATCGTGCCCAGCATCGTGACCGAGTCCGGAATGATATTGGAGCGTATACCGCCGCTGATCTTGCCGACCGTGATGATCAGCGGTGCGCGCGTCAGGTCTTCCTGGCGGCTGACGATGGTCTGCAGGCCGAGCACGATCTGGGAGGCGATAACCACCGGATCGACGCCGTTCCAGGGCAGGGCGCCGTGCGTCTGGCGGCCCTGCACGACGATTTTCAGATCGTCACCTGCCGCCATGATGCCGCCGGATCGCCACGCGACCTGGCCGGCCTCGAACTGGGTGAGCACATGCAGCCCGAAAATGGCCGAAGGTTTCGGCTCGGTGTTGAGCACACCTTCCTTCACCATCAGCTGGGCACCGCCCGCTTCACCTGCTGGCGCACCCTCCTCCGCTGGCTGAAAAATAAATTTCACTGTGCCCGGCAGTTCGGCCTTCATTCTTGCGAGCACTTCAGCAACCCCGAGCAGGATGCCCATGTGCGCATCGTGCCCGCAGGCGTGCATCACGCCCACCTCGTTGCCGTTGTAGCTGGCGCGCACCGTGGAACGAAACGGCAGATCGCCCTCCTCCGTGACCGGCAGCGCATCCAGCTCCGATCGCAGGGCGACCACCGGCCCCGGCTGGCCGCCGCGTAGCACTCCAACGACGCCAGTTACGGCGACGCCGGTGTGCACTTCGATGCCCAGCGCCTTAAGTCGCTCGGCCACGTAGCGCGCCGTTTCGGTTTCGCGGTTCGAGAGCTCAGGGTGCTGGTGCAGGTAGCGGCGATTGGCGATGACGTGCGGCTCAACTTCGGCGGCCAGCGCATCGATGCGTTGGTGCAGAGCGGTCAGGTTGGCCGCGGCGGCGGGGCCGGCAAAGGCGATGGCCAGCGACAGCGTGGCGAGTGCGGGGCGGAGCGTGGTGTTCATAGGCTGCACTGATACTGCATATCGCCCTACCACTGCAAGACCCCTGGCCGGACCGTCGGAAACGGCCGGGGGCGCCGCTCCCGAGACGCCTGCCGCAAGAATTATTTGGAGGCGGGGACTGCGGGGGCAGGCGGCACGTGCAGCGCATGCAGAAATTCGAGTGAAAGTTTCGTCGTTGCGCTGCCGCCTTCATTCGACCAATTGAGAGTCAGCGAGCCGGGGCTTCGAACCATGGGGTAGAACAGGCTGCCAGTTCGAGTCTCGCCCGGAGCGATCGTCAGCGGCAGCGACAGTCGACGGCGCTTGAACTCGGTCATCACCGCCTTCTTGTTGTGATGATTGATGCCAATGACAGTTGCGTAATACACAGGCAGGACGACTATCGTAGCAACAGCCGCTCCGGCGACCGCGGGCGAGACGAAAGCGACACCTCCAGCGGTAGCTGAGGCGGTTGCTGCGCCGACGCCAACGATAACGACGCCAGGTCCAGCGGTGCGCAAGAAGGCCTCACCACGGTCTTGGTACTGTTTCTCCAGCGCTTTGCTCTGTTTTTCGACTGCCCAAGGATCACTGCCTGCGGCATACGCTGTTCCAGCAGAGCCGGCAAGCGTTGCGGAATCGATGGTGAGCGGACGCTCGCCGCGATTCTCAAGTGTGACGACGTATTCGTCCCACAATGCTGCACGCTTCCACGAACCCGGCCCGCCATAGCCAATAAGACTGACGAGCGTCGGTAGTAGCGGCAACGAGGGCGGGAATGCAATGGATAAGGATTGTGCAGCTGGCGTGTCCTTTTTGGCGAGCTTGTATTTGGTGGCGACGCAGCCGTACTGGCAGAAGAGCAGCAGCGCAACAATTGCCGCTGCGACAACAACCAACCTTCGAGCCAAAGGTGGGTATGACGCAGTATTCATCTTCGGAGTCTACGCTGCTTGAATAGCCATTTCGACCGGTGTGTCCACCGGGGCACTTGGGTGAATGTCACACATATTCCTGGTACACGACCTCAGAATGCCGAGGCGCTGATGGCGATCGTGGCGTGACTCCAGGCCTGCCGGAACTGCGCCTCGGTGGCGCGCGCCTCGTCGCTGCGCCCCTGGGCCTTAAGCGCCTGCGCCAGGCCAAATAGCGCCCAGCCGTTGCCGGGGTGACGCTGGAGGTCGTCCCGGTAGACACGCTCGGCCTCCGCGGGCCGTGCGGCGCGCATGAGTTCCGCGCCTAGCAGATGCCGCACCGGGAAGAACCAGTCGGCGGGCTCATTGTAGGCCAGTCCATCCTCGAGCCGGACCGCCTCCGCGAGATCGCGCAACGTATCTTCGGTACGTCCCTCGACCGTGCCGATGCGCGCCGCCGCCACGCGCCTGGCGACTGCGAGCACGTCGCGCAGCGTGTTCATCCCGGCGGGCACATCGGCCGACAGGCCTGCGATCAGCTGGTCGAGTTGCGCGAGTCGCTCGCGCGCCGCCGCCGGCTGATTCTTCGCCGCCAGAGCCACCGTGGTTGCGTACAGGTACCCGCCGGTGAGCGCCGGCAAGCCAGGATCCGGCGGCGTCTCGGCGAGCAGCGCGTCCCATTGGCCAAACCGGACCTTGGCGGTGTACAGCTCGGCAACGTACCAATCGGCGCCGGGCATGTCGTTGAGCAAGGCGTCCGAAACACTGGCCCGCGAGCGGCGCACCGCATCGAGGGTCTCGGCCTCGCGGCCCTCCGCCGCTGTTGAATAGGCCAGGAACTGATAGTTGTGACTGATGTACATGGTCGGGTAGTAATCAGGCGGCGTCGTCTTCGCGAGGTAAGCGATATCGGCTGCGGCACCCTTGCGATTCGCCTCGGCGGACTCCTCGTAGCGACCGACCAGATGGAAAATGTGCGCGGGCATGTGTTCCAGGTGGCCGGCCGCGGGCGCGAGGCCACGAATCCGCTCGGCGGCCGCGACGGCTTTTTCTGGATGCGGCGAGGCCTCCATGGCGTGGACGTAGTAATGCAGGGCGCCCATGTGCGTCGGGTCGTGGGCCAGTACGTTCTCGAGCGTTGCCACGATTTCCGTGGTGCCTGCAGTGGGCGTGCCATCGGCGCCCCAGAGCTTCCACGCGTGCACGTTCATCAGGCTTTCGGCATGCAGCGTCTGCACGTCGAGATCATCCGGGAAGCGCCGGGCGACATCGCCCATGGCGGCAGCATAGGCCGTGAGTACCGGAATCGCAGTCGTTGGATCGAGCGGCTGCGCGCTCGGGTAGCGCAGGCGCAGTGCCGCAATCAGGGCCTGTTCGACCTTGCTGGCGGAACCCGCCAGGCTCTGGGCACGGAGCGTCGCGGCGAAAGCGATCTTCGCCCGCGTCTCCGCCAGCATCGGCAGGTTGTAGTTCGGGCCGATCGTCAGCGCGACGCCCCAGGCGCACATCGCGCAGGACGGATCGATCTCGAGGGCGCGGGCGAAGGAACGCGTCGACTCATCATGGTTGAAAGCCCACAGAAAACGCATGCCCTGATCGAAATAGCGCTG
>JBAVRE010000183.1:0-7564 GCA_049694695.1 Steroidobacteraceae bacterium | reverse complement strand
GTAGGCCACGAAATGCGTGGCGAAGCGCGCGTCATCGAGCGCCCGGCGCTCGAGCAGGGAAGCGATGAGGGCCGAAACCGTGGGCTCGTCGTAGCCGCGCTCGCGCAGCCGCCCGGCCAGCTCGGCGCTGCCAAAATCGCGGCGCGCCAGCAGCGTCACCGCCGCGAGTTCCGCGGCCGCGACGTCGTCGGGTTGCGAGGCGAATCGAGCGCCGACGTGGCGCCCTTTAGGCGCTCTTTTCCTGAAGCTCGACACGCGGCTTGACGGGCAACAGCTTGGCGCGGATCTGCGCCTCGATTTCGTCGGCCAGGTCTTTGCGGCCCTTGAGGAACTCGCGGGTGTTGTCCTTGCCCTGGCCGATGCGCTCGCCTTTATAGCTGTACCAGGCGCCCGACTTCTCGATGATGCCGTTGTTCGAACCGATCTCGATCAGTTCGCCCAGATGCGAGATGCCGGCGCCGTACATGATCTCGAATTCTGCCTCGCGAAACGGCGGCGCGACCTTGTTCTTGACCACTTTGACGCGCGTCTGGTTGCCCACCACCTCTTCGCCATTCTTGATGGCGCCGATGCGGCGGATATCGAGGCGCACCGAGGCGTAGAACTTGAGGGCATTGCCGCCAGTGGTGGTTTCGGGGCTGCCGAACATGACGCCGATCTTCATGCGGATCTGGTTGATGAAGATGACCATGGTGTTGGAGCGCTTGATGTTGCCGGTGAGCTTGCGCAGCGCCTGGCTCATGAGGCGCGCATGCAGGCCGAGCTGCATTTCGCCCATTTCGCCTTCGATTTCCGCCTTGGGCGTGAGCGCCGCGACGGAATCGATGACCACCACGTCGACCGCGCCGGAGCGCACCAGCATGTCGGTGATCTCGAGAGCCTGCTCACCGTTGTCGGGCTGCGAGACCAGCAGTTCCTTGATATTGACGCCCAGCTTCTCGGCGTAAGAGGGGTCGAGCGCATGCTCAGCATCGACGAAGGCGGCGGTGCCGCCCAGCTTTTGCACCTCGGCAATGACCGCCAGCGTGAGCGTGGTCTTGCCGGAGGATTCCGGGCCGTAGATCTCGACCACGCGGCCGCGCGGCAGCCCGCCGATCCCTAAGGCGATATCGAGCCCAAGGGAGCCGGTGGGCACGGACTCGACGTCCCAGATCGCCGGGGCATCGCCCAGGCGCATGACTGAGCCCTTGCCAAACTGCTTTTCGATCTGCCCGAGTGCGGCGGCCAGCGCCTTCTTGCGATTGTCGTCCATGCCGTTAGAAACCTCTGGTGGTGTGCGGGCAATTATCCCACATCGCGCTGCCACGGCGGGTCGCAAAAGGCACGTGGGTGCAAAGATATTCAGCTATCCGCTGTGCCCGCCGCGGCGCTGATCAACTCCAGCGCCCGCTGCACGGCCGCGAGGCGTACGGCCGCGCGATCGCCCGGAAAATGCTGCAATTCACTGTGCCCCGCGCCCGCCCGGCGAGCCAGCGCGAACCATACCAGGCCCACCGGCTTGTCCGGGGTACCCCCGTCCGGCCCGGCGACGCCACTGACGGCCACGGCCAGATCGGCACCAGCCGCCCGCAGCGCGCCGGCGGCCATTTCAGCGACCACCGCCGCGCTCACCGCGCCCTGGGCCTCCAGCGTCACGGCGCTGACCCCCAGGTCCTGCTGCTTGGCGAGATTGGAATAGGTGACGTAGCCGCGCTCGAACCACTGTGAGCTGCCCGGCACGTCCGTCAGGGCGGCCGCCACGCCCCCGCCGGTGCAGGATTCGGCCGTCACCACGCGCCAGCGTGCTGCGAGCAGCTTCCGGCCCACCTGTTCGGCCAACATCCGGACTCGGGCTGCATTGGGGCCTGCTGTCATGGGCCTAGTATCGCAAGCCAGGCGGTCGAATGCGCTGCAAAGAGCCTGTGTATGATTCGCCCTCCATGCCGACCGCCCCGACCGCCCTGCCGAACCCCAATACGCCGGTAATGCAGCAGTATCTGCGCATCAAGGCGCAGCATCCGCACACGCTGCTGTTCTATCGCATGGGCGATTTCTACGAGATGTTCTTTGACGATGCCCGGCGCGCCGCCACCCTGCTGGACATCGCCCTGACCGCGCGGGGCCAGTCGGCCGGCGAGCCCATCCCCATGGCCGGCGTGCCCGTGCACAGCGTCGAGGGGTACCTGGCCAAGCTGCTGCGACGCGGTGAATCGGTGGCGATCTGCGAGCAGATCGGCGACCCGGCGAAATCCAAGGGACCGGTGGAGCGCCAGGTGGTGCGCGTGGTGACGCCCGGCACCGTGACCGACGACGCGCTGCTGGACCGGCGCCGCGACACCCTGCTCGCTGCAGCGCTCTATGACGCGGCCAGCGAGCGCTTTGGACTGGCCTGGCTGGAGCTGGCCTCGGGCCGCTTCACGGTGCTGGAATCACAGGGGCCAGCCGTGCTCGCCGCCGAACTCGAGCGGCTGCGCCCGGCGGAGCTGCTGTTGCGCGAGGATCAGGCCAGCACGCTCAAGCCCTGGTGCGGGGCCGCGCTGCTGCGCGAGCGCGCGCCCTGGCATTACGATCTGGCCGCCGCCTCGCGCGCGCTCACCGATCAGCTCGGCACGCTGGATCTGCGCGGTTTCGGCGTCGATGAGCTGCCGCTGGCCATCGCCGCGGCCGGCGCCCTGTTGCAATACGTGCGCGACACGCAGCGCACCGCCCTGCCCCACGTGCGTGCACTGCAGGTCGAGGAACACGGCGAGGCGCTGGCGCTCGATGCCGCCACGCGCCGCAATCTCGAGCTCGATCACAGCCTGACCGGCAACGAGGAGGCCACGCTGCTGGCGATACTCGATGCCACCGCCACGGGCATGGGCGCGCGCACGCTGCGCCGCTGGCTCGGCCGCCCGATCAGCAATCGCGGCGTGCTGCGCCAGCGTTACCAGGCCATTGGCGCGATGCTGCCCTCGCGCGCCTTCGAGCCGCTGGCCGCGATGCTGCGCGGCATTGGCGATCTGGAGCGCATCCTGGCGCGCATCGCGCTGCGCAGCGCCCGGCCACGCGATCTGGTGCAACTGCGCGCCGCGCTGGCCGCCTTGCCGCCGCTCCGTAGTGCAGTCGCACAGCTTGATTCCCCATTGCTGCGCGAATTGCACGCCGCCACGAACGATCACGCTCACGAGCACTCGCTGTTGCAGGCCGCCATTGCCATCGAGCCCGCCACCTTCCTGCGCGATGGCGGAGTCATCGCCGCGGGTTTCGATGCCGAGCTGGACGAACTGCGCCGCATCAGTACGCACACCGACGATTTCCTGCTGGAACTCGAGCAGCGCGAGCGTGAACGTACCGGCATCGCCAGTCTCAAGCTCGGCTATAACCGCGTGCAGGGGTTCTTCATCGAGATCGCCCGTGCCCAGGCCGACAAGGTGCCGGCCGATTATCTGCGCCGGCAGACAGTGAAATCGGCCGAGCGCTTCATCACGCCGGAACTCAAGGGCTTCGAGGATCGCGTGCTCGGTGCACGCGAACGCGCACTGGCGCGCGAAAAGCAGCTCTATGAGGAACTGCTCACGCAGCTGATCGATGGCCTGGGCCCGCTGCAGGCCACCGCCATGGCGCTGGCCGAGATCGACGCCTTAAGCTCGCTGGCCGATCGTGCCGCGAGCCTCAACTGGAGCGAGGCTGAGCTGGTAGACGAACCGTGCCTCCGCTTGGTGGGTGCGCGCCACCCGGTGGTCGAACGCTACAGCGAGGCGCCGTTCGTGCCCAACGATCTGGACATGCACGCGCGCCGCCGCATGCTGATCGTCACCGGACCCAACATGGGCGGCAAGTCCACCTACATGCGCCAGGTCGCGCTGATCGCGGTGCTGGCGCACATCGGCAGCTACGTGCCGGCCGCGGCGGCCACGATCGGCCCGCTCGATCGCATCTACACCCGCATCGGCGCCGGTGATGACCTGGCCGGTGGCCGCTCCACGTTCATGGTCGAGATGACCGAAACCGCCAACATCCTGCACAACGCCACCGAGCGCAGCCTGGTGCTCATGGACGAGATCGGTCGCGGCACCAGCACTTTCGACGGCCTGTCGCTTGCCTGGGCCGTGGCCCGCCACCTCGCCACTGAAGTACGCGCCTTCACGCTGTTCGCCACGCACTACTTTGAACTTACGGCACTGGCCGCGGAAATTGACTCCTGCGCGAATGTGCATCTGGATGCCACCGAGCACGGCGATTCGCTGGTCTTCCTGCATGCCGTCAAGGACGGCCCCGCCAATCGCAGCTACGGACTCAGCGTCGCTGCGCTGGCCGGCGTGCCGCGCGAAGTGATCGCGCGGGCGCGCGAATACCTCGGCGTGCTGGAGAGCACCCGCGACGGCGGCGCGCAGCACCAGAGCGCGCCCACCGCCAACCGCCAGGCGGAACTGCCGCTGTTCGCGCCGCCCGAGCTGAGCGCCGTCGACCAGCGGCTCTCGCAGATCAACGCCGATGAACTCACGCCGCGCGAGGCGCTGGAGCTGGTCTACGAACTGTCGCGACTGCAGGTGGCCGCAAGATCGGCTTCGTGACCGCCCAGAATTGGCACACTTGAACACGCCCAATTTGCCCAGAGGCGGCTATGGCTGAATCCGATGAATTCGTGAAGGCGCGCGACACGGACATAGCGGGTCAGCGTCACAACTGGGCGGTCTTTGTCCAGCAACTGCGTGCCAGGCCGGTACGCGCAGTGATCCTCAGCACCCTCTTCGTCGCCATCGCCGTTGGCGTGCTCGTCCTTCCCCATCGGCAGCGGCACCTGCCGATTGTCCTGGCTGGCATCGCTGGCGCGGCGGCGATACTCTTGCTGGTCGTGACCTTTAAACGGCGCGGCACGCCGTGATGCCGGTCTAATTTCAGCGCGTCTGCGGAGGATGGTTATGTCGATCCAGGGTGGGTGTCTCTGCAAAGCAGTCAGGTATGTGAGCCAGGCGGAGCCGATCGTGACTCGCGTGTGTTGGTGTCGATTGTGCCAGTACCTGGGTGCGGGGAGCGGCACGGTCAATACCTGCTTTCCGACCGCGACGTTTACCGTGCAAGGCGAAGTCGGAGATTTTCGGAGCGTCGCCGACAGCGGCAATGTCTTGCACCGGGAGTTCTGCCGCGATTGCGGAACACCTTCGTTCAGCCGGGCCGAGTCGCGGCCGCATCTGGTTTTCGTTCGGGCCGGCACTCTGGACAATCCGGAAGTGGCACGGCCGGCGATGACGATCTGGACTTCGGCAGCGCCGAGCTGGGCATGTATGGATGAGCAGTTGCCGCGTATTGAGCGGCAGCCGCCGCCGGCGGGGTAATGATCAATTGGCAGTAATGGCTCTTTGGCCATGGCGGATGCGGTACCGGGTGATTCAGTGCTCGGCCACCGATTCGAAGAAGAAATTGAGCATGCGCCCCAGGGGTGCAGCCTCCTTCCTCAGCCGGCTGCGCAGCGCTGCGCCTTCCCAGCAGTCGACCAGCAGGCTTGCCATACGCTTCGTGTTGGAGTCGGCGGGAAGGTCGCCGCGCTTGCGCGCTTCCTCCAGGGTAACGGCGATCCGCCTGGCGATCTGGGAAAAGCAGTCGTCGATCCTGCGCCGGAACAGGTCGCTCACCCCCGACAGCTCCTGCCCGAGCCCGCCCAGCAGGCAGCCCATATAACCCTCACTCCGGTAAGCCTGCTCGGTCAACTCAAAGAACCGCCGCACCCGTTTGAGTGGCGGGAGACTCTCGTCTTTGAGGCATGCATCGAGGCCCGCGTGCACGAGCCCCATGTACCGTTCAATGGCCTGGAGCGCGAAGTCCTCCTTGTCGCGGAAGTGGTGGTAGAACGAACCCTTCGGAGTGCTCGTGGCATCGAGCAGCGCCTGGATGCCCAGACCGCTATAGCCGTGTTTCAGGAGCATGGCCATCCCCACATCGAGCAGATGCTGCTTGGTTGAATGCGGCTGCTGCATGGTGCCCGGGTAAGCGATCCTGGGGAGGCGCACTGCGCTGCGCCTCCCCAGGGATTTAACCGCCGCCAACCTTCCTGATCATGTGATCAATCACATGGCTATGCTCGCGCTGCGGGCTGAACATGATGATCTCGGCGTCCGCGTCGACCTTTACATTGTGCCCCGGCGGCCAGTAGAACAGGTCGTTCGCCGTCACCGTCTCGCGCACGCCCATTGCATCAGTCGTCGTGAGCTGGCCGCGCAAGACGAAACCCCAGTGAGGGCATTGGCACAAATTGCCTTCCAATCCCTGGAACAACGGAGTCGTGTCGACACCCGCTGCCAGAGTGAAATACTCGCCGCTGATCTTCTGGAACCCGCTCACGTCGCCAAATTCCCTTCGCTGGCGAATGACCGCCCCCGGAATCTCCATCCGGATGTCGACCTTATCCTTGGCTACTCGCATGTCTTTGCCCCCTCTGTGTCGGCGCTTGATTGATTAGACCAATTGGTCTAATTGCAATCCTAGCCGATGCACACAGGCAGTCAATGGCGCGACCGACCGGCGGCGGCCGGCTCAATCGCCCGATTCCTGCTCAGTTCTTCTGAACGGCCTGGTAGACAACCTCGCCCCCGACGACGGTCTCCAGCACTCTGGTTTGGGCGATCTCTTCGGTTGGCACTGTGAGCGGATTGCGATCCAGCACGATGAAATCGGCGAACTTGCCGACTTCGAGTGAGCCGGTCAGCTCATCTGCGTGCAGCTCGTGCGCGGCGTTGATGGTCGCGGCGCGCAACACGCTCTCGCGCGACAGGCCGGGATCTACGCCCAGCCGGCCGCGGTATTCGGCCGGGGCGTCTGGTGCATTCGTGCGTGTCACGCCGACCTTGAGTGCAAACCACTCGTCCAGCGCATCAACGGGCCAATCGCTGCCGAAGGCGATACGGGCGCCAGCCGCTGCCAGCAGGCCCGCGGGTTCCAGGATCTTCATGCGCTCAGGCCCGAAGTAATCCTTCAGGCCCAGGGTGTCGCCGGCCGGCTTGCCCCACTGCAAGGACAGCACCGGAATGACACCGAGCGCTTTGAAACGCGGGAAATCCGCCGGCGCCACGATTTCATCATGCGCGATGGCCGGTCGGATATCGGCGCCCGGCAGCGCCTTGCGTAGCGCCGCAACGCCATCGAGCGCTGCGCGGACCGCGGCGTCGCCATCGGCATGCATGTGTGGATCGATGCCGGCCCGGCCCAGTGCGACCAGGGTGTTGGCGAGCGCCTCGGCCGGAAAGTACACCGCTGGACCACGGTTATCGCCTGGCACCCACTGCGGATGATCGGCCGTACCGGCATTGCGCCGATAGGGCTCCAGCATCGCGCCGCTCAACGCCGGGGCGGCGATCACGCCGTCGAGGAACAGCTTGGCGTTGCGGACGGTGATCCCCGGCGCACGCCCGATCGCACCTTCGTCGTATTGCTTGCGGAGCGACACCACCCGCGCCACCGCCGCACTGAACGTGGTCGCCTCGGCCGGAGTGATGGGCGGCGCGAAGTGCGCCCGCGCTGTAAGCTTGCCGGCCTTGCGCACTGCTGCGAACGCCGCCAGGTCTCCGGGCTCGGCGACCGCATCCAGGAAGCTCGTGACGCCCTGCTG
>JBAVRE010000182.1:0-3713 GCA_049694695.1 Steroidobacteraceae bacterium | reverse complement strand
CGCCGTGACGCCCAGCGCCGTGACGCCCAGCGCCGTGACGCCCAGCGCCGCGCCGCGCGCGCCGGTGGCGCCGCCCGAACTGGCGGCCTATGCCGTACAGCTATTATGGTCGGTGCAGCCCATCGACATGAGCCAGATCCCGCAGTTGGCGATTTTCGGCGCCTATACCCTGTACGGCGCCGAAGGTAACCGTGATGGGCGCCGCTGGTACGGCCTGCGCCTGGGTTTCTTCACGGACGCCGTGTCGGCCAAGCAGGTGGCGCAATACGTGCGCTCGGAATTCAAGTCCGTGTCGGTGGTGCCGGTCACGCAGCGTGAGCGCACGCGCGCCAGCAGCGCGACCGCGCGGCCTCTGCCGGCCACCAGCACCAGCAAAGGCATGGGCCATGAGCTGAATTTCATCGAAGAAGTGCCTACCGATACCGCCATGAGTGGCAGCCGCCCGGCGCTGCAGCTTGATGCGCGTGGTGCCGTGGTGCCGCCCAAGCCTGTGCGCGAGGATGCCTGGCTGGACGCCGCGCGAACCGGTGCGCTGCCGGCCACCGGCAAGCGCGCCAAATTGCGCGTCGCTCAGGGCACCAAGCCGGTCAGCAAGCGGGCGCGCCACGATGGGCCGCTGACGCTCGAAGAAACTCTGGAAATACTCGGCGCCAGCACCCTGCAGCTCGACAAGGGACGCGGGGAAGTGCTCAACGACGCTGCCACCCGTGATCGCCGCAAGGCTGCCGCCAAGCCGGCTCGCGCTTCGCGCATCGGTCGCCTGATGGATCGCCTCGCCGAACGCTTCAACGGCAGCTGAGGCACGACACTACTGCTTGCCGAACAGCCGCTCCAGTTCACTGCGGGCCTGATCGGCGGCACGCGTGCCGTGCGCTGACCAGGCGCCGGGACGCGGGCGGAAGAAATCGCAGAAGTTTGCTGCCTGCTTGTCGCTGACCTCTTCGGCCGTGGGCTCGCGGCAGTGCTTGGCGACGCTGGTGTCGTACTCCACGCACATCCGGCAGACGTGCAGTTCGGCGCGACAGCGGGCGCATTCGTCGCGGCGTGACAGCGGCAGGCTCAAAGCCGCCAGGTCGGCGCCGCATTTCCAGCACACCAGCTCATGAGCCATCGTCATTCTCCTCCTGGCTTACTCAATCGCAGCGCGCTTGCAGGAACGGCGCCAGTGCGGCGCCAGTATGCGAGCGGGCGCGGCGCGCGGCAATCTGCGCGGGCGGCCCGGCGGCAACCACGCGCCCGCCGCGCGCGCCCGCTTCGGGACCCAGGTCGATGATCCAGTCCGCCTGCGCCATCAGGTCGAGATTGTGTTCGACCATCACCACTGAATTGCCGGCATCCACCAGCCGATGCAGCACGGCAGTGAGCCGTTCGACGTCCGCCATGTGCAGGCCCACGGTGGGTTCGTCGAGCACATAGAGCGTGTGCGCCGCGGCCGTGCGGCCGGGGCGCAGCGCTGCGAGTCGCGCCAGTTCCGTAACCAGCTTGATGCGCTGCGCTTCGCCGCCCGACAGGGTCGGGCTCGGCTGACCGAGCGTCAGGTAACCGAGGCCGACATCACGCAGCAACAGCAGCGGCCGGTGCAGGCGCGGCAGCGCGGCAAAGAACTCGACCGCGTCCTCGACATTCATCGCCAGCACGTCGGCCACCGAGCGTCCGCGCCAGTGCACTTCCAGCGTCTGGGCGTTGAAGCGCTGGCCGGTGCAGCGATCGCACAGCACCTTGACGTCAGGCAGGAAATTCATTTCAACCGTGCGTTGCCCCTGGCCCTCGCATTCCGCGCAGCGGCCCTCGCCGGTGTTGAAGGAAAAGCGGCTGGCGCTGTAGCCGCGCATGCGCGCTTCATCGCTGCCGGCGTAGAGGCGCCGGATGTCATCCCAGAAGCCCACATAGGTGGCCGGGCAGGAGCGCGGTGTGCGGCCAATCGGGGTCTGATCGACTTCGAGCACGCGCGTTACGGCAGCGGCTCCCTGGATGTCGCGCACTCCCTGCCAGCTGCCGCCGCGGCGCGCCAGCGCTGCGTGCAGGTTGGCATAGAGCACGTCGCGCGCCAGGGTTGATTTGCCAGAGCCTGAGACGCCGGTGATGACCACCAGCCGGCCGAGCGGAATGCGCACTTCGAGGTCGCGCAGGTTGTGCAGTGTGATGCCCGTGAGCTGCAATGCCGCCGTGGCCGCAGTAACCGCGCGGCGCGGGCGGCGTGGATGACGCAACGGCGCGGCCAGCAGCCGACCGGTCACCGACAGCGGGTTGGCACTGAGCGCGGCGGCGGTGCCGGTGGCGATCACCGCGCCACCGCGCACGCCGGCGCCAGGCCCGAGATCGATGATGTGATCGGCCTGCCGGATGGTGTCCTCATCGTGCTCGACCACGATCAGCGTGTTGCGCGCCTGGTTGAGCATCCTCAGCGCACCGAGCAGCACCGCGTTGTCGCGCGGATGCAGGCCGATGGTGGGCTCATCGAGCACATAGCAGACACCCTGCAGATTCGAGCCCAGCTGCGCGGCCAGCCGGATGCGCTGGGCTTCACCGCCGGAAAGGGTGGGCGCCGCGCGTTCGAGCGTCAGGTAACTCAGGCCGACGCGCTCCAGAAACTGCAGGCGCGCGCGTATTTCCAGCAGCGCGTCGCTGGCGATCGCCCGAGCGCGCTCATCGAGGCGCAGGCCGCTGAAGAATTTCTCCAGGGCCTCGACACTCAGGGCACACAGTGCGCTGATGGAACGACCGTCCAGGCGCAGTTGCAGTGCCACCGGATTCAGGCGCTCACCCTGGCATTGCGGGCAGGGCGTGGCCGCCGCTCTCTGTTCCAGCCACTGGGATTCTTCGCCGCTCTGTTCGGGGTCGAAGTCATCGAGCCTGAGCCCCGTGCCGCGACAGCTCTTGCACCAGCCCTGCGATGAGTTGAACGACAGCAGGCGCGGATCGGCGGCGGCGAAGCCGCGGCTGCACTTCGGGCAGGCGCGCCGGCTCGAGAGTACTTCGACCGTGCCGCTCGCGCCCAGCGCATGGGCGACGCCGTTGCCTATTTCAAGTGTCGCCGCCACGGCGCTGCGCAGTTGCGCCTCGTCGCGCACCGATACCACGAAATCGGCCACCGGCATTTCGATGCTGTGCTCGACAAAGCGCTTGAGCCTGGGAAACGGCTCGGTGGCTACCAGAGCGCCGTCGACACGCAGCTGGCGCGCGCCGCGCGCCGCCGCCCAGCGCGCCAGATCCGTGTAGATACCCTTGCGCTGCGCAATCAACGGCGCCAGCAGCTGCAGCCGTCGGCCGCGATGGCGGCGCAATAGTTGCGCTGCGATCTGCTCGGCACTCTGTGGCGCGATGGCAATGTGGCAATCCGGACAATGCTGCACGCCCAGGTGCACGTACAGCAGTCGCAGAAAGTGGTAGATCTCGGTCAGGGTCGCCACGGTGCTCTTGAGTCCGCCGCGGCTGGCGCGCTGCTCGATCGCTACCGTCGGCGGCAAGCCGGTCAGCGAGTCGATGTCAGGGCGCGCTGCCGGCTGTACAAACTGACGTGCGAAGGCGTTGAGCGATTCCAGGTAGCGACGCTGTCCTTCATGAAACAGAATGTCGAAGGCCAGGGTCGATTTGCCCGATCCCGATACACCGGTGATGACGGTGAAGCGCTCGCGTGGAATATCGACGTCGATGTTGCGCAGGTTGTGCTCGCGCGCGCCGCGTACGCGGATCTGGGCGGGCGCAGGCGCCGG
>JBAVRE010000181.1:0-4290 GCA_049694695.1 Steroidobacteraceae bacterium | reverse complement strand
CGCTCCGTGCTCGGCTGGCAGCCGCGGCTGGACGATCTGGACACCATCGTGCGCACTGCCCTGCGCTGGGAAGAGAAGCTGCTCGCCCAGCCCTGGTAGGGCCCCGTGGCGGTCGCCAGCAGGCAACGCCTGAGCGTGACCCGTACCAGGGCCACCTGCCTTAGAATGGCCGGATGCGCTGGCCCCTGCCCAAATCGCTGAACGGCTTCCTGCTGCTGGGGATCGGTGTGATTACGGTGCCGCTGCTGGCGGCGATCGTGCACGCCACCATTCAGATGCGCCGGCTCACCACTTTCAGCCAGCGCCTGGTGCTCGAGAGCGTGCAGACCACGCGCCTGTCGCAGAACATGTATGAGCAGATCAGTTCACTGGAACGCGCGGCGCGCCTCTACCAGGTGCTGGGCGAACCCAAGCTCCTGACCGCCTTTGACGAACATGACTCCAGCCTCGCCACCACCATTGCCGAGCTGCGCACCCAGTTGCATAGCGAGGCCACGCGCGCGGCACTCGAGCCCCTGGCCGCGCTGAGAGCCAGGATCGCCCAGAGCCTGCATGAGCCGACGTCGCTCGCGCGTGACCAGCGACCGGCTCTGCCCGACTTCGGCCCCCTGGGCGCCCAGGCCTCGCAGGTAGCGACGCTCATCAACCGGCAGATCGATGCCGAGCTGAGTTCGCTGAGTGCGCAGACCGAGAGCGCCCGCAGCGAGCTGTTCTGGGAATCCGGGCTGCTGATTCCACTGGCCCTGGCCGCCACCCTGAGCTTTGCCCTGGGCGTCAGCCGGCCAATCCGCCAGGTCGACCGTGCCATCACCGAGCTCGGCGGCGGGAACTTCGCGCGCGCCATTGCGGTCAGGGGGCCGGTCGACCTGCAGCGCCTCGGCCAGCAGCTCGAATGGCTGCGCAGCCGCCTGCTGGAGCTGGCGCAGGATCGCAACCGCTTCCTGCGCCACATGTCGCATGAGCTCAAGACACCGCTGGCCAACATACGCGAAGGCACCGAGCTGCTGATGGATGGCGCGGTCGGCGCGCTGGGCGGCGGGCAACGCGAGATCATGGCAATCATGCAGGAGAACAGCATCAAGCTGCAGCGCATGATCGAGAACCTGCTGTCCTTCAGCGCCTGGCAGAGCAATAGCGTGGGCCTCGAACTCTCGGAGTTTCGCCTGCGGCCGCTGGTCAAGCAGGTGCTCGAGAATCAGCAGCTCACGCTGGTCTCGCAGCGCGTGCGCCTCGAGATACAGATCGAGGATGTCACGCTGCTGGCCGATCGGGGTAAGCTGCGGCTCATTCTGGAAAACCTGCTCTCCAATGCCATCAAATATTCACCACGCGGCGGCGCGATCGTCATCCGGGCGCGCACCGAGCAGGATGAGCTGCTGCTGGATGTGGCTGACGCGGGCGCCGGTATCCCGCCCGGCGAGCGCGCCAACGTCTTTGAGGCCTTTCACACCGGCCGGGCACCTGGCGGCCACGTGCGCGGCACCGGCATCGGCCTGTCGGTGGTGCATGAATTCGTCGCCGTGCATCGCGGCACCATCGAGATCGTCGACGGAGAATTCCCGGGCGCACATTTTCGCATTCGCATGCCGCTGCGCGTTCAGGCTGCGATGGCCAGCGCGGGCACGACCACTGCCGCAACCGCGAGCAGGCGCAAAGCCCATGCGGCGTAGTATTGTCGCCCTGCTGTGCGTGCTGTGCGCCGCCTGCTCGGGTGTAGGCGGACTGCGCGGCGCGCGCCAGGAATCGCGCCCCGACGCGCCCACGATCGATCGCGACACGCAGGTGGCCGTGCTGCTGGCCGGCACGATTCAGACTCTGCAGCGCCTGTCGGTCGGCAACCCGGCTGAACAGGCTGAACTGGTCGCCAGCGCGCGCCAGGGCTATGAGCGCGCCCCGGCGGGCGGCGCCCAGCTGCGTTATGCGCTGGCGCTGGCGACCCCGGGACATGCCGCGCGTGACGCCGAGCGCGCCCGCCAGCTGCTGCGCGACCTGGCCGCACAACCCGAATCGCTGGCGCCGGTCGAGCGCGCCCTGACGCTATTTGAGCTGGCGCAGCTCGAGCGCGAACTCGGCCTCAAAGTCGAAAACGAACGCCTGCAGTCGGCCGCCAACCGCGCCGATCAGGAACGTCTCACCTCCCTCAATCGAAAGTATCAGGCCGAGCTCGAAGACAACGCCCGCCTGCGCCGTGCACTGGATGAGGCGCAGGCCAAGCTCGATGCCATCGCCAACATTGAACGCAATATCTCTGAACGCAAGAACAAACCCGAAGGTGTGAGAAAGTGAATAACGTCAAACGCAAAGCCCGCATTCTGGTAGTCGATGACGATCCGGGCCTGCTGCGCTTGCTGACCATCCGTTTGCGCGCTGAAAACTACGAGGTCGAGGCGGTGGAAAATGGCGCGCTGGCCCTGGCCGCCGCCAGCCGCTTCAGGCCGGACCTCGTGATCTCGGATCTGCGCATGGATCAGCTCGATGGCATCGGCCTGCTCAAGGAGCTGCAGGTGCGCTGGCCCGGTCTCAAGGTGATCCTGCTGACCGCACACGGCACGATTCCCGACGCCGTGCAGGCCACCCAGATGGGCGCCTTTGGCTTTCTGACCAAGCCGGTCGAAAAGACCGAGTTGCTCGCGCAGGTGCAGAAAGCGCTGAGAATCTCCGGCTTCTCCGACACCACTGAAGACTGGCGCGCCGGCTTCATCACCCGCAGCGCCATCATGGAGGAAAAACTCAGCCAGGCGCACATGGTGGCCGGCACCGATGCGCGCGTGCTGATCAGCGGCGAGAGCGGCACCGGCAAGGAACTGCTGGCGCGCGCCATTCATAAGGCCAGTCCGCGCCACAACAAGCTGTTCGCCACCATCAGCTGCAGCGCCATGGCTGAGAACCTGCTGGAAAGCGAGCTGTTCGGCCACGCCGCGGGTGCCTTCGCCGGCGCCAGCAAGGACCACGCCGGCCTGTTTCAGAGCGCCGAGGGCGGCACTCTGCTGCTCGATGAGATCGGCGACCTGCCGATGCGCCTGCAGGTGAAACTGCTGCGCATGCTGCAGGAAAACATGATTCGCCCGGTGGGCAGCAATGCAGGCATCGCCAGCAACGTCCGCCTGATCTCCGCCACCAGTCGCGACCTGCAGCCACTCCTGGCCGCCGGCCAGTTTCGCGAAGACCTGTATTACCGCCTGAACGTCGTACAGATCGAGCTGCCACCCCTGAGCCGGCGACGCGAAGACATCCCGCTGCTGGTCGCGCATTTTCTGGCTGCGATCGCCAAGGAGACCGGCAACCGCATGATCTACGCCCCGGAAGCGGTCGAGCTGCTGGCGACCAGCGACTGGCCGGGCAACGTGCGCCAATTGCAGAACGTGGTGCGGCAGAACTGCGCCATGGCGCAGACGCCGATCATTCCGGTGGAGCTGGTGCAGCAATCGCTGGGCGGCACGCACACCAAACTGCCCTCCTTCGATGAGGCGCGCGATGAGTTCACGCGCAGCTATCTGTCGCAGATCCTGCAGATCACCGGCGGCAATGTCAGCCAGGCGGCACGCCTGGCGAAGCGCAACCGTACCGATTTCTACAAGCTGCTGGGGCGGCACCAGCTGGTGCCGGATGATTTCAAGGGGCGGTGAGAGGCCGGCCATGTTGTTATGGCAAGTGTTCACTGCGACTGAAAACTAGTACGCATATTACCAAATATGCGTATAATACGAAATTAGTCGGCTTCTGGAGAACGTGCTTATGGCCCGAGTGCCCGCTAGCGAATTTCAGCGCGAATTTGGTCGCCTAAGGGGAGTCGCGCATCGTGAAGTCGTAATCGTGACCAGCCACGGTCGCGACGATGTCGTGCTGCTCTCGGCAGAGGAATATCAGCGCCTGAGAAACCTGGACCGACGCGCCATGCACGTAACCGAACTCACCGACGAAGACCTTGCCGCACTGGATGCAGTGGAAATCCCCGCTGAAGCTGCTCGCTACAACCATGAAATGAGTTGATCGCCAACGGATGGCGCTACCCCTCCCTCAATCCGGTCAGGTCATTCGTTACGCCTATTTGTGGTGGAGTGAAGCGCGCGTCGGCCGTGACCATGGCGTCAAAGACCGCCCTTGCGGCATCCTACTCACACGCGTTACCAAGGCCGGTGACATCGTTGCGTACATCGTTCCGATTACGCACACGCAGCCGCTCAAGGATGAAGCGGGCATAGAAATCCCGCCAGCTACCAAGCGACGTCTCGGGCTGGATGCAAAACGGTCCTGGATAATTACCACAGAACTCAATCGGTTCTCCTGGCC
>JBAVRE010000180.1:0-7078 GCA_049694695.1 Steroidobacteraceae bacterium | reverse complement strand
GGCAGGTGATGGCTGGCGACAATGTTGTCCGCCCTCATGCCTCCGCCATCTTGCCGGTGTGCTCGGACAATTCGAGTTCGCGCTCTGCCTCGAGCCAGTCCGCAACTTCGAAGCCCGGCAGGAAGCCGCGCCGTTCCGCGCGGTAGTAGGCGTTCTCGGCGATCCACTCCCAGCGGCTCTCGTCGTCCCAATAGGGCTCCGGATCGAGGCCGGGAACCGCGGTGCGAGCCCGAGGCGTAACAGCGAGTTGGGCTATGTTCGGCATCGTATTTACTCCTATCGCAGTTGAGGCCAGCCGCGCTCACCGGTCCATGTCTACAGACCCATCCTGGTAAGCATGTCGATCACTTCCCGTATGGTTGCGGCCAGCATGGGATGTTTCGCGTCCAGTCCGGCTTCGATGTCTCGCAGCCTGTCAAGCTGTCCTGCGGCCGGGGCAGCGCTCGCGGCTTTGGGCGCCGGCTGGCTCAACAGGCGATCGATATCGGCCAGCAGCTGCAACAGCAGGGTTCGCGACTCTGCATCTACCGCGGATTCGCGGCCGAGATCCGCGTGCAGGGTAGCCAGAACGCCGCGCAGCTCAGTTTGGTCCATCAGTAATCTCCGGATAAGGCGACAGCCCGACCCAAGCTAATGTCCCACAACAGCGCCCCGGCGCGCATGAGTATTTTCCGAAGCCTGCGGACCGTGGATCGTGGCTCGCATCCCGCGTGGAGCTCAGCGCTAGCGCAAGTACGCCTCGGTGCCATAGCGGCGCATCATGCGGTGGCTGTTGAAATACGATGCGTTCTTGCTGATCGCGCCCTTCATCACTCGAATCCAGCCACTACGCGCATCCGCGGCGCGGTAATAGAGCGGCAGTACGACCCGCTCCAGCTTGTCGTACAACGATTCCGCGTCATCGCCCGCGGCATCGCCGTTGCCGATGGCCCAGCCGGTTACCCCTTCGATGCAGCCCTCTACCCACCAGCCGTCGAGCACCGACAGGCTCGGCACGCCGTTGAATGCGGCCTTCATGCCACTGGTACCGGAAGCCTCCAGTGGCGGCAGTGGCGTGTTCAGCCACACATCGACGCCCGCTGTGAGCAATTGTGCCAGCCCAAGGTCGTAGTCGGCCAGGTAGACAACGCTGATTGCTCCACGCAGTGAGCGCGCCTGTGCGGTCAGTTGCTCGATCAGGCGCTTGCCGCCTTCATCCCGCGGATGGGCTTTGCCTGCCATGACGATCTGCAACGCTTGCCCGCTCGCAATGGTCTTGAGGCGACCCGGATTCGAAAACAGCAGGTCCGGGCGCTTGTAGGCTGTCATGCGCCTGGCGAAGCCGATAACGGGAATGTCGGCCTGCAGACGCTGGCCGGTCCGTTCACGCACGCCCTCGAGCAGGACTTGCTTGCATTGCACATGGGCATCCCAGATGGCGGCATCCGGAATGCAGCAATCGGCCCTTACCAGCAGCTCCGGCTCGTGACGCCACCCCGGAAGGTGCTCGTCATAAAGACGCCTGAAACTCTCGGCCGCCCAGGTCTGCGGGTGCACGCCATTCGTGATGGCATGCAGGCGGTAGCCCGGATACATCCTGGCCGCGACCAGCGCGTGACTCTTGGCGACACCGTTCACATGCTCGCTCAGATTGAGCGCCAGGCGAGTCATGTTCAACGACTCTTCCCCCGCCAGATGCTTCAGCGTTGGCACATCGAAGAGATCGGGCGCCACGCGCGCTACCAGTTCATAGCTGAATCGGTCCAGGGCGGCGTCCACGGGCGTGTGGGTGGTAAAACAGCAGATCTCTCTTACCCGCGGGATGTCGTAAGCGGATTCCCCGGCGTGCACGTTCTCCGCCGCGTAACTGAAACTGCGCAGCAACTCCAGGGCCAGAAAGGCCGAATGACCCTCATTCAGGTGGTACTGGCGAATATCGAAACCCAGTGCCCGCAGCAGACGCACGCCACCGATGCCGAGCGCGATCTCCTGCTTGAGCCGGTAAGTCTCATCACCGCCGTAGAGGAAATGCGTGATCTCGCGATCCGCAGCATCGTTCTCAGGCAGATCGGTATCGAGCAGCAGCACCGGCTCGCGCACGCCGCACTGGCCTTCCAGAACATAGAGCCAGGCGCAGATCCAGACGCTGCGTCCTTCAATGGACACCGCAATCTTCGCGTCCAGCGGCATCGCCAGATGCCCAGGGTCCCAGGCCGACGCCCGTTCCACCTGGCGACCCTGATCATCAAACTCCTGGCGAAAGTAGCCGGCGCGGCTCACCAGGCTCACCGCCACCATCGGCAGACCAATGTCGGCAGCGGATCGCACCGTATCGCCGGCCAGGACACCCAAGCCTCCGGCGTAGGTCGGCACCTCGTTGCGCAGTGCAATCTCCATGGAGAAATACGCTACGCGCGGTTCGTGAATGAACTCCTCGAGCATTGGCGCAAGCCTGATCAGGCTGGACGGGCACCAGCGTGCGATGCTATGCAGGTCGCGGCGCCCCGCGCCTCCGTACAACTGCGGATAGGCGGCGATTGATATTTACGTTCTGCTGCCGGATGCGTTTCAGTGCTTTGTTTCATATGGGCGAGACGGGATGCTGAATTCACTGCGACATCGTCCGGCGCGCACCTCGCGGTCGCCACGCGGTCCGGTCAGACGATTGGCCTGGCTAGCGGTGGCCCTGTTGCCCCTGGCGACGCAGGCCGCCTCGCCCGTATTGCAGGATTTCGCTGCCGCCCTGCGTTGCACGCCGGATGCCGTGCATGGCAACGCGCTTTTCGCCAGGTGCGCGGCCTGCCACCGGGCAGATGGTTCCGGCAGCCCAGATGGGACCATTCCGGCGATTGCGGCCCAACACTTTCGCGTCGTAGTGCGACAGCTGGTCAACTATCGTCATCACAAGCGCTGGGACCCACGCATGGAACATGTCAGCGACGACCAGCAGATGAGCTCTGTTCAGGATATCGCTGACCTGGCCGCCCATATCAGCGCTCTGCCGCCGACGCTGGCGCCGGTGTCAGCTGACGGCGAATACCTTGCCCACGGCGCGCAGCTCTATGCCCGCGCCTGTGCGTCCTGCCACGGCCAGAATGCCGAAGGACTCGATCGCGGCGGTTTCCCGCGGCTGGCCGGCCAGCACTTCGAATACCTGCTGCGGCAGATGCACGACGCCATCGAGGAGCGCAGGCCGACGTTCTCCGCCGAACATACCCGACTCTTTGAACAGTTCGACAGAGCCGATTTCATGGGATTGGCGGATTACCTGTCGCGACTGACTGCGGTTCCAGGCCGGGTTCCCGCCCGGCCCTGAACCTCATGCGCCGCATTCCCGGGCGGCGTGCACCCGCAGCGCGAGGTCGGCCAGCAGCCTGCCGTTGTCCCCCAGCGGGATGAACTGCGAGCCCGCGCCGATCATCTGCGCCGCGAGCTTGAGCCTCCGACCCGCGCGCGCTAACCTCGAGCGGTGAGCGGCGGTGAGCCAGGCGGCGGCACCGCCCGGTGTGTCAGGATATAGTTGTCGTATGTCCATGATTGCTCCTTTGGGCCTAGGCGGCGCCGATCTTGAAGATCAGGCCTTCCGCCAGGACGATGATTGTCGCGAGGGCCAGGTGCGCAAGGCGCGCTGCGTAGTGAGTGAAAGTCATATCGGTGTACTCCTGTGAAATGCTTCGATGGGCGCCACGATGCGCCCGGCACGCGCCTGCAACAAATGCAAAAAGTGACTGTCGGTTAAGGAAAACTAATCTTGTCCAGGGCCTATGACCGAATGCCGCTGGGCGCGCTGCGCGTCTTTGCGGCGGTGGCTGCGAAACTGAGTTTCAGCGATGCGGCGGAGGCGCTGAATGTGACGCCGGCCGCGGTCAGCCAGCAGATCAAATCACTCGAGGATTACCTGCAGGTGCCGCTGTTCCGTCGCAGTGGCCGTCGGGTGGCAGTAACGGACGAGGGCCTGGAAATGCTGCCGGCAGTGCGCTCCGGCCTCGATGTGCTCGAGGCGGCCATGCAGCACGTGAAGCAGCATCGCCACGGCGGACCGCTGCAGATCACCATGCTCGCTTCATTCCTGCAGATGTGGCTGCTGCCGCGGATCCGGGCATTCCGTCGACAATGCCCGGACGTCACGCTGCGCTTTCACACTTCGCGCGAGCCGGTGGATTTCTCGCGCACGGCCGTGCATGTCGCCTTGCGCTTCGGGCGCGGCAACTACCCCAATCTGCACGTGGAGAAGCTGCTCGATGACTGGCTGGTTCCGGTAGCGCACCCGGATGTCGTCAGGCAGTACGGATTGCTCAGCCGCGGGAGCGATCTGGACAAAGTGCCGTTACTCGACAGCGACGACGAACCCTGGCGTGTGTGGCAGCAGCTGGATGCGCAGCGCGCCTGGCAAACGCGGGCACCCAACATCGATGACTCCGCCGGACTGCTGGCCGCGGCCGAGGAGGGCATGGGTTTTGCCCTGGCGCGCTGGAGCATCGTGGCGCGCTCCCTGCAGAAAGGTACGCTCAAGCTGGCCGGCACGGAAGTCCTGCCCTACGGATCGGCCTATTATTTCGTCTGCCCGGTGCCTTACCTCGCCATGCCCAAGGTCGCACAGTTTCGCGAATGGTTGCTGGCGGCGGCGCGTGAATTTCCGCCACCGCCGGTTGCCGCGCAGTCCCTTGCGGTAGCAAAGGTTGCGCCTGCAACTCCAAGGCATGCTGAACGTGTCAGGGTGAAGAAGGCGGCGAAGCCGCGCTGAGCGGTGGCGGATCTTGCGCCGACCGGTCACACGGAGCACAGCGATATCTGCCGCCCCGACCGCGGTGCGCCATGGCGAACAAGCTACCGGTACCTGATCTTGAAAAACAGGATTGTCAGCGACAGTCCGAGCGTGACGGCGTTGGCGACGATGACTGGCGTGGCGCCGATCTCGATGCCGTACCACAGCCACAGCAGCACGCCGCTGCTGAAAATCGCGAACATCCCCAGGGAGAGGTCGCGCGCGTGTTTGGTTTTCCAGATCTTGACGACCTGAGGCACAAAGGCAAACGTAGTGAGCGTACCGGCGAGCAGACCGATCGTATTTGCGGATTCCACGTTCACTGCTGCTGCCCCACAATCTGTAATGACAGATTATAGCCTGGCGAGCTCAAGGCCTGCCGGCCATCATGTCCAGCATGCGCGTCAGCAGGCTGCCCGGGCCGGTGGATTCCCATGCATAGTGAAAGCGCACGCGCACGGGCAGGCCGTGGATCGCCTGGCTCGCGGGCCATTCGCTGGCTGCCTGCAACTTGAGCACTACCATCATCGGGCGCATCCCGAACGGATCCACCAGGTCGGCCGGCATCCGGCGGGTAACACGCGCTGGCTCGGAGATCTCGGCCGCCGCCTTGGTGCCGTCGGCGAAGCGGATCGTTGCTTTCGCGCCGGGCCGGATCGTCGCCGCGAACTTGGGTGACACATAGGCGGTCACCTTCGGGTCAGAATTGCGGCCGACCAGGACGAGTGGATCGCCGGCTGCAACGATTTCGCCGTCACTGCGGAAGATGTCGAGCACGCGCCCGGCGGTGGGCGAGCGGTTCTCATAGACGATCGACGCCCCGGTAGCGTTCGGGCGACCGCCCACGGAGTCGCCAGTCGCGTCGAGACCCAGATCGTGACGCGCGCGCAGCAGCGCCGAGGCGGCCTGGTCCAGGGCGCCTTCGGCCTCGCGCAGCTCGGCGTGCGTCGCTGCGCCGGCCTGCTGCAGCGCTGCCATTGAATCGCGACGCTCCTGGGCCAGTCGCAGCGCTCGCGCCCGCAGCGCCAGTTCGGCGCCAGCCTCGAGCGAGTTCAGGCCACGACTTCGAGCCTGGTTGTGTTGCAAGCCGGCGCTGCCAGTCGTGACTGCACGCAGATCCTCAATGCGCGCGACCAGGTCTCCTGCCCGTACGTTGGCGCCGGGTTCGAGCGCCATCCGTAGCACCCGGCCGGCAGAGCTCGCCCGGACCTCCAGCTGATCGAGCGTGACTGCGCCGTTCGCGGAGCGGGTGATGAATCCGCCGAGCAGGCCGAGCAGCAGAATCAAGACCGGACTCAGTACGGTCAGCAGAATCAGATACCAGCGCCACTTGGGTGCCTGGCGCTTTGCTGCGGCGTACGGTACCGCCAGCCCACCGATGCGGTCAGGTGTTTCGCGGGCCTGACGATGAAACTGTATACGCACGGGTTGGCCTCCTCTCAATGGAGCTCGTAGAGCCACGAACGCGCCGGCTGGAGCACGAGTCCAGTGAAGTTGCGGCCCGCCAGAGCCGTCTCGATCAGTTGCAAGCGCAGCTCGCGCTCGGCCCCCGGCAGACTGGCGAGACTCTCCGTCGCTGGCAGCTCCGGTTCGATGCTGACCGCTACGCGGGTACGCAGATTCGGCCAACTTGACAACATCGGTCCGGCAACTGCAGCGACGCGCTGCGGATCAGCGCTGTAGATCATCAGCGTGGGCGCCACCCCGAGATCCTGAAGGTACGCCGCAAAGGGTCGGCCGGCGACATCAACCGTGAGGTCGCGCGGGTGCACGCTGAGCCCGACCGGCCAGGCGGCTCGTTCACTGACTGCGCGTAGCGTGGCCAGCAACTCGGGCAGGAATTGACTCCCGGGGCCGCCCGCCGGGTCGAGCTGACTGGGCTCAAGATCGAGGTGCAGACCGGTGAATGGCAAGCCACGCAGATCATCGATGATACTGAGCAGTGCCGCACGGCCGGCCGGAAGTATCCATGCGGGCTCGCCGAGCAGCAGTTCGATGCGCAGCCCATGACGCCGCGCTGCTGCCAACGCCGTGCGCAGCGATCGTTGGTCGCCCATGGCATGCTCAATCTGCCCGGCGTCCAGTGCAAGATAGATGTGCTCGACCCGAGCCAGCGCGAGGCGGGCCAGCAGTGGTTCGGCGTCGCCAGAATTGAGCGCCGCCAGGAATGGCGCGGACGACCAGAGGTACAGGCCGCGCCCGCCGGTGGGCGCCGCAGCCTGGCAGTCGCTCGGCGCAAAGCTGGTCCAGGCGTTGCCTGCGGTATACAGACCTGCTTCGGCATCCACCTGCGCCGTCGCCGTGCGGTATTGCTGATAGCGAGCCTGCTGCAGC
>JBAVRE010000179.1:0-4718 GCA_049694695.1 Steroidobacteraceae bacterium | reverse complement strand
AGCGGCGCGCGGGTCATGCTGTGCGATGAGCAGGCGGAGATGGGCGGCGCCCTGCTCGATGAACCCGGTGCGCAGATCGCCGCTCAACCGGCGCCAGACTGGCTGCGGGACACACTCGCGTTGCTGGCCGGGCGTGCCAACGTCACCCTGTTGCCGCGTACCACTGCCTTCGGATACTTTCCGCACAACATGCTGGGCCTGTGCGAGCGGCTCACTGATCAGCTGGCCACGCCGCGCGCGCACGCGCCGCGCGAGCGCCTCTGGCAGGTGCGTGCCAAAGAAGTGGTGCTGGCCAGCGGCGCGATCGAGCGGCCGCTGATTTTTCCCGGTAACGACCGACCCGGCGTCATGCTGGCCTCGGCCGCGCGCAGCTATCTCAATCGCTACGGCGTGCGCGTCGGTACACGCGTCGTACTGCTTGCCGGTTGTGATGCCGCCTACAGTGCAGCGCTCGATCTGCACGCAGCTGGCGTCACGATCAAGGCCATTGCCGATGTGCGCTCAACGGACGACACCCCGGCCATGGCTGCGGCGCGCGCCGCGGGCCTCAGAGTGATCGCCCGTGCCACCGCACTGGGAACGACTGGCCGCCTGCGGGTGCGCAGCGTGACGTTGGGGGCCGTGGCAGCGGATGGCTCCATTCAGCGCTCGGAGACAATCGACTGCGATGCGCTGCTGATGTCCGGCGGCTATACGCCCAGCGTGCACCTGCATTCGCAGTCCCGCGGCAAGCTGCTGTGGCGCGCGGATGACAACTGCTTCGTGCCCGGCGCTGTGGCCGAACGCGAGCGTTCAGCTGGCGCTGCGCGCGGTCTCGATGGCCTTGCGAATGCCTTCGAGGATGGCGCGCGCGCCGGCTTCGAGGCGGCGCTGGCCTGTGGGTTTGGCAGCACGACGCCGGCGTCGGGCGCGACGGCAGCAGTCGGCAGCGCACCGCGCTGGAGTGTCACGGCCACGGAGTTTTCCGCGCGCGGGACTCCCGGCGCCCTGCCGCAACCCGGCAGGCGTCCGCCCGCCAAGGCCTTCGTCGACTGGCAGAACGATGTCACCACGCGCGATCTGGAACTCGCCATGCGTGAAGGCTTCGCGTCCATCGAGCACATCAAGCGTTACACCACGACCGGCATGGCGACCGATCAGGGCAAGACTTCGGGCCTGAATGCACTGGCCATCGTGGCCGAACGCAGTGATCGCCAGGTTCCTGAAGTCGGCCTGACGACTTATCGCATGCCCTATACGCCCGTGACCTTTGGCATCCTGGCCGGCTACGATCGCGGCGATCAGTTTGATCCGGTGCGCCGCACACCCATACACGCGCTGGCCGAGCAGCAGGGCGCGATATTCGAAGACGTCGGCATGTGGAAACGGGCCCGCTACTTTGCGCAGGGCAGCGAAGACATGGCCGCCGCGGTGGCACGCGAGTGCCGCGCGGTACGCAGCAGCTGCGGCATGTTTGACGCTTCCACGCTCGGCAAGATCGGCGTCGTCGGGCCGGACGCCACTGAATTCATGAACCGCCACTACGTCAACAACTGGAGCAGTCTCGCCGTCGGGCGCGCCCGCTACGGCGTGCTGTTGCGTGACGACGGCTTTGTCTATGACGATGGCGTGGTGGCGCGCGTAGCGGCCGATCAATTTCACGTCACCACGACCACCGGTGGCGCCGCCCGGGTGCTGAACCTGATGGAAGACTATCGTCAGACCGAATGGCCTGAGCTGAAAGTCTGGCTGACCTCGACCACGGAACAGTGGGCAGTGATCGCCGTGCAGGGCCCGCGTGCGCGCGAGGTACTGGCGCCGCTGGTCAGTGGCATCGATCTGTCGGCGAGCGCGTTGCCCCACATGGCGGTCGCCCAGGGGAGCATCTGCGGCGTGCCGCTGCTGCTGTTTCGCGTCAGCTTCACCGGCGAGCTGGGTTTTGAGCTCAATGTGTCGCCCGACTACGGCGCCGCCGTCTGGGAGGCAGTACGCGCCGCGGGGGCGAATTGCGGCATCACGCCTTACGGCACGGAGGCCATGCACGTGCTGCGCGCCGAAAAAGGCTACATCATCGTCGGCCAGGAAACCGATGGCACCGCGACCCCCGACGATGTAGGCCTGAGCTGGGCCATCGGCAAGAGCAAGCCCGACTTCGTCGGCAAGCGCTCGCTGACGCGACCGGCAATGCTGGCGCCGGGACGCAAGCAGCTGGTGGGCTTACTGACCGTGGATCCCGCGGCACTGCTCGATGAAGGCGCGCAGATTGTGGCGACTGCCGGTCAGACCCCGCCCATGCAGATGATCGGCCATGTTACTTCGAGCTACGCGAGCGCCACGCTCGGCCGCTCGATCGCCCTGGCGATGCTCAAGGATGGGCGCAACCTCATTGGTCAGACGCTCTATGTGCCGATGCCTGAAGGTGAGATCGCCGTGCAGGTGACAACTCCGGTGTTCTACGATTCAGCGGGAGCGCGCCTCAATGGTTAATGCACTGAGAGCAAGCTCGCCGCAGGTGGACACAACGCCCTGGATGCGGCCACTCCCCGCCAGTGCGCGCCTGATCCTGTTCGGCGATAGCGCCGCGCAGCGTGCCGCTGCCGAAGTGCTTGCGCTGCCCTACTCCACCAGCGCCTGTCGCGCCGTAACCGACGGCGCTCGTGCCGCACTCTGGCTCGGCCCCGATGAACGGCTGCTGCTGGCTCCCCAGGCAGAGCTGGCAACGGTGATCAACGCGCTCACGACTACGCTCGCTGGCCATGCCCACTCGCTGGTGGACATCAGCCAGCGACAGATCGCATTTGAACTGCATGGGCCGCACGCCAGCAGCCTGCTGAACGCGCAGTGCGCGCTCGATCTCGCGCTCGATGCCTTCCCGGTCGGCATGTGCACGCGCACGGTGTTCGCCAAGGCTGAAATCGTCCTGTGGCGCAAGACCGCAGACTGCTTTCATATCGAAGTGTGGCGCTCGTTCGCCGACTATTTGCTGACCCTGTTGCGTGAGGTTTCACACGAACTGCCCGGCTAGGGCCTGTTAACGCTTAGGAGGTCGCTGCGACGGCGGCTTCACGGTGGCGCGCGTTCAATGACGGCCTCGAGTTCGGAGCCCTGCGCCAGCTGCGCATCGGCCATGAGGTCCTGCTCATCGAAGGCCCGCAATGACATCACCCGCGAGTGCATGACCTGCGGAATTTTCCCCACCTGGTCATAGGCCGCGCCTGCGTCCTCCGGCACGAAGATCGCATGGCTGGCGTGGTACGGATTCGGCGCCGGCTGGTGCGTGTAGTTCAGGAGCAGCAGCGTCTCGCCTGGCTCGGCATCGCGCAGCGTGATCCGATCGGGATATCCCGGTTTCGCATCCGCCACGACCCGGCGGGCCCCGCGCTCCGCCAATGCTCCATCGGACAGACCAAACAAGTCCTGAAAATTCTCGGGCGGCAACCCGGCGATTCGATAGCTCATGTCCGCGCTCCATTGCCAAGGCCAAGATCTCTACTCTGATAGCGACTGCGCGCCTACGCCGCCCGATTCTTGCGCTGATGAAGGCAACGCCTTTCGAACCGGCTCATTCCGTCAGCGAGCTTCCGCGCGGGTTGACTTTTCACGAGCGCCGTATCAGGGTTTGTTCATGCCAAGGGGACCAGACCTCATGCTGCTTACACGCACGCTGATCAGCTCATTGCTCTGCCTCAGCTTCGCGCGTGCCGCGGCACCGCCACCGCCCGCCACTGCGCCGCCGGGCGCCATGCAGGCGATCGTCATGGACCACTACGGCGGCATAGAAGTGTTGAGCGAACGGACCATGCCGGTGCCGGCTCTGGCGCCAGATGAAGTGCTGATTGCCGTGCACACCGCCGGTGTAGGCCCGTGGGACGCAGATGTACGTGCTGGCGTGGCAGCGGACGCCAGGACGCGCTTTCCGCTGATACTGGGTACCGACGGGTCGGGAACTGTGGCCGCAATCGGCACTGCGGTTCACGGCTTGCGCGTCGGTCAGGCCGTCTATTCATACAGCTGGGCCAATCCGCCGGGAGGTTTCTATGCGCAGTACGTGGCCGTCATCGCAACGCGTGTCGCGCCGACCCCTAAGAATCTCACTTTGCGACAGGCCGGCGCGATAGCGACCACCGGCCTGACCGCCGTGCAGGGGATCGACGACGCGCTGCATATCCGCAAGGGGCAAGCGCTGATCATTCACGGTGCCTCGGGCGGCGTGGGCACGCTGGCGCTGCAGTTGGCCAAGCGGCGCGGTGCGCGCGTGCTCGCCACCGCCTCCGGAGCCGACGGCCTCGCGCTGGTGCGCAGCCTCGGTGCCGACCTTGCGGTTGACAGTCGCGTCGAGGACGTTGCCGCGGCCGCAAAACGCTTTGCTCCCAGGGGCGCGGATGCGCTGCTGGCACTCGCGGCAGGCCCGGCACTTGATCAACTGCGCGCGAGCCTGCGCCCCGGCGGACTGCTCGCCTACCCCTCGGGCGTCACGCCGGCGCCGAAGGCTGATGGCCGCATTAAGGTGATTCTTTATGACGCCGTGCCGGGCCCGGCGGAGTTCGCGCGCCTCAATCGGGCGCTGGAATCAATGGCGACGCAGGTTCCCATAGATTCTGAATTCGCCCTGGCCGATGCGCGCGCGGCGCACCAGCGACTCGCCGCCGGCCACCTGCTTGGAAAAGTAATCCTGCGGGTCCAGTAGTTCACAGTCGGGCACCATGTCATACCGCCAAAACCCTTGCCGGACTTCGATC
>JBAVRE010000178.1:0-7715 GCA_049694695.1 Steroidobacteraceae bacterium | reverse complement strand
CCTTTACCGCGCCCACCGGCGAGGCGCATTGGGAGCCGTTGCTGCGCGCCCGCGCGATCGAGAACCTCTGCTACGTGGTCGCCAGCGCGCAATACGGCGAGCATGCCAACGGCCGGCGCACCTGGGGGCATAGCATGATCATCGACTACTGGGGCCGAATCCAGGCGCAGCTGGCCGACGGCGAGGGTGTGATCACAGCGCCCGTGGACCTGGCGGCCCAGGCCGAGGCGCGTCGTAATTTCCCGGCGCTCGGTCATCGCGTGCTGCACGGGTAGAATGCGAGACCATGCCAGCCATGAACAGCACATTGAAATTGACGCCGGGCGCCAACGCCACCTTCAGCGCCACCGCCCTCAAGGTTGCCCGCAGCTCCTTGCTGGCACCGGCTGGTCTTGACGAGCACCTGCTGGGCAGCGCGCTCGATCTGGTGCTGGGCGCTGCCGTTGATTCCGCCGATCTGTACTTTCAGGTGTCGCAGGAAGAGTCCTGGGCGCTGGAAGATGGCATCGTCAAGGAAGGCAGTTCGAGCATCGAGCAGGGCGTGGGGGTGCGCGCCATGGCCGGCGAGCGTACCGGTTTTGCCTACTCCGATGAGATCATGCCGCAGGCACTGGAAGAGGCCGCGCGCGCCGCGCGCGCCATTGCCGGCACGCCGCACAACGGCGCGGTGCAGGCCTGGCGCAAGGTCAGTGGTCATCGGCTGTATCTGCCCGACGATCCGCTGACCAGTCTGTCCGATGAGCAGAAGGTCGCCTGGCTGGAGCGTGTCGATCGCGAAACGCGCCGCATGGATCCGCGCGTGGTGCGGGTCATGGCCAGCTGTCATGCCGTGCATGAGACCATCCTCATCGCCGCCAGCGATGGCACGCTCAGCGCCGACATCCGCCCGCTGGTGCGCATGAATGTGTCGGTGATCGTCGAGCAGAATGGCCGGCGCGAGCAGGGTTATGCCGGCGCCGGCGGCCGCTATACGCTGGCCGAACTGGTCGCTGGCGACCGTCCATTTGAGCTGGCGCGCGAAGCGGTGCGCCAGGGGCTGGTGAATCTCGAAGCCGTTAATGCGCCCGCCGGCACCATGACCGTGGTGCTGGGGCCCGGCTGGCCCGGCATCCTGCTGCACGAGGCGATCGGCCATGGCCTCGAAGGCGATTTCAATCGCAAGGGCACTTCGGCCTTCAGCGGTCGCATCGGCGAGCGAGTGGCGAGCCCAGGCTGCACGGTGGTCGATGATGGCACGCTGCCCGGACGGCGCGGTTCGCTGAACATCGACGATGAGGGCACGCCGACGCAATGCACCACGCTGATCGAAGACGGCGTGCTGCGTGGTTACCTGCAGGATCGCCTCAATGCCCGCCTCATGGGCGTGGCGCCCACCGGCAATGGTCGCCGCGAATCGTTCGCGCACCTCACCTTGCCGCGCATGACCAACACCTACATGCTGCCTGGCGCCTATGCGCCCGAGGAAATCATCCGCTCGGTCGAGCGCGGCATCTACGCCGTGAATTTCGGCGGTGGCCAGGTCGATATTACTTCGGGCAAGTTCGTGTTCTCGGTGAGCGAGGCCTACCTGATCGAGAACGGCAAGCTCGGCGCGCCGATCAAGGGCGCCACGCTGATCGGCAACGGTCCCGACGTCCTGACGCGCGTCGCCATGGTCGGGAATGATCTCAAACTCGATGCCGGAGTCGGCACCTGCGGCAAGGAAGGGCAGAGCGTACCGGTGGGCGTCGGCCAGCCCACGCTGCGTGTCGATGCGCTGACGGTGGGCGGCACGGCGTAGCGCCGCGGTTTTCACTGACATTGCGCCGCAGCGGGCGTATTGTGCGGCTTACGAACTCAGGCCCGCCGGGCATTGATCGCGACGCGTCCTGAGCGTAATTCGAAAAAGAACTAACTCAAAGCTCAGCAAGGAGAATCTTATGTCTATTGCGAATCGCCTGGCCGCGTGTGCGGCACTCGCTTGTCTTGCGGCCGGAAGCGCCGCCGTCCTGGCGGACGATCACGCTTACTCGGAGGGCTCGGTCGTCAATGTGTCCAGGATCCGCACCATTGATGGCAGGTTCGACGACTACATGAACTGGGTCGCCACCACGTGGAAACAGGAGCAGGAACTCGGCAAAAAGGCCGGCAACATCCTGAGCTACGCCGTCTACCAGGTGCAACCGCGTGACGCGCATGATGCGGACCTGTTGCTGGTGATCACCTACAAGAACTGGGCGGCATTGGATGGCGCCCTCGCCAAGGGCGATGCTGTTGCCAAGCAGATTGAGGGCTCGGTGGCCGCTTCCAACCAGGCACAGGTCGATCGCGCCAAGATCAGGACGGTGCTCGGTTCCGAAAACATTCAGGAGCTGATACTCAAGTAACCCATTTGCCCTGCGAGTTGAGATGAGGAGCCGGGCCCGGTGCCCGGCTCCTCCCTCGCACTGCGTCTGCGCGGGAGCAGGGCCATCGGTTCACGAACAGCGATTTACCTGCATCGCAAGGCAGGCTAGCATCCGCTCATGACCCGACTCGCCAAGCCCATCTACGAGAGCCTGCCGATGGCCTATCTGCTGGGCGGGGGGGCGATGCTGGTGCTGAGCTATCGCTACAGCGCGAGCTGGTGGAGTGGCTTGTGCGCGGTGCTTGGCCTGGTGGCGCTGGTGGGTGGCCTGGCGGTGTGGCTGCACCGGCGCGATTATCGCGCCACCAGCGCCGATTACCTGCGGCGCGGCAAGCCGGTTCTCGACAATGAGGACGCCCGCCGCTGATGATCGGCCGGTGGCTCAGCCGTGCGTGGCTTCGCCTCCCACCCCCAAAGCCTCGTACTCGCCGGTGTCGGCGGAGCTGTCAGCCGTTTGCTGGCGGTGCCCGGGCCGCTCGTCGATATACATGAGCTGGTGCGTGCCCAGAGTAATGACATCGCCATCGTTGAGATTATGACGGCGCAGGCGCTTGTCCTTGATGTAGATGCCATTGGTGCTGTTGAGATCTTCGATCACGCTCAGCCGGTGGTTGCTGACGATCTGGCAGTGATAGCGGCTGATTGCGCGGTTGTCGACGCGCAGGTCGGCATCCGAGGCGCGGCCGATGACCGTGCGGCCGCGCTGCAGCGGATGTTCGCCGATAGTGTGGCCTTCGCTGATCAGCAGCAGGCGCGCCAGTGGCGCGCCGGAGCCCGCCTCGGCAGCGCGCTGTTCGGGGTGCGGCGCGCCGCGACCGTGGATCGTTGGCACGCGCATGCCGGTGGCGGTGCGGACCGCGAATTCGCTCCACTGCAGCTCCTCGATCGCCGCTTCGACATCCTCGGGCAGCACCTGGTCACGCTCGGCATTGAAGGCCGCAAGCATGGCGGTATCGCACAGCGTATTGATCAGTCGCGGCACGCCGCCGGTGTAGCGGTAGATGATCGGGTAGCAGGCCGGCTGGAAAATCTCGCGGCCCTGCGAACCGGCGACTTCGAGCCGATGCAGCACATAGCCCTGGGTATCATCGGGCGAGAGCGCGCTCAGATGAAAGCGCAGCCGCACGCGCTGCACGAGCTGCACCAGCTCGGGCGCATCCATCTTCTCGTTGAGCTCGGGTTGGCCGGCGAGAATGATGCGCAGCACCTTTTCCTTGGTGGTCTCGATCCCCGAGAGCATGCGGATTTCCTCGAGCACGCGCAGATTGAGGTTCTGCGCCTCATCGACGATCAGCAGCACCTTGCGCCCGGCTGAATACTGCTCGACCAGAAACTGATTGAGCGTCGCCAGCAGCTCGGCCTTTTTCATCTGAAAGGGGCTGAAGCCGAACTGCACCAGCACCGCCTGCAGAAACTCGATCACCGAGACCTGGGTCTGGTTGATCTGGGCGACGATCACGTCCTTCTCGAGTTCGCGCAGGAAGGTTTCAATCAGCGTGGTCTTGCCGGCGCCGATCTCGCCGGTGATCACCACAAAGCCATCGGTGAACCAGATGGTCGATTCCATGTACGCCTTGGCGCGCGCATGTTCCTTGCTCAGGAACAGGAACTGCGGATCAGGACTGAGCCGGAACGGCAGCTCCTTGAGTTTGAACAGCTCCAGGTACATATGTTCTCGCTAAACCCGCTGGGCGCAGGGGGCAGCGGCTAGACTCGCCCAGCCATGGTGGAAATTCAAGGGACGCCCGCCAGGCGCAGGTCCAGCACCCGCAGCAGCGCCCGGGTGCGGCGGTTGCGCTCAGCGGCGCTCGGCGCCAGCAGCGTGCAGTGGCCGAGCTTGCGTCCCGGACGCGGGCTCTTGCCGTAATCGTGCAGGTGCAGCCCGGGCAGTTCGAGCAGGGCGGCGCGTGGCGGCATCTGGCCGATGAGATTGATCATGGCCGAGTGGCCCGTGGGCGCGACGCTGCCCAGTGGCAGGCCGGCAATGGCGCGCAGATGATTTTCAAACTGACTGGTGGTGGCGCCTTCGATGCTCCAGTGCCCGGAGTTGTGCACCCGCGGCGCCATCTCGTTGGCGATCAGCTGGCCGTCGCGTACGAAGAATTCAATCGCCAGCAAGCCGGTGTAGTTGAACTCCCGCAACACCGTACGCAGGTGACGATGCGCCTGGCGCTCGAGCGCCGGCGCCTGCCACGGCGCCATGCTCAGACGCAGGATCCCCTCGGCATGCCAGTTGCGCACCAGCGGGTAGAGCGCCAGGCGGCCATCACGGGCGCGTACGCCGAGGCCTGAGACTTCCAGGTCGAAGGGCACGTACTCTTCGTACAGGAGCGGTACGCCGCCCAGCGAGCGCCAGGCGGCGTCAAGCGCGGCGTGATCGCGGATGACCTGTTGACCCTTGCCGTCATAGCCCAGGCGCCGGGTCTTGAGCACGCCGGGCAAGCCGATACGTGCCGCTGCGCGCCACAGTGCCGCACGCGACGATACTGCGGCGTAGCGCGTGGTCGGAATCTTCAGGCGCTCGAACAGCCGCTTCTCTGCCAGCCGGTCCTGCCCGGTGTGCAAAGCACGCAGCGCCGGGGCAATGCGGGTGCCGGTGCCGCGCGTGGCAGCGCGCAGCGCCGCGACCGAAACGTTTTCCCAATCGAAACTGAGCACCTCGCAGCGCCGCGCGAGCCGACGCAGCTCGCGCTGGTCGGTGAAGGCGCCAACCCGCAGCGGGGCGATGGCGCCAGCCGGCGCCTCAGCGCTGGGATCAAGGAACAGGAATTCGAGTCCCAGCGGGATACCCGCGAGCGCGAGCATACGGCCGAGCTGGCCGCCGCCCACGATGCCGATTTTCATGCGCTGGCTTGCCGCGGATCGGGCTGCGCCAGTACGGCGGCAGTCTGCGCCTGCCGGTATTGCGCCAACGCGGCCGCAATGGCCGGATAGCGAGCGGCGAGAATAGCGGCGGCGAACAGCGCGGCATTGGTGGCGCCGGCCGCACCGATCGCGAAAGTCGCCACCGGTATACCGGCTGGCATCTGTACGATCGAGAGCAGCGAATCGATGCCGTTGAGGGCGCGCGACTGCACCGGCACGCCCAGCACCGGCAGCGCGGTCTTGGCGGCCGTCATACCGGGCAAATGCGCCGCGCCACCGGCTCCGGCGATCAGCACTTCGAGGCCGCGCTCGGCGGCGCTGGCGGCATATTCGAACAGCAGATCGGGCGTGCGATGCGCCGAGATCACGCGCAGCTCGTGGGCAATGCCGAGCTTCTCGAGCATTTCGGCGGCCGGGCGCAGACTGTCCCAATCGGAGGCCGAACCCATAATGATGCCGACCAGGGGTTTCATCGGGTCATTTTACCACGCGGCAGCAGGTCACCGGCGCGGTTCGCCAATGCCTTCTCGATGGGTTCCGGATCGATATCGCGCATCAGCCGGCCAATATACTGATGCTGGCGGGCGATGGCCGGGCGGGCGCGCAGGCGCTGCGCCTCGTGAATGGCCTCGCGCAGCTCATCGGGAAGGCTCAGGGCCTGCAATTCCGCCTCCCGTAATCGCACCAACCGCACGCCAAGCTTTTGCAGTCCCTCGGCGGCTCGTTTGCGCGCTGAGCGACTGGGCCGATCTTCCAGGTCGTGGTCCGGACCCAGGTCGACAGGTTCTTCAGCAGACATACGGTATTCCGGCGGGCCGGCGCCAGGTGCGCTGTTACAATTCTGCCATGTCCCAGGAAGTTGACGCGAGCCGTATTCCCGAACTGCAGCAGGTGGTCAGCGATGCCCTGGCGCAGGCGCGCACCGCCGGCGCCTCGCAGGCCGATGCCGATGCCAGTCTGCAGAAGGGTCTGTCGGTCACCGTGCGGCTCGGCAACGTCGATACCATCGAGTACCACCGCGATCGCGGCATGGCCGTCACGGTCTATTTCGGACTGCGCAAGGGTTCGGCCAGCACCGCCGATCTGCGCCCGGAAGCGGTCGAGCGCACTGTGGCCAAAGCCTGCGCCATAGCGCGCTATACGGCCAGCGATGATTGCGCGGGACTCGCCGATGAGAGTGTCATGGCGCGCGCGATCCCGGATCTTGACCTGGACCATCCCTGGGATCTGCAACCCGAGCAGGCCGTGGCGATCGCGCGCGAATGCGAAGCGGCCGGGCTGGGTGTCGACAAGCGCCTCAGCAACTCCGACGGCGCCGCGCTCAGCACCCATCGCGGCGTGCGCGTCTACGGGAATTCGCATGGCTTTCTCGCCGGCTTTCCCAGCACCAGCCATTCACTGAGCTGTGCGCTCATCGCCCAGCAGGGCCAGGATATGCAGCGTGAACAATGGTATTCAGTGGTGCGCAACGCCGCGCAGCTGGAAGCTGGCGCTGCCATCGGGCAGCGCGCTGCGCAGCGTGCCTTGGCGCGGCTTGGGGCGCGACGCCTGAGCACGCGCCGCGCCGCAGTGCTATTTGCGCCCGACATGGCGCGCGGCCTGTTGGCGCATTTCATCGGCGCGATCCGCGGCGCCAGCCAGTATCGACGCGCTTCGTTTCTGCTCGATGCCGCCGGGCAGCGCCTGTTCCCCGCGTTCGTGCAGATGCAGGAGCGACCGCACCTGCCGGGCGCCCTCGCCAGCAGTCCATTCGACGCCGAGGGCGTCGCCACCCGTGATCGCGAGCTGCTGCACGACGGCGTGCTCGAGGGTTACGTGCTCGGCAGCTATTCAGCCCGCAAGCTGGGCTTACAGACCACCGGCAACGCCGGCGGGATTCACAATCTGATCGTCACCGCCCCGCAGGCCAGCACCGATCTGCCTGGCCTCATGGCCAGAATGGGCAGCGGGCTGTATGTCACCGAACTCATGGGGCAGGGCGTCAATGGCGTGACCGGCGATTACTCGCGTGGCGCCAGTGGCTTCTGGGTGGAAAACGGCGCGCTCGCCTATCCGGTGCACGAGATCACCATCGCCGGGAATCTGCGCGATATGTATCAGCGTGTCGTGGCGCTGGGAACGGATATCGATATTCAGGGTGCGGTGCGCTGCGGGTCGCTGCTGATCGAGGATATGACGATCGCGGGGGAGTAACCGCGGGGTCTGCGCAGCGGCTGGGGTCGGCGCGCAGCGCTGGCGGCGCGTAGTCATGAACGGGTTGTCGGGAACGCCATGAACCCATCCATGGGGGCTCCGGCGGCGACATCCTGTCGCCGACGGTCCCGACAACCCGTTCATGACTACGCGCCACCAGCGCTGTTCAACGTGGTCAGGCGCGGCGCCGACGCCGCGACGGCGCGGCGAACGCATCACGTGCGCTCCGTGACTCGTACGCAGGCATTGCCATCACGCGCCCCATCCCGCG